>NZ_SMLC01000359.1 GCF_004349245.1 Actinomadura sp. 6K520 | reverse complement strand
CCCCACCCCGGCGGCGCCCCCAACTGCGGCGACTGGGTGATGGTCGAGGGCTACTCCCGCGAACTGTCGAGCTGCGGCTTCTGGCCGGGCGGCGGCGAGGAGGGCGCCTTCTACGCCTACGCCTACCCCGAGCCTCCAGGCTTCGCCGACCACCCGGTCCTCCCGGACGGCGCCTACTACAGCCAGGAGAACGGCCAGTTCCTCCTCCCCTACGAGGCCGTAGCGGACACCGCAGACCCCGACACCGCCCTGATGAACTTCCTCCAGACGACCTACGAGGCAGCCGCAACCCACGCCGACTGGGACCGCAAGTCCCTAGAAGACGACCCCACCCGCTGGAACACCCACCGCCGGTAGCACCCATTCACCCGGACGGGTTCTCCTCGCATGGCCTCACTTGAGGACGAAGAGTCACAGATCGATTGCGTATCGTCATTTGATGGTCAAGAATCACCCCGAGGCCAGTCGCTGAGACCTCCCCCGAGAGCTGTACGCGTCCTGGCCGGCGAAGCCTCCGACTCCCGGAAAGACGATTCCGGAGGGAGCGGCCCTTACGGACGACTCCCCTGCCTAAGCGCGGTCCCACAGAAGGACGGGCCGTTGCCACGGATCGGGCGGCGACCGGGTCCAAAAAGGCGATGGGGAGCGGCCCTTGCGGGCGGCTCCCCTGCCTAAGCGTGGTTCCACGGTAAGCGATACCCAGCGTGACCGCAAGCTACTCAAAGAAGGCAGGGGACATTGGTCGGGCAAGGCGAACTCCTCAAGGCGCGCATCTGCGAACTCCTGGAGTCGTGGCAGCCATGGCAACGGCGCCTATGGGATCTCGGCACCGTGCTGGCGCTGCGGGAGGCGGTCGAGGCCGCCGACTGGGTGTCCCGGCACGTGCTCTCCCAAGGGGCTACCGCCTGGTACGCGCGAGAGTCCCTGTTGCCCCGCCTCGGCAGAGACGCCGCCATCGGAGACGGGCAGATCCGCAGGCAGCTCAACGAGGTCTGCAAGCGTCCTCTCAGGGCGGGAACACGCGGGCAACGGTCCCTCGGCCTGCTCGCGGACCTTGCGGAGAACGGCTACCTGCGACGCTGGCACACAGTGATCACATCGGGTCCGGCTTATGACGTGGAGCGGGCCGCCCGGTACATCACCGCCCACATGCTGGACCAAGGGTTTCACCAGGACCACCTCCGCCGACAGCTCAATGATCGACTCGACGCCGACGCTTGCGCATCCGACGTCCTGGAGTTGTTCATGGAGCTCCAGGCGCACGGAGCGAGAACCTTCACCGGCTTCGTGGTCCTGGACGGGAAGATCCCGGCCGCCAAGGTGGCGCTCAACTCGTCGCACTGGCTCGACAAGGCGGCGGTGAGCGTGCTGCTCGCTGAGCAATTTCCCGACTACGCCGCACCCAGAACCAGCGGCGGATTCCGGTTTCGGGTCGAGGCCCGGGACCCGTACATGGCCGTGGTGGAGATGACGGAGATCTTCGACCGGCTTCGCAACCGCGCCCGGTACCTGAGGGGACGCCAGCAGCTCGTCGCTCATCCGGTGCTGTTCGTCGAGGGCATGGCACAGCCGCAAGAGTTCCAGCGGGGCGACCCGTCGGTGACCGTCCAGTCGCTGGCGAAGGCTGGTGTCCTCTACGACGGCCCCACCGCCATGGAGGACGGGTCACGGCTGGACGACGCGTTGGAACTTGCCGCTCCGCTGACGGGGAGTTCGCCGAGCACCGCGGTCGCGGGTGCGTGGGCGGCGCTGGAGTCGTTGCTCTTCTGCGACACCGACGAAGCCGACCGGGAGGAGGGACGGGCCGTCGCGGCGGATCGGGCGGCGGCGCTCGTGGCGGCGGGCTGGTGCCGAGCGGAGCTGACGGCGCTCAGTCACCGGGCGGAGCTACTGAACGCGGATGCGCGGTTGCGCGCGGAACTCGACCGCGCGGGAAGGGTGAACCGGAAGCGCGCGGAGATCCTGCTTCGCTGGCTTAGGTCGGGAGCGGCCACGCCCGCCCTCGCCCCGGCCGATCTGGCGGCGCTGAACAGGATGCGGGGCCTCGCGCAACGGCCGCAGGCGACGCTCGGCCGGGTCAACGGCTACCTGCGCGGCGCGCTGCGGCGGCTCTACCGGCAGCGGAACATCGTCCTGCACGGAGGTTCGACCCGGTCTGTGGCGCTGCGGGCGTCGCTGCGCACGGCGGGCCCTCTGGTCGGTGCGGCGCTGGATCGCATCGCGCACGGTTACGCGGCCTGTGACGTGTCCGCACCTCATCTGGCCAGCCGGGCGCAGCTTGCGCTGCGGGTCGTCGAAGACCCGAATGGGTGGCCGCTCCACGAGCTCCTTGAGGTCTGACGGGTCAGGGGGTGAGGTGGGTTACCAGGGTGGCGGCGGGGGTTTCGGTGGCTTGGTGGTAGGACTCGCCTGCCCAGAGGCTTAGGGCTTCTGGGTCGCCCTGGGCCGTGGCGGCTCTGCGCAGGGGGGCGGTCATGTAG
>NZ_SMLC01000358.1 GCF_004349245.1 Actinomadura sp. 6K520 | reverse complement strand
GTCGGGGTCGGCGGGTCTCCGCCGGGCAGCGATGCGTTGTAGCTGCTGAGGCCGTCCCTGCCGCCGCCGACGGCGCCGCCGAACGCCCCCGACGTGGCGCCCTTGGCGATGGCGTCCCAGGTCAGCGGGTCGCCGTGGATCGCGGCCGTGGCGACCGTGCCGGCCACGCCGCTGATGCCCTCGGACAGCCCCTCCCGCAGCATGCCCCGGCCCATGTTGCCGAGTGCGGTGTCCGCGGTGTCGCCCAGGCCGGGGACCCTGCCCATGCCGTGCGAGACACCACCGGAGATGGCGCCGCCGATCGCGCCGTCCAGGGTGGCCGCGCCGGTCTTCTGCCAGTCGACGCCGTCACGGTTGCCCTGCGCGATCTGCACGCCCTGGACGAGCAGGTCGAGCCCGCCGCCCTCCACGGCGCCGACGATGGCGCCCCGCAGCACGGCGCCGAGGAACCGCTGGCTCAGCCGCTCCAGCAGCTCCTTGGCGATCGTTCTGGCGGAGACCTGCGCCGCGGCCTGCACGGCCGGGATGGCCGCCGTCGACGCACCGAACGTCGCGAACGCCGCCGCGATCAGATAGGCGATCTCGATCGCCGTGATGATCAGCAGGGCGATGAACATGTACTTGGCGTACTCGATGTCGAGCGCGCCGCCGTCGAGCGTCTCGGCGAGCTGCCCGCACGACTCGACCAGTTTGGTCAGGATCTGGGGGTCGGTGGTGACCCACTGCTCCCATTTCTGGCCGAACGCCTCGGCGGCGCCGCTGTCGAGCGCGGAGCGCACGTCGGACGCCGTCTGGACGAGCTCCTGGATCAGCTCGTCGACCTCGGTGCCGGCGGTCCGCCACGCCTCGGCGCAGCGGCGCATCGCCGTCTCGTCACCCTCCGGCCAGTCGGCTCCGATGATCCAACCCAGCCACTGGACCGGTTCCGGTATCTCGAGACCCACGGCTCAGTTCACTTCAGCCTTGAGGCGTCCTCGGCCGCCTTGTAGGTCCTGGCCATCTGGTCCACGCCCTTCTTGATGCCTTCCAGGCCGTCCTTGAGCTTGGGAAACGACTCCTGGACGCTCGTGCTCGGCTCCTTGTAGCCCTGGGCGAACGTCTTGCCGGTCTCGTCGGCCCCCCAGCACTCGCCCTCGGCGCTGAGCGCGGAGCTGAGCCGGTCGTAGATCGCCTTGAGCTGGCCGGCGCCCGTCTTGAATCCTTCGCCCGCGCGCTTCAGTTCCTCTGTGTCGACCTCTAGGTGCTCGTAGGTCATGGCGGCAGGATTCCCAGTCGTTCGCGGACGGCGTTGATGTCGTCGGGGCGTTCGGGCAGCAGCTTGGCGATGTCGAACCCGTGCTCGGCCGCGCCCTCGGGGGCGAGCCCCTGCATCGCCTCGCGTATCAGGTCGGTGACCTGCGTCTGCGCGTCCTTGGTCGCCTCCATGATCGCTTCGGCGAGCTCCGTGGAGCCGAGCCTGCGCTGGACGCGTGGATCGAGTTCGAGCGAGGCCAGCCGGCCCTGCCGGTCGACCTTGACCCGCACCATGCCGTCGGCGGCCTCGGCCTCGGCCTCGATGGCCTCCAGCTTGGACTGCATCTCCTGGATCTGCCGGCGCTTCTCCTGGTATGTCTGCAGGAGTTCGTCGATATGCGCCTGCCATTCAGCGCGCACAGGCACCCCTCTGTTCGTCGGGAGCTCGGGAAGCCCGCGACCGCGCACGATCACAGGTACACAGGGATTGATCATTTATAGAGCCGTTGATGGCTTTATCGCAACCCGTCCTGGACTGTCCGTAGCGTGTGGGGAAGGCCACTGACGTTGTGGAACACTGCGGGGACCGCGCGGTGCGCCGCGCAGGCCGAGCCGGAGACCAGGAAAGGGTGGGTGAACGATGCGCAGGAAGCCGAACATCTGCGATGCCTGCGTGCGGTTGCAGAAGAGGTCCAACCCGGAGGCCGAGAGCTCGCTCGACCGGTGGATCCCCTATTGCGACGCCTTTCCGGAACGCGTGCCGAACGAGATCTACCGCGCCGGGTTCGATCACCGGAACCCGTTCGAGGGCGACCGCGGCATCCGGTTCGAGTTGCGACCCGGTGGCGAGCGGGCCCTGGCCGCGTACGAGGCTTCGATCGCCAGGCGGCAGGGCGCCCGGAACGCCGAGTCCGGCCAGAGCGGCTGATCCCGGCCGGTGCGGCCGGGACGTCCTCCGCCTTGCCGAGGTGGGGGGCATGGTCGCTCCGGGAGGTCTCACGGGCTGGGGGCGGTCCGGGGTTGAGGACAGGCTAGCGGGAGCCCTTGACGGTTTCAGGGGTAAGACGGCCGGATAAGGCTTTTGGTTCGGTGAGATCCTTGTACGGAACGCTCGTAGGCTGACCGGTGAGAGGGGGCATGGTGACCGACTCCAGCTGGCAGCAGGCCGTCCTGAGCGACATCGGCGTTTCGCGGCGTGGGCTCCAGGTGCTCGACGATGCGCCGACCAGCGTCGCGCAACCGTCCTGGGGAGCCGACGCGCCGCGTCCGGCGGCGGAACACCGGCCCGCGCCCGTACCGGGCTCGCCGGCGCCCCTCGCCGCACCGTCGTTCCCCCCGCCCGCCGAACC
>NZ_SMLC01000357.1 GCF_004349245.1 Actinomadura sp. 6K520 | reverse complement strand
CCGCCCGGCCCGCCCCCGTATCCGGCGCTGCCGGGCTCGCTGCGCGAGGCACTGGACGCGTTCGGCGCGAGCGGCCCCGCGGAGAACCTTTTCGGAAAGCCCCTCAAGACATGCCTGCAAATGCTGAAGGAAAGTGAGGTGTCGCGGTTCGAGGAATGGTGCGCGGCGCAACGGCCCGCCACCGGAGAAGTGACCGAATGGGAGCACCGCGAATACTTCGGTGTCTACTGAGAAAACCGCAGCCACGCCACCAGGAAACCGAGGTGAGAGCACGACATGCCGTGGGCGAAGGAAACGACCGCCGTGGCGGATGCCGGGCGCGCCGAGCGGATCGCGCAGCGGTCCCGCGACGAGAACTGGAAGAAGCCGCCGCGCCGCATCGAGACATCGGAATGCATCACATGCGACCTGTGCCGGCGTAACTGCCCGCCCGAGTTCGGGGCGATATTCGATCGGGGACTCGACGTCGTCATAGTCCCCGAACTGTGCTCGGGCTGCCCGGTCTGCGTGATGGTCTGCCCCGTCGACTGCATCTACGTGGACGAGGAATGGACGCCCACCCCGGAGCAGCTCTGGGACCACGTCGGCCTGACGGCCGGAGGGGGAAGCGATGACCCTGCCCACCACGCCTGACACCACGCTGTCCCGCAAGGCCGCGCTGGCGAAAGCGCGGCAGAGCCGCCGGCCGAGCAGGCTCGGCCGGCGGGCGGGGACCGCGCCCGAACCGGACTACCCGATGCCGGCCGACGCCGGGTTCCCGGGCCTGCTGAACCGGGTCTGGCGGCAGGCGGCCGCCGAACCGGACCTGTCGTCGGCCATGGACACGCTGCTCACGCTCGCCGGGCACGTCCCGGCGGACATCCAGCTGCGGGCGCTGCCCGCGGCGGAGGAGTGCGCGCTGCGGGTCCTGTTCGGCCGCTCATGGCGGACGCCGGGCCGGGGAACCGCCCCCGCGGCCGACGCCCCGGCGGCGTTCCTCGGCGAGATCGGACTGAACACGAGCGGCCGTGTCGTCATCCGCGTCCCCTCGAAGCCGCCGCTGGCGGGGGAGGAGGACCTCGTGGGCGGTGTGCTGCGCGTGCCGTGGTCCGACCGCGACCTCGCGCGCTACCGGGCCGAGCTCGCCGGCGCCACCGAACGGCAGCGCGGCTCGGCGGCCGACTGCCGCGCATGGCTGGCGGCGGCCGGCCCGGACGGCCGCCGGGACATGCTGGAGAACCTGAAGGAGGCGGCCCTCCGGACGGCGCCGTTCGCGCTGTACTCCGGCGACCGCCAGTACACCAACTTCCGCGACCGGAACACCCTCGCCGGGAAGACGCTGTGGCCGGGGCACCCGGACTGCGCGCTGAGCAGCCTGACGACTGTGCCGCTGGAGCTGTGGTCGGACAGCGACGTCCTGATGGTGGCCTGCCTCACGCTGCTGGTGCGGTCGGCGGGGTACGCCCGGATCGAGGAGGCCAACGGGACGCAGCTCACGGTCGACCACGTGGCCTGCCTCCTGGAACGGACGCGCGAGGCGTACAACGCGGTCCCCGGCGGGCAGCGGATACCGCCCGCCGGCTCGGCCTCCGTGGCGGAGCTCGGCGGCCTGGCGGCGGCGATCGCCCGGCGGCGCCGCGAGATCACCGGGCGGGCCCGGCTCTACCGCGAGATCCACGGCCCGCTGATGCACAAGATCGAGCGGGTCGCCGGCGCGCCCGCCGGCGAGGCCCGGGAACTGGAGGCGGACCTTTGCGCGCGGCTGCGCGAGCGGCTCCCGGTCTCCGGTGGCACGCTCGCGGAACTGGGCGCCTCGCTGGAGGCTTCGCCCCGATGGCTGGCCGGACCGCACGGCGCGTTCCAGACGGGCCTGGAGTCCCTCGTGCACGAGACCGTGCGCGCGGCGACGGCGGCGTTCGACGCCGACTTCGCGATGAGCCGCGGCATGCGGTCGCTGACCGCGCTGACCGCGGCGCTGCGCGGCCGGGACTGGCCCGAGATCGCCGCCTGGGACCTGCCGCACTTCTTCTGCTGCGTCGTGCCCGCGCCGGAGGCCCGGCGGTACTTCGGCGATTCGGCCGCGCACATGGCCGACGCCGCGTGGGCCATGTCCGCGCGGATGCAGTACAACTCGTGGCACTTCCTGGCCGGCAATCTCCCGAAGGTCCCCGAGGTCGCGGCCCGCGACTACTTCGTCCCGCCCACGATCCCGGACGTCGCGTACTACTCCGACCAGCACCACCGCGGCCACGTCGCCGCCAAGGTGCGCTTCACCATCCGCAGCCCGCAGCCGGTGCGGGTGCTGGACCGGACGTTCGACGGGTTCGTCGACCTGCGGCTGCTCCGCTGCGAGGGCCTGCCGTACGGCGAGCAGGACCTGCTGGCCGCCGATCGGGCCTCCGGGTTCATCGCCGAGGCCACGGGCCTCGCCGCGGCGCTGGTGGCGGACGGCGCGGACATCGGGGTCACGGCCTTCGACAGCCAGTGGCACTGGGAGACCATCGCCCGGTAGGAGACGGTCCAGCGCGGAAACGCTCGCGGCCCCCGGCCTGTCATGGCCGGGGGCCGCGAGCGTTCGCGCCTATCGGTGGGGCAGGGGGTCGGTGGGTCAG
>NZ_SMLC01000356.1 GCF_004349245.1 Actinomadura sp. 6K520 | reverse complement strand
GCGGTCGGTGTCGGTGAGGTGGCCGGTCATGCCGGTGTCTTGTTGCCAGTAGCCCCATCCGATGGATTGGGCGGGTAGTCCTTCGGTGTGGCGGTGGGTGGCGAGGGTGTCGAGGAAGTGGTTGGCGGCGGCGTAGGCGGCTTGGCCGGGTGAGCCGAGGGTGGAGGCGGCGGAGGAGAAGAGGATGAAGTTGTTGAGGGGGAGGTGGCGGGTGTGGTGGTGCAGGTTCCAGGCGGCGTCGACTTTGGGGGCGAAGACTTTGTCGATCTGTTGGGTGGTGAGGGAGGTGGTGACGGCGTCGTCGATGACTCCGGCTGCGTGGATCACTGCGGTGAGTGGGTGTTCGGGTGGGATGTCTGCCAGGAGGGCGGCGAGTTGGTCGCTGTCGGCGGTGTCGCATGCGGTGATGGTGACGTGTGCGCCGAGTTCTTCCAGGTGACGGCTCAGCTCTTGGGCTTGGGGGGCGTTGGGTCCGGTGCGGCTGGCCAGCAGCAGGTGGGTGACGCCGTGGGTGGTGACCAGGTGCTCGGCGACCAGCCGGCCGAGGGTGCCTGTACCGCCGGTGACCAGGACCGTACCGCCAGGGCTGAAGCCGGCGGTCGTCCCGTCCTGCTCGGAAGCATCGACGGCCAGAGCGGCCGACCGGGTCAGGCGCGGGACATGCAGGGACGGGCCGCGGACGGCGAGCTGAGGTTCGTCCTGGCTGAGAGCGGTCCCGATCGCTGCGGGGAGCGTCTGGAGGCTCGCAGCCTGCCGGTCGATGTCGATGAGCGTGATGCGGCCGGGATGCTCGGTCTGGACGCTCCGGACCAGACCCCACACCGGTGCCTGTGAAGGATCGACCGTCTCCGGCTCTGTGTCTCTGCCTGTGTCGATGCACGCGGTGGTCAGGAGCACCAGGTGGCTGCCGCTGAGGCGATCGTCGGCGAGGTACCGCTGGATCAGCCGGAGCACCTGCCGAGTAACGGAGTGAGCGCGAGCGACGACTTCTTCCTCGCCATCGACACCGGGACAGGGGGCGACGACGACCGGGGGCCGGGTGGAAAGCTCTGCGACCTGCTCCAGATCGTCGCACGCCTGGGCACCGGTGCCGAGGAGGGCGTTCGCGAACTCGGGGTCGTGCGCGGTCAGTACCGCATAGGGCTCGTCGGCTGCGTCGGCGCTCGGTGGGATGGCCGGCCAGGTGAGCGCGTGCAGATGCCTGCGCTGAGCCATCCCGGCAGGTAGTTCGGAGACGACAGGACGCAGCGTGAGCGCGTCGACGGTGATGACGGGCCTGCCGGCGGTGTCCGCCGCCGATAGGGAGATACGGCCGCCCGATCCGTCGCCGCTCCCCGCGTCGCCGCGGGGCGTGATGGCGACGCGGAGTGTCGTGGCGTTGGCGGCGTGAAGGGTGACGCCGTTCCAGCTGAACGGAAGCTGAGCCTCGCCGTTCCGGGATTCGGTGACCAGGACGGCGGGATGAAGCGCGGCGTCCAGTAGGGCGGGGTGGAGGGTGTAGCCGGTGGCGGCGTCGGGGTCGGAGAGCTGGATCTCGGCGTAGATCCCCTCAGGGGCGCGCCAGGCGGTGCGGACGCCCTGGAAAAGGGGGCCATAGTTCAGGCCCAAGTCGTCCAGCCGCTGGTAGAGCTCGTCGGTCGGGACCGGCTCGGCGTCGGGCGGGGGCCACGCGGAGAGGTCGCGTGAGTCGGGTACCGCCGCAGGAGTGAGAGTGCCGGTTGCGTGGCAGGTCCAGGCGTCGGTGTTGGTGGCGCACGAGTGGATGGTCAGGGCTCGGTGACCGTTGTCGTCGGGTGGGTCGACGGTGATCTGAAGCTGGACGGGGGTCGTGAGGACGAGGGGGGTGTGGAGGGTGAGTTCGTGGATGTGGGGTGTGCCGGTGTGGTCGCCTGCGTGGATGGCGAGTTCGAGGTAGGCGGTGCCGGGGAGGACGGGTGTGTTGTTGATGGCGTGGTCGGCGAGCCAGGGATGGGTGTCCAGGGACAGGCGTCCGGTGAAGACCGTGGTCTGCTCGTCGGCGAGGGTCACGCAGGCGCCGAGCAGCGGGTGCTCGGCGTCCTTCAATCCGGCCGCGGCGACGTTGGCCGCACCGGCCTGGGCTCGCAGCCAGTACCGCTGGCGCTGGAAGGCGTAGGTGGGCAGTGCGGGCGGGGTCGCGGGCCGTGGGACGCCGATGGTGTCGAGGATTCGGGTCCAGTCGGTTGTGAAGCCTTGGGTGTGGAGGGTGGCGAGGTTGGTGAGGAGTTGGGTCCAGGTGGGGTGGTCGCGGTGGAGTGTGCCGACGGTGGTGGTGGTCGTGGCGGCGGGGTGGGTGTCGAGGGTGTGTTGGATGGGTGTGGTGAGGGTGGGGTGTGGGCTGGTTTCGATGTAGGTGGTGTGGCCTTGGGTGGTGAGGTGGGTGATGGTGGGGTGGAAGTGGACGGTGTTGCGGATGTTGTCGTACCAGTAGCGGGCGTGGAGTTCGGTGCCGTTGATGGGTTGTCCGGTGACGGTGGAGTACATGGCCGTGGTGGCGGCTTGGGGGGTGATGCCGGTGGCGGCGGTGGTGATGTGGTCGGTGATGGTGTCGATGGCGGGGCTGTGTGAGGCGTAGTCGACGTCGATGCGGCGGGTTTTGATCTGCCGCTGCTCACA
>NZ_SMLC01000355.1 GCF_004349245.1 Actinomadura sp. 6K520 | reverse complement strand
CGAATCCCCCGTCCTGGACGCGCCCGAGACCGTCCCCGACACCGCCCCCGACCGGAGGCCCGCGCCCGGCGGCACGGCACCCGGCACGGCCCCGGCCGGGAAGCGGTCCCCCGGCGGCCCCCCGGCGAAGCTGTTCGACCCCGCCGAGTCCGACCGGTTCAAGGAGCGCTGGCGGGACGTGCAGTCCGCGTTCATCGACGACCCCGGCGACTCCGTGCGCAAGGCGGACGACCTCGCCTCCGAGGCCGTCGACGCCCTCGGGCGCGCGATCGCCGAGCACCGGCGCAAGCTCTCCGAGGGGCTGGCGGACCGGGAGAACGCCGACACCGAGCGGCTCCGGCTGGCGCTGCGCGGTTACCGCGACCTGCTGGACCGCATCTTCGCCGCCTGAGCGGCCGGAACCCTGGCGAGCCGGGCGCCCCGCGGCAGCGCGGGGCGCCCGGCCCGCGTACGCCCGCCCGGTCTCGTCAGAAGGGGGCGGGAGGGTGAATACTGAATCTCATTCGGTAAGCCCCTGAGCGGAGGATCAACGGTGTCAGAGACGTACTCGATGACCATCGACGGCCAGGCCGTGGACGCGCCCGCGACCTTCGGCGTGATCAATCCGGCGACCGGGGAGGTGGCCGAACAGGCGCCCGACGCGTCCCGGGAGCAACTGGACGCGGCGATGACCTCGGCGCAGGCCGCCTACGCGGAGTGGCGCCGCGACGAGTCCGCGCGGCGCAAGGCGCTGCTGGCCGCGGCGGACATCATGTTCGCCAGGTCCGAGGAGATCGGCCGCATCCTGACCCTGGAGCAGGGCAAGCCGCTCGGCGACGCGACGATGGAGGTCGTCGGCGCGGGCGTGTGGCTGAAGTACTTCGCCGACCTGGAACTGCCCCGCGAGGTCATCCAGGACGACGACAACGCGCTCGTCGAGGTCGTCCGCCGCCCGATGGGCGTCGTCGCGGCGATCACCCCCTGGAACTACCCGCTGCTCCTCGCGATCTGGAAGCTCGCCCCGGCGCTGCTCGCCGGGAACACGATGGTGCTCAAGCCGTCCCCGTTCACCCCGCTGTCCAGCCTCAAGCTCGGCGAGGTCCTGCGGGACGTCCTGCCGCCCGGGGTGCTGAACGTGGTCACCGGCGGTGACGAGCTCGGCGCCTGGATGACCTCGCACGACGTCCCGCGCAAGATCAGCTTCACCGGGAGCGTCGCCACCGGCAAGCGGGTCGCCGCGGCGGCGGCGCCCGACCTCAAGCGCGTGACGCTGGAGCTCGGCGGCAACGACCCGGCGATCCTGCTGGACGACGCCGACCCCGCCGCCATCGCCGACAAGCTGTTCGGGGGCGCGTTCCAGAACAACGGCCAGGTCTGCTCGGCCATCAAGCGCGTGTACGTCCCGGAGGCGCTCTACGGCGACGTGGTGGACGCCCTCGCCGAGCGGGCGAAGGCCGCCAAGGTCGGCGACGGCCTGCAGGAGGGCGTCCAGTACGGGCCGATCAACAACAGGCCGCAGTACGAGCGGGTCGGCGAGCTGGTCGCCGACGCGCTCGCGGGCGGCGCGCGGGCTGCGGCGGGCGGCAGGCCCATCGACGGGCCCGGCTACTTCTTCGAGCCCACGATCCTCGCCGATGTCGCGGACGGCGCCCGCATCGTGGACGAGGAGCAGTTCGGCCCCGCCCTGCCGATCATCAAGTACACCGACGTCGAGGAGGCCCTCGCGCGCGCCAACGGCACCCACTTCGGGCTGTCCGGCTCGGTGTGGAGCGCCGACGCCGACCGGGCCGCCGAGATCGCCGGGCGGCTGGAGTGCGGCACCGCCTGGGTCAACACGCACCTGGCGCTCGCCCCGCACCAGCCGTTCGGCGGGTTCAAGTGGAGCGGCGTCGGCGTCGAGAACGGCCCGTGGGGCCTGTACGGGTTCACCGAAATGCAGGTCGTGCACCGCTCCAAGCACTGAGCGGAGGAGCGCGGGGCCCGGCCGGAGGCCGGGCCCCTACCCCATTTCGGCGCGTACTTCCTGTGCGGGAAGCCACGACTTCGAGTCCGGAAAGTGACATGGCCACTACTGGTGGTCGGCCCGCGGAATGGGACACTTTCTGGGGCGGGCTCGTGTCACCGCACCGCCGACCGTGGAGGCACGGATGCAGACCTGGGACGTCATGCGCCGGGACGACATCGGCAACACGTTCCACGTGGCCGCGCACGACTCGCGGATCTCGGCGCTCGCGCAGGTCCTCGTCTTCGAGAGCGGCCCCCGGCACCGGCAGGTGTACTGGGTCGAGGGGCCGCCCGGCCCCGCCGTCCGCACCAACCGCGACCTGTATCTGGTGTTCCTGCAGCTCGGCCAGGAGGCAAGGGCGGCGTCCTGGTCGCTGTCGGCGTTCCTGCGCTCGCTGTGGAAGGTCGGCACCCCGCTCGCCGGCCGGCCCGACCTGGAGCCCGACGACGTGGCGGCGATGTTCGCCGCGGCCGCGACGACCCCGCCCGCCGACTTCGACCCCGCCTGGAGCGGCAAGGACCTGTCGCTGCCCGGCGACGAGCCCGAGGGATACGCCGACTGGGAGCGGGTCCTGCTCTCGCAGATCGCGGACCTGGAGGACTTCCTCACCGCTCCCCCGGGCCCGCGCGCCCGGTTCGGCGTCGACGCGCCCCGCCCGCCCGGCTC
>NZ_SMLC01000354.1 GCF_004349245.1 Actinomadura sp. 6K520 | reverse complement strand
ACCCCGCCCCACCCCACCGCGAGCAGTGACCCGCCGGCCCGGACAACGTCACGGAAGAGCCCGACTCCACAAAACGGGCTGCTCGCCGTCCGGGCCGTTGCTGTGGCCGACGCCGAACACCTTCTCCTGGAAGGCGGCGAGCCCGGTGACCTTCTGGGCGCCTTCGCCGCTCAGCCCCGTGCCCTCGGGCCTCGTGACCTTCCAGTTCGAGCCGTCCGGTGACGTCATCGACACCACGTCGGCCGAGCCATCGGTACCGGAGGCGGCAGTCACGGCGAACCCCCCGGGTGTGGCCGTCACGGCCGTCACGGTCAGTTCCCGGTCGCCGCCGGGCACGGGCAACTCCCGCCACGACGCGCCGCCATCCGTGGAGACGTAGCCGATCCAGGTGAGGCCCTCCTCCGCCGAGGCGGTCCCCGTGGCGACGAGCGTGCCCCCCTTCGCGGCCACATGCGTCAGCTGCCCTCCGCTGGCGCCACCCGGCAGCGTCTTCAGCGCCCACTGCCGGCCGTCCGACGACGACCAGACCGCGGGACGGTCGCCCTTCCCATCGGAGACACCGCCGACGGCGGTGAAACCGGAGTCGCCGCCTGCGACGTCCAGCATCCAGCGGCGCGCGTTCTTCTCACCCTTCATCGCTTCCGGGGCGTTGCTGGAACCGCGCTCCCATCTCTCCAGGTCGGGCGAGAACCAGGCGGCCGCCGAAAGTCCCTCGGTGCCGACCACCACATAGCCGGCGGACCCCGATGCGGAGGCGTTGGTGGCGAGGTTCTTCCCCTTTTCCGCACCGAACGGTGCGGCCGAGTCGGCGGTCTGCCAGGTCCCCCCATCCTTGGAGACGACGACAAGCGGACGCTTGGGTGCGACCTGGTCGTAGCCGACCGCCAGCCAGCCCGCCTGACCGCCGGTGACTTCGAGCAGCCGCTGCGACCCCGGCCGGGTGAACGCCGCCCCGAGGCCCTGCGCGCTCTCCCAGGACTCGCCGTCGGACGACGTCCAGACCGCCGCGTCGCCGGACGCGCTGCCCACCGCGACGGCGAGCGAGCCGGAGGCACCGACGGCCTGGACCGCGTGGTCGGGCTGGATCACGCCGGAGATCTTCGCTGGATCGAGCGGGATCTGCCGCCCGCCGGCGTCCCAGACGCTCAGCAGCGGGTCCACGTCGCCGCCGCCGGGATCGTGGCCCACGAGGGTGGTCCGCCCCTCGGTCAGCGCTCCGGCGAAGATCCTGCGGCCCGGCTTCCCGGGCGCGCCACCGGCCGGTTTCCAAGTCCGGCCGTCAGCGCTGTGCGACAGCAGCACGTCCCCTCCGCCGCGCACGAGCGCCGTGTAGCCCGTGGAACTGCCGAGAACCTGCATGGTGTAGCCGTAGCCCTTCAGCTTCAGCTTTCCGGCCTCGCTCCACGTCTGCCCGTCCTTGGAAACGAATGCCTGGCCGTAGGGCTCGTCCTTCTTTCCCATCTCCCGGACGGCCACGAACCCGTCCTCGCCGCCGCCGACCGTCAGGCCCCGGCTGCCCTTGGGCACCGGCACCTCCGAGACGGCCCAGGTCTGTCCGCCGTCCTGCGAACGCCAGACCTTCCGGTACTCCGACGGCTTCTTGTTGTCGGGCTTGACGAGTGCCTTCACCAGGACGGCGTCGCCGCTCGCGGCGACCTCTGCCAGCGAGTACGACGCCTTGTTGACCTCGAGGCCGATCTCGTCGCCCACCCGGGTCTCCCATTGGCGCCCGTCGGCCGACGACCAGACGGCCGCCTCGGCGTCGCTGAAATCGCCCTTCGCGGAGTTCGCGCCGATGGCGATGAACCCGTTTCCGGTGGAGACCACCTGGTTCACGCGGTTGCCCGGTCCGAACACTCGTCCGACGGCGTCCGGTTGCCGAGTCCATGCTCGCCCGTCCCTGCTCGTCCAAACGGCGCCGCCGGTCCTGCCGGAACCGATGGCGATCCAGCCCGCAGACGAACCCGCCACAACCTGTGGCGTGGTCGTGAGCGCGGAACCGTCGTCCGGCCCCCGCACCTTCGCGGACTCGAACGTACGCCCGCCGTCCGGGGAGACGAGGAAGAGGTCGCGGGACCGGCTCACACTGCTTTCGCCGCCAACCGCGACGACGGTCGTACCGACCGCCGCGGCACCCGTGAGCTCCTGGTTGCGGCCATCGGTGCGGGCCGCCTCGTTCAACGGGAAGATCGAGCCCGCGAGCCTCGCGCCCGCCTCCTCCTCACCGCCGTCGTCAAGGAGGCCGGGCACGAAGACCACGCCCGCAGCCACCAGCGCGACGGCTGCCAGGCCGGCCAGGCCGATGAGAAGCGGTTTCTTGACGCTCCTGCGGGCCCCCTTGGGCTTCTTGCCCTGCGGCCCCGTCCGCCACGGCTCGTCGATCACCGGCGGTGGGGCGGCCGGGCCGCCGGTTACCTGGCCCGGCCGGCCCGCGCCGGGCACCTGCTGGGCCCAGGGGAACGGTTCCGCGGCCGGGGGTCCGCTAGGGGTGTCCGGGATCTCCTGCGCGTAGGGGAACGGCTCGTGGGCGGGTGGAGCGGGTGCGCCCGGGATCTCTTGCGCGTACGGGAAAGGCTCGTGGACGGGAGGGCTCTGGGCCGGCGGCGCCGCCGGCGGCACCTGCTGCGGGTATCCGGGCGGCGGAGGGGCCGGGGACTGCTGGGGG
>NZ_SMLC01000353.1 GCF_004349245.1 Actinomadura sp. 6K520 | reverse complement strand
ACCCCGGCCCCCGACTCCCCATCCGAGCCCGACGGCGGGGCTGTCGTGGCCGCGGCCGACGTCCCGGTCATCACCATCGACCCCCTCGGCGCCGACCCGCACCGCGAAATGGCCCGGCTGCGCGACGCCGGACCCGTGGTGCGGATCGTGCTGCCCGGCCTTCCCGACGGCGTGCACGCCTGGGCCGTCACCCGCCAGCACCTGCTCGGTGAACTGTCCCGCAACCCCGACATCTCCCGCGTCGCCCAGCAGCACTGGGCCGCCTACCGCGACGGGCTGATCCCCGACGACTGGCCACTGGCCGGCATGTTCATCGGCCTGACCAACATGTTCTTCCTCGACGACCCGCAGCACCGCCAGCTGCGGCGACTGGTCTCCGGCGTTTTCACCGCCCGCCGCGTCACCGCCCTCACCGACCAGATCACCCGCATCGTCAACGACGCCCTCGACACCCTGCCCGACCACCGCGACACCGGCGGGGCCGTCGACCTGCGCGCCCACTTCGCCTACGCCGTGCCGATGGGCGTGATCTGCCACCTGCTCGGCATCCCCGAGCCGATGCGGCCCCGGTTCCGCGCCCTCGTGGACGCCCTGATCCGCACCGACAACATCACCCCCCAGGACGCCGCCGCCACCGAAACCGGCCGCCTGGACCTACTGGACGAACTCGTCGAACTGCGGCGTGCCGATCCCGGCACCGACCTGACCAGCGACCTGATCAGCGCCTGGGACACCGACGGCACCCTTCCGCACCGCCAACTCGTCGACACCCTGTGGATGC
This sequence comes from Actinomadura sp. 6K520, assembly GCF_004349245.1. GTDB lineage: Bacteria > Actinomycetota > Actinomycetes > Streptosporangiales > Streptosporangiaceae > Spirillospora. The sequence continues at coordinate 1,903 of NZ_SMLC01000353.1, read as the reverse complement.
TGGTGGTCGCCGGCCACGAAACCACCTTCACCCTGATCACCAACGCCGTCCGCGCCTTGCTCACCCACCCCGACATCCGCGCCCGCATCCCCAACTTCACCCACGACGACTGGGCCGCGGTGGTTGAGGAGAGCCTGCGGTGGGACGGCGTCATCAACTACCTCGTCGCCGGCTACACCACAACCGCCGTCCCCATCCGCGGCGCCACCATCCCGGCCGGGCAGCTCCTGGTCGGCCTGTACGGCGGCGTCGGCCGCGACCCCGACGTCCACGGCCCCACCGCCCACCACTTCAACCCCGACCGCGACGACCACACCCACCTGGCCTTCGGCGTCGGCGCCCACTACTGCCTCGGCGCACCCCTGGCCCGCCTCGAAACCCGCATCGCCCTGCAAGAACTGTTCACCCGCCACCCCGACCTGCGCCTGACCGTGCCGGCCGACCAGCTCACCCAGGTCCCCTCCCTGTTCACCAACTGCCCCCGCGAACTCCCCATCACCCTTTCTTGATCACGACCTCACCCAGCCGAGCGAAATGACCACTTCCTCCCTGCATCCACCCGCCGCGCCCGGCTCAGACGACCGGCAACTACTCGCGGCCTACATGCTGGCCAGCAGCTGCGACGGCCGATGGCTCATCGGCCGGACCGACAGCGGCGCCGCCCGCGGCCGGGGCACCGCGCGGGCGGTGCTGCCCGGCGGACGTGTGCGAGACAGCGAGTCACCCGTCGGCTCGCTGGCCCGCGCCACCACCGAACAGCTCGGCATATCGCTGCCCCCGAGGAGGCTGATCGCCGCGGCCTGGGCGGAAGCCGCTCCATGCCTCGGCGAGACGGCGCTGATCTTCGCTGGCCCGCTGGTCGTCCCCGATCTCCTGCCGCAGCCGCCCGACGCCTCCGCCCCACCCGAACTGATCTGGCAGTTGAGTGACCCCACCCAGGCACTCGTGGACCTACCGACCGCGCTCGCTGACGCGGTACTCGGTGCCGGCTTCGCACCCCCGATCGGCTACAGCGAAATCCGCACCCTCTACGACCAGCCAATCGGGACGATCCAGCCGGCCTACGCCAGGGGCAGCGTCCTCGACACGCCCTCACCGTGCTGCACCGGACACACCGCACGACTCACCCACAACGACCTCGAAGACATCACCGACGACGCAACGACCGGTGTTCACCGCAAATGCAGCGGCTGCCGGAGCCCCTACCTGCTCTACTTGCTGGGAACCAGACAGCAACCGCAGGGTGTCCGCTGGCAGCCACGATGACCACGACCGAAAGCCAGCCCCGAACGGCTAATGCCCGCGCGGACACGTATCGCCCCCTGCTGCACGGCGATCGCGACCCGGAAAATCATCGGCGTCCAGGAGGAGCTCCGGGACCTGACCCCTCACCGGTCCCGCCCCGCGCACAGACCCCGATCCGGTCCGTGCCCCCGACACCTTCCCCGGGCCATCGGCACGGCGCCGAACCTGGCCTGCGGCAGAACACCCGGCACGGCCCCGACGGGCTGATGATTGGGCCGGAGCGGCTCGAACACCTGCAGGCGGTACCCACCCAAGGACCAGACGACCGGCCCGCACGCCGCGTCGTCTGGAACGGCGCGGCGGCCCGGCTCTGCCCTTGGGGGGCCGAGGGGGCCAGCCCAGAGCCGCCGCGCCGTGACCCCACGCCCGGCACCAGGGGCGGCCTCATCACGGCCGATGGCCCCACCACCGTGGAACAGGGCCCGTTCCATGCGCTGCTAGAACTCGCCGCCCAGTTCACCCAAGCCTTCCCCGAACTGGCGCGAGTTCGGTTCGAGCAACACCTTGGCCCCATGCCGGACGGGCAATCGGAGCAGCTCGCCGACGCCATCGACACCGTGGGCTCCGTCCTGAGCGCCCTGCCCGCCGCCCCGGGCAC
>NZ_SMLC01000352.1 GCF_004349245.1 Actinomadura sp. 6K520 | reverse complement strand
AGGTGCCGCCCTGGATGGGGTTGGGGAACTCCACGACGTGCGCCGCCGCTTCGGCGAAGGCGCCGCGCAGGACGGCGGTGAACGCCTCGTCGGGGGGCTCGTTCGACCACAGGGCGAAGACGCCGCCGGGGTGGATCCGCGCCGCGAGCCGACTCAGCGGCCCGTGCTGGTAGAACGCCGCATGGGTCGGGTCGAGGGTGTGGCGCGGTGAGTGGTCGATGTCGAGCAGGACGGCGTGGAAGCGGCCTTCGGATGTCCGCGAGTCGGGTCTGGCCGGTGACGAGGCCATGGCGAAGAAGTCGCCGTGCACCAGCCGGCAGCGCTCGTCGGTGGTCAGCCGTTCCCCGAGCGGCACCAGTCTGGCGTGATGCCAGTCGATCACTTCGGCGAGCGCCTCCACCACCACCAGCGAGCGCACCCGCGGCTCGTCCAGGACGGCGTCGGCGGTGAAGCCGAGCCCGAGACCTCCGACGAGGACGTCGAGCCCGCCTCCTTCCGCCGCGGCAAGGCCGAGCCGGGCGAGTTCGGTCTCGCCGACCGTCCACAGGCTCGACATGAGGAAGTCGTCATCGAGCTTGATCTCGTAGACGTCCACCCGCAGGGAAGGGTCCCGGCGCCGCCGCAGACTGAGGGCGCCCATCGGCGTCGGACACCAGATGAGTTCCTCGAACAGTGCGCCCGTCACTTCCCGTCCCCCTGTGCACTGGATGATCGACGGCGGTCGCCGATGCGGCGGTCTCGACGGCTCGCAGCCCACCGACTCGCTGCGGAGCCGGAGAGTGAGCGGGCGGAACGCCCCGCATCGCGCTTCGCTACCGGAATATACCCTTCCGTAAGAGGAGAGTGGACGCCGGTGCTCTCCAGACGCCGAAGAGCCGCTCGGGACCTTGCAACGACCGGTCCTTCACCGATGATCCGCGAGGTTCTCGACCGCTCCGGCGCGGGTCTCCCGCTGCGGCTCGTCCCGTGGCTCGCCCTGGGTGTCGTGCACGTCGGCGACGACGCAGGTGACGTTGTCGGGCGCCCCTCGTAGGTAGGCCGCGTTGATCAGTTCCTGGACGGCGATCGCGGGGTCGGCGCAGTCGGCGAGGAGGTTGCGCAGCCTGTCCTCGGGCACGGTTCCCGACAGGCCGTCCGAACAGAGCAGGTACCGGTCTGTGCGCTGGACCTCGTGCATGGACAGGTCCGGTTTCGCGGCGCTCATCGCGTCGAGCGCCCTGGTGAGCACGGAGCGGTGCGAGTGCCGGGCCGCCTCCTCGGCGGTGATGTGGCCGTCCTGGACCAGGCTGTGCACCATCGTGTGGTCGGTGGTGAGCCGGTGAAGTCGGCCCGAGCGCAGCAGGTAGGCGCGGGAGTCTCCGATGTGGGCGAGCGCGATGCGGCGCCGGTCGAGGAGAATCGCGGTGAGCGTGGTTCCCATGCCCGCCAGGGCGGGTGAGCGGGTGACGTTCTCCCGCAGTCCTCGTCCGGCGGCTTCGACGGCCTGTTCCAGGGCGGCCATGGGTGTGGCGTCGAGGGATCGGTCCATGCGGGCCAGGCAGTTGATCGCGATGGAGCTCGCCACGTCGCCCCCGGCGTGACGCCCATGCCGTCCGCGACCGCGAGTAGCCGGTCGCTCGCCAGGGCCGAGTCCTGGTTCGTCTGCCGCCGCAGCCCGACATCGGAACCAGCGGCATGCCTGAAGGAGAACATCTCGCGCCTTTCCGGGCTTGTACGGGGCGTGTGCCTGTGCGGCGACAGGGTCCGCGGGGGACCAGGCCGGCCTGTTCGCATCCGCCTTGCTGGCACCAAACCTTACTCTAACGTGACGGAAGAGTATTGAAGTTGAATCGGGAATCGTTGCGCGCCGGGGTTGGTGCGCTGTCTGGCCTCGATGCTGTGCCCGGCACCTGGCCTCGGCGGGGCGATCCGCAACTCGCTGATCGTGTCGTGTGCGGCGGGTGGATGTCCCCGCGCCGCCGCGAGCACGCCATGCAGGCGGCGGCGCGAGGACGATGCACGATCGGCGAATGTGCCTCCGGCCGACCGTGCCTGCAAGATACTCTAACGTAAGGTTAGATTGCTACGAAACCGGGTGTCAGGTGGTGGGCGGATGCAGATCGGCGAGGTGGCTGAGCGGACGGGGTTGTCGCTGCGCACGATCCGCTATTACGAGGAGGTCGGGTTGGTGACGCCGTCCGCGCGTACGCGCGGCGGTTTCCGGGTGTACAGCGAGACCGACACGACACGACTCGAACTGATCAAGCGGATGAAGTCGCTGGAGTTCACCCTTGAAGAGACGCGATTGCTGCTCACTGTGCTCAGCGGCCTGGCAGCGGAACCGACACCAGCGGAACGGCGGGACCTGGTCGACAGGCTGACCACCTGGTGCCAAGAGATCGACTGGCGATGCGCACTGCTGCGCGAGCGGCTCCAGATCGCCGAGGGCTTGGCCACCGGTCTTGATCGTAAGCTCTCGGCCTGGACGAGATCGCCGCAGGCGTCGACGCCGGGCCGCCCGCCGGCCGGGTCCGCCGGGCCGTCCGGTTCGAGTGATGAGGCGGAGTACGAGAGGGGGTCGCGGTGAGCGGTGGTACGGGCACGGCGCCGGACGTGGTGGCGGAGGCGGCGCGGCGGCGGACGTTCGCGGTGATCAGTCATCCGGACGCGGGCAAGTCCACGTTGACCGAGGCGCTGGCGTTGCATGCGGCGGTGATCGGGGAGGCGGGGGCGGTGCATGGTAAGTC
>NZ_SMLC01000351.1 GCF_004349245.1 Actinomadura sp. 6K520 | reverse complement strand
CGCCGCCCACCGAGATCTACACGCGTAAGATCGTCGTCAGCGTCAGATGTGTAGAAGAGACAGGGACTCCCCCTCCGTCCCCTGATCATCGGTGCGGCGGCGGTCGCCGCGCTCGCCGTCCTCGCCGTCGTCGGGTTCACCGTGCTGCGGCCGGGCGGCGGCCCGCCGGAGAACCTCGCCACGGTCTTCAGCGACGACTTCGCCAACGACGAGTCCGGCTGGCAGAGCTTCGGCGACGAGTACGGCTACCGCGACGGCAAGTACTTCATGCGCACGGACAACTACAGCGAAACCGTCAGCAGGTGGGTGCCGAAGGACGACGTGAAGACCTTCCCCGACCCGATCCTGGCGACCGTGACCGCCACCGTCACCGAGGGATCCCCCGATGCGCGGTACGGGCTCCTGTGCCGCGCGAACAACGACCGCAACACGATCTACCAGTACCTCTTCCTGATCCGCAACGACGGCAAGGGCGCGGTGCTCCGCAAGACCAACGGGGCCCAGGGCAGCAAGGAACTCGCCGTCACCGACTCGGTGCCCGGCTTCTCCGGCGACGGCGGGAACAAGCTGCAGATCGGCTGCGCGGGCCAGGACGGCGGGAAGCGGGTCAGGCTGCGGCTGTGGGTGAACGGCGAGCAGGTCATCGACGTGACGGACACCGACCAGCCGCTCGACAACGGGTGGGTCGGGATGGAGGTTCAGCGGGGCGGGAACAAGGCCCAGCAGGTGAACGCCCAGTTCGACGACTTCGACATGTCGAAGGTCCTCGACTAGCCGGGTTCTCGGCCGGCCGGGTTCTCCGCGGGCAGGTAGCCGTTCGTCCAGCGGGTCAGCTCCTCGAAGACCCGCGTCCGCGCGGGCTCGGCCGACAGCACCAGATCGTGCAGGCCGCCCTCGATCCGGACGAGCGTGACATGCCGCCCGATCCGCGGCGCCCACCGCGCCATGTGCTCGACGTCCAGGACGGCGTCGGCGCCCGTCACGTCCAGCACCTTGCGGGTCGGCCGGATGCTGCGCGTCGACGCCATGACCAGGACCGGCACGTCCACGTCGAGGCCCCGGTGGAGGCGGAGCTGGCCGCGGCGCACGGCCGCCAGCCACGCCGCCCGCACCGGGAATCCGAGGATCGGCTTCCACTCCAGGTCGAAGTCCCACTCGCCCTCGTGGTCGCGGTGGATGCTCCGCGGGTACCGGTCGGACACGCCCGCCGGCAGCTTCGCCTTCGGGAACCGGGAGCGCAGCGCCCGCGCGAGGCCGGCGCCCGCCTTGCGCATCACCAGCGGCTCGGCGATGTCGAGAAACGGGCTGTTCAGGAACACCCCGTCGACCAGGCCCGTGCCCTTCGCGCGGTCGGCCCAGAGCGCGGCGATCAGGCCGCCGGTCGAGTGGCCGTTCAGCAGGAGCGTGTCGTGCCCGTCCACGTCCCGGACGATCCGGACGGCCTCGTCGATCTCCGGGAAGTAGTCCGAAAGGCTCTCGACATAGTTCGGGGTCTGGTGCGGACGCAGCGACCGCCCGTACTTGCGCAGGTCGAGCGCGTAGAAGTCGAAACCGAGCGCCACGTAGAAGTCGGCCAGGTGCCGCTGGAAGAAGTAGTCGACGAACCCGTGCAGGTAGAGCACCGCCCTGCGGGAGCCGGAACCGGCGTCGCGCCGCCGCACCAGCGTCGCCACGACCTCGCCCTCGGCGTCGCGTCCCATCGGCAGCTCGATCGCCTCGTAGCCGGGGCCGAGCACGTCCGCCGTCACTTCCACGCTTCCTCCCGAACCAGGTCGCCGATTCCAGCATCTAAGCGTATGGGCGGGACAACCGGGCCGCGCGGGAACGTGCGCGCTTTGTTCCGGCGTCAGAGGAAGTGCGGAAGAAAAGAAGACACTGCGGCTCAGGGAGACTCCCATGCAGGCCCCGCTTCGTGACCGAGACCCGCGGCGGCTCGGCCCCTACCGGCTGCTCGGCCGGCTCGGCCGCGGCGGCATGGGGACGGTCTTCCTCGGCGAGGACGATGCCGGGCGCCGGGTCGCGGTCAAGGTCATCAACGCGGAGCTGGCCGACGACGAGGCGTTCCACGAGCGGTTCCGCAGCGAGGTGACGGCGGCGCGGCAGGTCCGCCGGTTCTGCACCGCCGCGGTGCTGGACGCCCGGCTGGACGGCGAGCCGCTGTACGTCGTGACCGAGTACGTCGCCGGCCCGCCGCTGGAAACGGCCGTCAAGGAGAACGGGCCGCTGCGCGGCGGCGACCTGGAGGCCCTCGCGGTCAACATCGCGACCGCGCTGAGCGCCATCCACGGCGCCGGGATCGTGCACCGCGACCTCAAGCCGTCCAACGTGCTGCTGTCCCCGACCGGCCCCCGCGTGATCGACTTCGGCATCGCCCGCGCCCTGGACGCCACCGACGGCCCCACCCGCACCGGCCAGTTCATCGGCACCCCCGCCTACATGGCGCCCGAGCTCATGCACGGCCGGGAGATCACGCCCGCGGCGGACGTGTTCTCCTGGGGCTGCGTCGTCGCGTACGCGGGCACGGGCCGCGCCCCGTTCGGCGGCGGGACGCTCCCGGAGATCATCAACCGGGTGACCGGCGGCGAGGCCGACCTGGACGGCCTCGACCCGGCGCTGCGCGATCTCGTCGCCCGCTCGCTGGCGAAGGATCCGGCCGAGCGTCCCGCGGTGAAGCAGCTGATCCAGACGCTGACCGGCGAGGAGGAGCCGCCCGCGACCCCGCCGCCGGTCGCGCTCCCGACCCC
>NZ_SMLC01000350.1 GCF_004349245.1 Actinomadura sp. 6K520 | reverse complement strand
GGCGGATTCTCGGGGTCCTCGCAACACCTGATGGCCTATGTGGTTGTCAGTAGATCACGCAGGCGCTCGGCTGGGGTTCTCCAGCCGAGCGTTTTGCGTGGTCGGCTGTTGAGCTGCTGGGCGACGTGTTCGAGGTCTGCGGGGCTGTGCACGGACAGATCGGTGCTCTTGGGGAAGTACTGCCGCAGCAGGCCGTTGATGCTTCTATGTCAAGCCGCGAGCTGGTGACGTGTGATCTCGTGGTCCCAGGTTGCTTGGTCGGTGGTCATCGCTCGGTGGATGACGTCGACGAGGTGGCGTTGCAGGATGCGCCGGGCGCCGCGTTTGCCCTTGGTGGGCTCGTGGCGGGCCAGCAAGTGCTGGGCGGCGGGGTGGAAGCGTTTCTGCACGATGGCGGCGGTGTAGAGAACGCTGTTGAGTCGGCGGTTGCCGCCGCGGTGCAGGCGGTGGCGTTCCTGGTCGGCGGAGTAGACCGGGATCGGTGCGCAGCCGGTGTAGCGGGCGAGCTTGGCCGAGGTGGGGAAGCGGGTGATGTCGCCGATTTCGGCGATCAGGACTGCTGCGGAGATGTGGCTGATCCCGGTGATGTGCAGAAGCGTCGGAGCGAGCGGGCCGACCAGTTCCTTGATCGTGGTGTCCAGGTCGGTGACGCGCCGGTTGAGGTCGGCGATCTCGCCGGCCATGTCGCTGAGGGCCTGGCGGACGTTGGTGCTGAGCCGCGCTGAGTCCAGCACGGTGTTCAGCGCGCCGAGGTGTTTGGGCCGGGCCAGGTCGCCGGGGGTGTGGTCGAGCCAGACGTGCAGCTGCGCCTTGAGCTGGTTGATCACCATGGTGCGGCGTTTGATGAGGTCGGTGCGGTAGTCGACCAGGACGCGCAGTTCCCGGACGCGTTCGTCGATGCGGTGCCGGTCCAGGCCCGGAGTGGCGATGGCGGCGTGGGCGGCCGCGGCGGCGTCGACGGCGTCGGATTTGGCGCCGGTGGCGGCATGGAGCTTGCGGTGGGCGGATGTGAGCCGGGTGGGCACCCAGACCACCTGGTGGCCGGCCAGCAGCAGACCGTCGGCCAGACGGCGGGCGAACCCGCGGCCGTCCTCGATGGCCCAGGTCACCGGCACCCCGTCAGTGATCGAGCGGATCCACTTCAGCAGCATGGGGATCAGCAGCGCGTCGTTCTTGACGGTCACCGGTTTGCCGATAGTCCTGCCGTCGGCGCCGACGGCCACCGCGACGTGGACGTGCTTGTGCGGGTCGATCCCCACTGTCACCATCAAGAAGTCCTGCTCTCTGCTGTTGTGGGCGGCGGGACAGCAGCAAGAGCCCTGACCAGGGGACAGACCTATTGCGAGTTGACGGCTCAGCAGGCTTCTATCAAGTCACTCCCGGTCAGGGCTCTCGCCCTGCGGGCAGCCGTGGACAGATCAACGGAAAGCCTTCCGGCACGTGTTCTCTGAGTCACCCAGCGGCCCAACACTGAGCCTCTCCCGTCGAAGAAGCCCCGCGCGACCCACCTTGCCCAATAGGTGTTCTCGTTCGAGCCGCGCTGCCAGGGCGAGTGCGGATCACAGAAGTAGACCGGCACTCCCGTGGCCACGGTGAACTGCTTGTGCGCGGCCATCTCGCAGCCCTGGTCCCAGGTCAGCGAGCCGCGCAGGTGCTCGGGCAGGGTCTGGATCAGCGGCACCAGCACGTCGCGGACCTCCTCGGCGGTGTGCCCGCCGGGCAGATGCCCGAGCATGACGTAGCGGGTGGAGCGCTCGACCAGGGTCACGATCGCGCTCTCGCTGCGGGGCCCGACGATGAGGTCGCCTTCCCAGTGGCCGGGAACCGCCCGGTCCCCGGCCTCGGCAGGACGCTCGGAGATCATCACCATCTCGTCGACGAACCGGCTCGTGCGCTGGTCGGCGCTGCGGTGCGGCTTGCGGCGGGTGCGCCCGGTGCGCAGTGCGTGCGCGACCTCGCGGCGCAGCCCGCCACGTGCCTGGACGTAGATCGCCTGGTAGATCGTTTCTGGACTCACCCGCATGCTCCCGTCGTCGGGGAACTCGTTGCCCAGAGCGTTGCAGATCTGCTCGGGTGACCACCTTTCCCGCAGCTTGCCCGCGACGAACTCGCGCAGTGGACCGTCCTGGGCGAGCTTGGCGTCCTTGGGACGCGCCCGGCTCTTCGCCCACGCCCGCTGGGCCCGATGCGGCCGGTAGACGCCATTGACCGCACGGGCGTCGATCTCGCGTTTGACGGTGGACGCCGGCCGCCCCAGCGCCCGCCCGATCGCGCGCAGCGACCGGCCCTCACGGTGCATGTCAGCGATCATCTCCCGCTCGGTCACCGTGAGGAACCGGGGATGCAGCCCGGCCTCGACGGCTGCGAGAGACGGCTCTGAGCCGTCGGCGTCGGTGGTGGTCACACCAGTCTTGTAGTCGATCCGGCGCCCATCGGGGTGCAGGCGCGCGTCGCCGATCTTCCGGATACCGCGGTCCCAGTCCCGGGCGGTGCGTTCGTGGACTCCGACCCGTGCCGCGGCTTCGCGCCGCCGCACCCCGGCCGCGCGAAGCCGGTCGTACTCCGCCCGGCCCGGATGCCCGCTCGTGCCCGACTTCCCGCGACCACGGACACCAGCCTTGCGCGCCCACCCGGACGCCGTCGCACGGTTCACCCCGACCGCCCGGGCGGCCCCCGAGACACTGCCGTTCTCCCGCTCCAGCGCCTCGAAGAACCTTGCCTTCAGGTCCTCAAAATCCATGATCCCCGCAACTCCCTGAAGATCAGGGTGTTGCGGGGATCACTAGAACCCGCC
>NZ_SMLC01000034.1 GCF_004349245.1 Actinomadura sp. 6K520 | reverse complement strand
GCTCCGGGGCCCGCGCCACCCCGGCCCGCTGGTACAACTTCGACCCGGCCACCTACCTCGAGTGCGCCGTCGCGGGCAGCCTCGGCGGCTGGGACGCCGCCGACGGCGCCCGCGTGCCGCTGCCCGCGCGCCACGGGGATGCCCCGGCCCGCTCCTACGTCCGCACGATCACCACCATGACCTGGGGCGATCTGGCGCGGATCGCCGTGTGCGGGCAGGTGTACGAGTAGCCCGTCCTGTCCGGCCCGCGTGGTAGGACTGGGGCATGAGCGACAGGCCGGTCCAGTTCAGCGACCGGGGCGGCTGGTGGCTGGCGCAGGCGCGGCCGCATCCCGCGCTGCGCCCGTTCCTGCGCTCCTACGACGGCTACTGGGAGACGGTGGCCGTGCCGTCCCGGCGGCGCACCGTCCCCACCCGCACCACCGTGACGATCATCAATCTGGGTCCGCCGATGTACCTGGAGGTCCCCGGCTCCGGTGCCGGGCGGCGCGGCGGCCGCGACCACGGCTCGTTCGTCGCCGGGATGCACGACGGGCACGGCATGTACCGCAGCCCCGGCGGGCAGCGGGGCATCCAGCTCGACATGACCCCGCTCGGCTCCTACACGCTGTTCGGCGTCCCGCCCGCCCGCTTCACCAACGACGCCGTCGACCTGCCCGAGCTGCTCGGCCGCGGCGCGCGGACACTCGTGGAGCGGCTCGCCGCCACCCCCTCGTGGGGCGAGCGGTTCGACCTCGTCGACGACTTCCTGCTGCGCCGCCTGGAGGTCGGTCCCGCCCCCGACCCGGAGGTCGCCCGGGCGTGGCGGCTGCTGAACCGCGACCTCACCGTCACCGTCGCCGACCTCGCCGCCGACGTCGGCTGGAGCCGCAAGCACCTCACGAACCGGTTCCGCGAGCAGGCCGGCCTGCCACCGAAGGTGATGGCCCGGGTCCTGCGCTTCCAGCGCGCCGTGGAGCTGCTGTCCGGCGGCGCCGGCTTCGCGGAGGCCGCGTCCGCCTCCGGCTACTACGACCAGGCGCACCTCAACCGCGAGTTCCGCGCGCTGGCGGGCTGCACCCCCACCGAGCTGCTCGCCCGGTGACGGGCGCCGGCACGGGCGGCGGCACGGGCGGCTACCCCTGCCGCACTCCCCCGCCGAGGTTCAGCACGACCACGCCCACCACGATGATCACCGCGCCGGCGATCGTCACCGGCCTGACCTCCTCCTTGAACAGCAGCACGCCGCCGGCGAAGGCCCCGACCGTGCCGAGCGCGGACCAGATCGCGTAGACCGGCCCGACGTTCAGCGACAGCAGCGCCCGCGCCAGGAGCACGAAGGAGACGAGGTAGCCGGCCACCACGATGACGGACGGCCAGAGCCGGGTGAAGCCCTCGGAGGCACGCATCGCCAGCGTCGCCGTGACCTCGCAGGCGATCGCGACCGCGAGCAGGGCGAACGGCATCAGCGGTCCCCGCCGTACTCGGCGGCGATCGCCTCGAACACCGCCATGTCGGCGTCGAACGGCGTGCCGGGCCGCGGCCAGTGCAGCGCGATCTCGGTGATGCCGAGTTCGGCGTAGCGGCCCGCGAGGTCGGCGAACGAGCCGGGCGACGCCAGCCACGGCTCGTCGGCGAAGCCCGTCAGCAGGATCCGGTCGGCGATCTCGCGGCCCGCCGCCTCGCACGCCGCGTCGAGCGCCGCCAGGCGGGAGCGCACCGCGTCCTGCGGCGCCATGCCCTCGGCCGCGCCGCTGGTGACCCACGCGTCGCCGTGCCGCGCGGCGACCCGCATGCCGCGCGGCCCGTTCGCGGCGATCACGAACGGGACGCGGGGACGCTGCACGCAGCCGGGCTCCTGGACGACCTCGCGGGCCGAGTAGTACGTCCCCTCGAACGTCGTCGACGGCCCGCGCAGCAGCAGGTCGAGCAGCTCGACCCACTCGGCGAAGCGGGACGCGCGCTCGCCGGGCGTCCAGCCGGCACCGCCGAGGACGCCGGCGTCGGAGGTGCGGCGCGTGCCGCCCGCGCCGACGCCGACCGTGAGCCGCCCCCCGCTCACGTGGTCGATCGTCTTGACGGCGTGCGCCGTGGGCACGGGGTGCCGGAAGTTCGGCGAGGTGACCAGCGTGCCGATCCGCACCCGGGAGGTGACCGCGGCGGCCGCGGCGAGCGTCGTGTACGCGTCGTACCAGGGCGTCGCGCCGCGCCACGCGATGTGGTCGTACACCCACGCGTGCCGGAAACCGAGATCCTCGGCGCGCCGCCACAGCTCGCCCGCCTCCGGCCATGACCGCGTCGGCCACATCACGGTGCCGATCCTCGGTGTGGTCACCGGTCCCTCCGTTCCCCTGCCGTACGCCCGGGGCCCCGGGCGCATCACCGCACCAGACCAGATTACGGACGGGTGCGCGCGAGCCAGCGGTGCAGTGCCCACCACCAGTTCGCGGCGCGGGACACCGCCGCCCCGGACGACGGGTCCAGCAGCGGGCGACCGGTCAGCTCCTGCAGGCGCCGGACCCGGTACTTCACGGTGTTGCCGTGGACGTGCAGCGCGGCGGCCGTCGGCTCGATCCGCCCGCCGTGGTCGAGGTAGGCGAGCGCCGTCCCGGCGAGCTCGACGTGGAACGGGTCGTCGGGGTCGAGGCCGGCGGGCAGCTCGGCGGCGAGCAGCCCGCCCAGCTCCGGCTCCGCCTCCGTGGCGGTGAGCAGCGCGAGCTCGGTGAGCCCCCGCAGGCCCGTCATCCCCGCGGCGGCGCCCGCCCGCAGCGCCCGCCGCCCCAGCGCGTACATCGGCGCGATCCCGGCGGGCGGCGCGGGCGGCGCGGCCACCAGCAGCGGACCGGCGGGCGGGCCGGCGGGCGGGCCGGCCATCGTCCCCGGGTCGGGCAGCCGCGCGACGAGGGCGGCGAGCCGGCCGTCGACCAGCCCGCACAGCGCCGTCCCCGCGGCGGACAGCTCCGACTCCAGCCGGGCCGCCACCGCGGGGTCGCTGACGTCGGAGACCACGCAGTGGTAGGCACCGGACGGGTCGAGCGGCGCGAGCACCGGGACCGACTCGCCGTGCAGCAGCTGCCGGAGCATCTGCGCGCGGCCCTCCCGCACGGTGCGGGCCATCTCCAGCTCCGCGACCCGGTGGGCGTGCACCATCCGGTGGACGAGCGCGGTGGTGATCTCGTCGATGCGGGTGACGCCGTCGAGCAGGACGGCGTCGGGGACGCCCAGCCGGCGGCCCTCGGCGATGAGCGTCCGGACGAGGTGGGCGCGCCCGGCCTGGAAGCCGTCCAGGAACGCCGCGACCGGCACGCCCTGCCGGGCCCGGTCCGAGCCGAGCCGCTCGGCCGCGGCCAGCACGTCCTCCCCCGGGCCGCCGCTCCGCAGCGCGGCGGCCACCCCCCGCACGAGCGCGCGCGTGTGCCGGCGGGTCTCCTCCACCGGCAGGGCGGCGACCGGCTCGGACTTGCTCCGGGCGGCGCGGACGGTCTCCTCCAGCACCGCCGGGTCGTCGCTGTGCTCGATCAGCAGCCGCCGGAAGCGGCCGCTCACGCTGGCGTCCATCGCCCCATTCTGCGCCGTCGTTGTCCCGGATGGACAATCCCGCGCGCGGGGTTTGGGCGGCCACGTCTAGCCGGAACGCCGGACGATGGTGTTCGGTGGTCCCAAAACACCCAAGGAGTGCGCCGATGTCGGATGAAGACGAGTTCCTGGAGAAGCTGCCGACCGACCTGATCTTCCGGCTGCCGCCCACGTTCGACGACGTGGCCGACGAGCGCCGGCACCGCAAGGAGCGCCTCACCGCCGCGCTGCGCATCTTCGGCAAGTTCGGCTTCGAGGAGGGCGTGGCCGGGCACATCACGGCCCGCGACCCCGAGCGCACCGACCACTTCTGGGTCAACCCGTTCGGCATGTCGTTCAAGCACATCAAGGTCAGCGACCTCATCCTGGTGAACCACCAGGGCCAGGTCGTCGAGGGCCGCTACCCCGTCAACGAGGCCGCGTTCGCGATCCACTCGCAGGTCCACCAGGCCAGGCCGGACGTGGTGGCCGCCGCGCACAGCCACTCCACGTACGGGCGGGCGATGTCCGCGCTCGGCCGGAAGCTGGAGCCGATCACGCAGGACGTGTGCGCGTTCTACCAGGACCACGGGCTGTTCGACGACTACACCGGCGTCGTCACCGACCTGGAGGAGGGCAAGCGCATCGCCGCCGCCCTCGGCGGCACCAAGGCCGTCATCCTGCGCAACCACGGCCTGCTCACGGTCGGCGACACCGTGGACGCCGCCGCGTGGTGGTTCATCACCATGGAGCGCTCGTGCCAGGTGCAGCTCCTCGCCAAGGCCGCCGGGCCGGTCGTCCCCATCGAGCACGACAACGCCGTCCTGACGCACGGGCAGATCGGCAACGACCTGGTCGGCTGGATCAACTACCAGCCCCTCTACGACCAGATCACCCGCGAGCAGCCCGACCTGTTCGAGTAGCGACCCCCCGGGCGCCGGGCCGCACCGCGGCATCGGCCATCATCGGGGGATGGACCTGCGTGTTGCGCTGATCGGATACGGCACCGGCGGCTCGGTCTTCCACGCCCCGCTGATCGCGGCGGTGCCGGGCATGCGGCTCGCCGCGGTCGTGACGGGGGACCCGGGGCGGCGGAAGGCCGTCCGGGAGCGGTACCCGGAGGCGGAGGTCTTCGACAGCGCCGACCGGCTCTGGAGCGCGCCGGAAGGCTACGACCTGGTCGTGGTCGCCGCGCCGAACCGGCAGCATGTGCCGCTGGCCAGGGCGGCGCTGACCTCGGGCGTCCCCGTCGTGGTGGACAAGCCGGTCGCGGCCTCCGCGGCGGACGCCCGGTCGCTGGCCGCGCTGAGCGCCGTCCGGGGCCTGCCGGTGTTCCCGTTCCACAACCGCCGGTGGGACGGCGACTACCGGACCGCGCGGCGGCTGGTCGGCTCCGGGGCGCTGGGCGACGTCCAGCGGTTCGAGTCGCGGTTCGAACGCTGGCGCCCCGAGGTGCGGCGGGGCTGGAAGGAGAGCACCGACCCCCTCGACGCGGGCGGCATCCTGTTCGACCTGGGCTCCCATCTCGTCGACCAGGCGATCACGCTGTTCGGCCGGCCGGGCGGGGTCTACGCCGAGGCCGACACGCGCCGTCCCGGGGCGGCGGCCGCCGACGACGTGTTCGTGGCCCTGTCGCACCCGGGCGGGCAGCGCTCCCACCTGTGGATGAGCGCCACGGCCGCGCACCTCGGTCCGCGGTTCCGGATCCTCGGCAGCCGCGCGTCCTACACGGTCTCCGGCATGGACGGGCAGGAGGAGCAGCTCCGCGGGGGCCGCACGCCCAGGGACCCCGGCTACGGCATCGCGCCGCCGGAGTCGTACGGCCTGCTCGGCACGCCCGGTGAGCAGGCTCCCGAACCCACGGCGCCCGGCGCGTACCACGACTTCTACGCGGGCGTCGCCCGCACCCTCCGGGACGGCGCGCCGCCGCCGGTGGCGCTCGCCGACGCGATCACCGGCCTGGAGGTCATCGAGGCCGCCGTCCGCTCCGCCCGGGAGGGCGTCGTCGCCGCGCTCGGCGATCAGTAGCGCAGGTCGGCCAGCACCCCGTAGTGGTCGGACGGGACGACGCCGTCCACCGGCCGCTCGCCGAGCAGCTCGCAGCGCACGGGGTGCCCGGCGCCTCCGGCCCGCGGCCAGGCCGAGAAGACGTAGTCGATGCGGCGGTCGGGCCACAGCACGGGCCTCGTCCAGTGGTTGGCCCGGCTCCAGGTGTATCCGGCGGTCCCGTCGCCGGCCGTCTCCCAGGCGTCGTAGAAGACCACGCCCGGCGCGGCGACGGCGGCGCGGCCGGTCAGCATGCGGATCTCGTCGGAGTCGGGCGCCGCGTTGAAGTCGCCGGCCACCACGACCGGCGCGTCGTCCCCCGCGACCTGGCGGACGAACGCGCCGAGGGTGCGGACCTGCTCCTGGCGCTGCGCGCTGTGGCCGAGCCGCCAGCCGAGCGCGGCGCCGAGGACGTGCAGGGGGCCGCGCGGCCCGTCCACCCTGGCGTGCACGGCGAGGCCGGGGTCGGTGGCGGTGGCGGGGTGCTCCTCGTGGGCGAGCCACTGCCGCCCCACCTGGCCGAGGGGCCAGCGGGACAGCAGGGCGATCCCCGACCTGTCCCGGCCCCCGGCGGACGGGAATCCGCGGAACACGGTGTGCGGCAGGCCGAGCGCCTCCGCGAGCCGGCCGGCCTGCGCCTCGTCGTCGTCCTCCCACGCCTCGACCAGGACGACGAGGTCGGGCGCGGCGTCCCCGAGGGTCGCGGTGATCGCCCGCTCGCGTTCGCGCCAGGGGCCGTAGCGGTGCCAGACGTTCCAGGTGGCGACCCGGACCGTCGTCTCGACCAGCGGGCCGTACGGCTGCTCGATGTCATAGGCCATGGTGCGAGCGTCCCAGCGCGCGCCGCGGACCGCCAGGCGGCGGGCCGGGGATCAGAGGACCGAGACGTGGATGTGGTCGAAGTGGTTCTGCGTGACGCTGCCGCGGTCCTCCATCTGGCGCCAGCCGCCGCTGCTGCGGAAGTCGTAGATGCGCTGCTTCCAGATGATGTACTTGAGGCCGAGCCGCGACGCGTTGTTGATCAGGTACTGGGAGACGTTGTCGCCGTGCGCCTGGGCGGAGGCGCTCGGCATCGCGCCGCCGGTGCTCTCCATGAAGTCGCAGGCGGTGCCGGAGCCGTGGTCCTGCGGGTCGCCGGGGCGCGCGCAGCCGATCGAGGGGAACGGGCCGAATTTGCCGTCGACCTCCACCAGCACGGTCCGCATCCGCGCGGTCATGGAGTTGCCCACGATCGGCGACTTGGTGCCGCTCGCCCCGTCGGGGCGGCCCGCGCCGCCTCCGGCCGCGGGGGCCTGCGTCCGGGCCACCTGGGGCTCGTACTTGGCCAGCAGCTTCCGCACGCGGGTGCGCTGGCTGGTGAGGTCCTTGAGCTCCTTCTCGACCGCGTCCAGCTTCTTGCGGGCGGTCTCGTCCGACTTCTCCGCCTGGGCGGTGAGGGTCTTCAGGTTCACCAGGCGGCGGCCGTTGTTGCGGCTGATGTGCTCGATGACGGCGGCGTCCCGGACGGCGGCGCCCGGCTCGGCCGAGGAGATGATCGGGACCACGTCGAGGCGGCCGGTCATGTAGGAGGTGGAGGCGAGGCGGGCGACGTCGGCGCGGGCGACGTCGTACTCGCGGTCGGCGCGGGCGGCGTCCGCCCCGGCGCGCTCGGCGGCCTTCTTCGCCTCCTCCAGGGTGACGAGCTCGCCGCGGTACTCCTTCGACAGCTTCTCCGACTGCGCCTTGAGCTTGGCGTACTTCTTCTTGATGTCCTCGGGCGCCTGCGGGAGCGCCGCCGCGCTCCCGGACGCCGGGGGCAGCGCCACCGTGACGCCCGCCGCGAGGGCGAGCGCCGCCAGACGCCGCGCGGTGCCGCGCCCGCCCGATGCGCGAGCCGTCCTGCCGAGGGGGTCGAGGGCCGCCACAGATATCTCCTAGATAACAAAGCTCAAGATTGGCGGCACATTACCACAACAGCCCCTTTAGCCTCGGAAGCATCAAAGAACCACATAGCGTGACCGCCGGCTACCGATGAACCATACGGCCGGGGGCCGGGCCGTGGTTCAACGGCCCGGCCCCTTCCCCCGCGGCGCCGCGGTCCCCCTCCGCGGCGCTCCCCCGTCACGGCGCGGTGAGCTCCTCCCAGCGCGGGACCCGCGGCCGGGACAGCAGCCGCAGGCCCGCCTCGGCGACCGTCCGGTCCCCCTTGCGGTTGTTGCACCTGCCGCACGCGAGGACGGTGTTCTCCCAGGTGTCACCGCCGCCCCGCGACCGCGGGTGGACGTGGTCGATCGTGTTACCCCGGCCGCCGCAGTAGCAGCAGCGGCCGCGGTCGCGCAGGTACACGCCCCGCTTGCTCCACGGCGGGCGCCTCCCGTGCCGCCAGCGCATCGCGACGTACCGGACGAGCCGCAGGACCCGCGGCACCGGGAAACTGCCGAAGGTCCGGCCCTCGACCGCCTCCTCGACCACCGCCACCTCGCGCACCAGCATGCGGATGGCGTGCCGCAGGTCGACCCGTTGTAAGGGTTCGTACGACGCGTTCAGGACGAGCACGTTCACCGGGTCACCTCCCACCCTTCCCGCCGCTCCCCCGCCAGGATTCGAACCTGGGTAATCCGCATTAACGGCGCGGCGTTCCGCCGTTGAACTCCAGGGGAATACTTCGGCAATTCTCCAGGATTCCGGGCATTCCCGGAAGCCTCCTTAAGAGTGCCGATACGGCGGTGGGGAGGCAACGTGTTTTCGCTCCCGGCGGTCATCCGGAGACCCGGCGGCTCCGGCGGTTCCGCGGTCCCGGAAGGCCGCCGGCGCGGTCAGCGGGAGGCGGGGAGGGACGTGACCGCGGCCTGGTATTCCATCGACTCGCGTTCCACGCGAAAGCCGAGTTCCTCGTTGACGGCGAGCATGTGGGCGTTGTCGCCGGCGTTGTCGGTCTCGATCTCGCGGACGCCGGGGCGCGTCGCGGCGAGCCATTCGAGCATGGCCGCCTTCACCCAGATGCCGATGCGCCTGCCCCGGTGCTCGGGGACCACGGCGGTGTCGTACTGGGCGGCGCGGCCGGTGCAGCCCTCCGGGACGACGACCTCGGTGAACCCCGCGACGGCGCCGCCGGAGAGGGCCGCGACGGTGTAGAGGTCGTCGCCGCGCTTGGCGACGACCTCGGCCATCTCGCGGACGCGGCGCGCGTCCCACGGTGCGCCCTCGTACTCGGCGAAGTCGGCCATGGCGTACTTGGCGCGGGCGAACGCGGCGGCGTGCTCGTCTGGGACCACGCCCCGCCAGCGGACGAGCCGGTACCCGGCGGGGGCCCCGGCCAGGAGCCGGGCGACGTGCTCCGGGGGGACGTCGTCCAGCCGCAGCAGCAGCCCGCGCAGGGTCAGGACGCACTCGAACCCGTGCGACTCCAGGAACGGGACGGCCGGGGTGCCCGCGAGCACCTGCGCGATCACGCTGGTGCGCCCGTCGGCGCGCAGCCCGCCGGCCGCGGCGGCGAGCAGCCGCCCGCCGAGCCCGCGGCGCCGCTCGCCGGGACGGACCTGGATGTCGATCTCGCCGGGACGGCCGGCGCCGGGCTCACCGGGCAGCCGCAGCGCCGCGACCGCGGCCAGCCGCGCGCCGTCGGCCACCGCCCACAGCCGCCGCCGCGCCCCCGGATCGGCGCCGAGCAGCCGCCGCGCCGGGCGCTCCGGATCGGGCTCGGGCTCGGCGGCCGGGTCGGCGGCGTGCACGGCGGCGAGCACGTCGTGCCACTGCCGGAGCTGCGCGTCCGTCGGATCATCGAGCGCGATGACGTCCATCCGACTGTTGTACCTGATCGTCACCCGGCGTGGCCGCGTCCCCCGGCAACCGGTGGTTTCGGTCTGCGGGAACGGGACTCAGCAGCCGCGCGAGAACGCCTCCAGGATCCGCTCGGCGGCCAGGGCGGGCGTGAGCGAGCCGTCGGCGACCTCCTGCTCCAGGCCGGGCGCCAGCTTCCGGACGCCGGGGTGCGCGTGCAGCTCGGCGAGCAGCCGCTCGCGGACCATCGCCCACGTCCAGCCCACCTGCTGCCGCCTGCGCCGGGCCTCCAGCTCGCCCGACCCGCGCAGCCCCTCCTGATGCTCGACGATCCGGTCCCAGATCTCCGGCAGCCCGGTCCCCTCCCTGGCACTGCAGGTCAGCACGGGGATGTCGCGGACCCGCTCGTCGCTGCGCAGCAGCCGCAGCGCCCCCGACAGCTCGCGAGCGGCGCGCTTGGCCTCCATCTTGTGCTCGCCGTCGGCCTTGTTCACGGCGATGACGTCGGCCAGCTCCAGCACCCCCTTCTTGATGCCCTGGAGCTGGTCGCCGGTGCGGGCGAGGGTGAGGAACAGGAAGGAGTCGACCATCTCGGCGACGGTGGTCTCGGACTGGCCGACGCCGACGGTCTCGACCAGGACGACGTCGTACCCCGCGGCCTCCATGACGACCATCGCCTCGCGGGTCGCCTTGGCGACGCCGCCGAGCGTCCCCGCCGTGGGCGAGGGCCGGATGAACGCGTTCGGGTCGGTGGCGAGGCGCTGCATGCGGGTCTTGTCGCCCAGGATGCTGCCGCCGGACCGGGTCGAGGACGGGTCGACGGCGAGCACCGCGACCCGGTGCCCCGCCTCCGTCAGCCGGGTGCCGAGCGCGTCGATGAACGTGGACTTGCCGACGCCCGGCACCCCGGTGATCCCGACACGGCGGGCGCCGCCGGCGTGCGAGGTCAGCTCGACCAGCAGCCGCTGCGCCAGCTCCCGGTGGTCGGGACGGGTCGACTCGACCAGCGTGATGGCCCGCGCGATCCACGCCCGGGACCCGTCCAGTACCCCCGCCGCGTACTCGTCGAGGCCCCTGGTCCCTGTGCTCACTGCGCGGAGTGCCCGAGGGCGGCGGTCAGCTCGGCCAAGAGGCCGGTCGCCGCGTCGGCCAGGACGGTGCCGGGCGGGAAGATCGCCGCGGCGCCGGCGGCGCGCAGTTCGTCGAAGTCGCCGGGCGGGATGACCCCGCCGACGACGATCATGATGTCGGCGCGGCCGAGCGCGGCCAGCTCCTCGCGCAGCGCGGGCACCAGCGTGAGGTGGCCGGCGGCGAGGGAGTTGACGCCGACGATGTGCACGTCCGCCTCGACGGCCTGCCGCGCGACCTCGGCCGGCGTCTGGAACAGCGGGCCCACGTCGACGTCGAAGCCGAGGTCGGCGAACCCGGTCGCGATCACCTTCTGGCCGCGGTCGTGGCCGTCCTGCCCCATCTTGGCGACGAGGATCCGGGGGCGGCGCCCCTCGGCGTCCTCGAACGCGGCGGTCGCCGCGCGGGCCTTCTCGATCGAGGACACCCGTCCCGCCTCCTCCCGGTACACCCCGGAGATCGTACGGATCTGCGCGGCGTGCCGCCCGTACGCCTTCTCCAGCGCGTCCGAGATCTCGCCGACGGTCGCCTTGGCGCGGGCGGCCCCGATCGCGAGGCCGAGCAGGTTCTGCTCCAGTCCCGGCGCGCGGGTCCCGTTCTCCGCGGCCTCGGCGGCGCGGGTCAGCGCGTCCAGCGCGGCCCCCGTCGCGGCCTCGTCGCGCTCCTCGCGCAGGCGGCGCAGCTTGTCGATCTGCTGCGCGCGGACGGACGCGTTGTCGACCTTGAGGACCTCGATCTCCTGCTCGGTGCCGGGGCGGTACTTGTTGACGCCGATGACCGGCTGCCGCCCGGAGTCGATGCGGGCCTGGGTGCGGGCGGCGGCCTCCTCGATGCGCATCTTGGGCAGCCCCTCGTCGATCGCCTTGGCCATCCCGCCGGCCTGCTCGACCTCGGTGATGTGGCCCCAGGCGCGGCGCGCGAGGTCGTAGGTGAGGCGCTCGACGTAGGCGCTGCCGCCCCACGGGTCGATGGTGCGGGTCGTCCCGGACTCCTGCTGCAGGACGATCTGGGTGTTGCGGGCGATGCGGGCCGAGAAGTCGGTGGGGAGGGCGAGGGCCTCGTCCAGCGCGTTGGTGTGCAGCGACTGGGTGTGGCCCTGCGTGGCGGCCATGGCCTCGATGCAGGTGCGGGCGACGTTGTTGTAGACGTCCTGCGCGGTGAGCGACCAGCCGGACGTCTGGCAGTGGGTCCGCAGCGACAGCGACTTGGGGTTCCGCGGGCCGAACGTCTTCACGAGCTTCGCCCACAGCAGGCGGGCGGCGCGGAGCTTGGCGACCTCCATGAAGAAGTTCATCCCGATCGCCCAGAAGAACGACAGGCGGGGCGCGAACGCGTCGATGTCCAGGCCCGCGTCGCGTCCCGCGCGGATGTACTCGACGCCGTCCGCGAGGGTGTAGGCCAGCTCCAGGTCGGCCGTGGCCCCGGCCTCCTGGATGTGGTAGCCGGAGATGGAGATGGAGTTGTACTTCGGCATCCGCTGCGAGGTGAACGCGAAGATGTCGGAGATGATCCGCATCGACGGCTGCGGCGGGTAGATGTAGGTGTTGCGGACCATGAACTCCTTGAGGATGTCGTTCTGGATGGTCCCCGCGAGGGCCTCCGGCTCCACCCCCTGCTCCTGCGCCACGGCGATGTAGAGCGCCAGGACGGGCAGGACCGCGCCGTTCATGGTCATCGACACGCTCATCCGGTCCAGCGGGATGCCGTCGAAGAGCTGCCGCATGTCGTAGATCGAGTCGATCGCCACCCCGGCCATGCCGACGTCGCCGGAGACGCGCGGATGGTCGGAGTCGTAGCCGCGGTGGGTGGCCAGGTCGAACGCGACCGACAGCCCCTTCTGCCCCGCCGCGAGGTTGCGGCGGTAGAACGCGTTGGACTCCTCGGCGGTGGAGAACCCGGCGTACTGGCGGATCGTCCACGGCTGCGTCGCGTACATCGCCGGGTAGGGGCCGCGCAGGTACGGCGCTATGCCGGGATAGGTGTCCAGGAAGTCGAGCCCGGCCAGGTCGTCCCCGGTGTAGAGGGGTTTGACGCCGATGCCCTCCGGGGTCTCCCAGGTCTGGGCGGCGGGGTCCGTGCCCGCCTCGGTCACCGCGGCGCGCCAGCGCTTGGCCGTCTCGTCCGCGGGCGGCGCCGTCCCGAGCTCGATCTCGGTGAAGTCGGGGATCATTCGCTCACTCCCAGATCGTGGAGGGTGGTCTCCAGCACCTCGATCGCGTCGCATCCCGCGTACACGCCGGCGTCGGCACCCTCGTACGTTCCCTTACCCGCCAGCCAGACCTTCACCGCACCCGCGTCCCGCAGAAGCCGCGCGGCGTCCGCCGCCTGCTCCCCGTACACCTTGTCGCTGGAGCAGATGCAGGCGACGGGCGTGCCGGACGTCCCGAACTCCTCGGGCGCGCCGGCGACCGTCTCGATCCCGCCCGCCTGGAAGAGGTTGGCGGCGAACGAGGCGCGGGCGGTGTGGACGGCGACGGGCCCGAGCGTGGCGAGGAAGACCCTGGGGCGGGCGCCGGTCGCCTCGGCGTGGGCGTCGGAGCGGTCGCGGAGGGCCTCGAAGTCCCGCGCGTAGGTCACGACGGGCAGCCCGCCGCGCGGCTCCCCGTCGTCGGCTGCGGACGGCGCGGGTTCCCGCTCCGGGAGGGCCTCGGCGAGGTTGGGGTACTCGCTGACGCCGGTGAGCGGGGCCTTGCGCCGGGCGATGTCCCTGCGGCGCCGCTCCCACGTCGCGGCGAGCCGGCCGGCGACGAGGCCCGAGTCGAGGGCGGCGGCGAGGCCCCCGGCCTTCTCGATCTCGGTGAACCAGGTCCAGGCGGCCTGGGCGAGGCCCTCGGTGAGGCTCTCGGCGTACCAGGAGCCGCCGGCCGGGTCGACGACGCGGGCGAGGCTCGACTCCTCCAGCAGCAGCGTCTGGGTGTTGCGGGCGATGCGCCGGGCGAAGTCGTCCGGCAGCCCGAGCCGGGCGTCGAACGGCTGGACGGTGACCGCGTCGGCGCCGCCGGCCCCGGCGGCGAACGCCGCGATCGTGGTGCGGAGCATGTTCACCCACGGGTCGCGCCGCGTCATCATCGCCGACGACGTGACCGCGTGGACGCGGGCGGCCGTCCCCTCGGACGCCCCGCTGACCTCGGCGACCCGCGCCCACAGCCGCCGGGCGGCGCGGAGCTTGGCGATGGAGGAGAACTGGTCGGCGCTGACGGCGAGGCGGAACTCGATCTGCCCGAACGCCTCGGCCACGCTCAGCCCCGCCGCGGTCAGCGCGCGCAGGTAGGCGACGCCGGCGGCGACGGCCGCGCCGAGCTCCTCGGCGTCGCTCCCGCCCGCGTCGTGGTACGGGGTGCCGTCGGCGACGACGGCGCGCAGCCCCGGGAAGTCCCGGACGCAGCGGACGGCCAGCGCGGCCGCCTCGTCGAGCGACCCCGGCGCGCCGGTGCGCGCGGCCAGGCCGAGCGGGTCGGCGCCGAGGTTGCCGGACACGTCCGGCGCGTTCCCCCGCTCGGCGGCCAGGGCCAGGAACGCCTCGGCGGCCTCGCCCGCGCGCTCCCCCGCGTCCAGGACGACCGGCGCGAGGTCGAGCAGCACGTCCCGCAGCGCCTCGGCGAGCCCGGCGACCGGCATGCCCGTGTCGCCCAGCCGCAGCCAGATGGACGTGGCGCCGTTCTCCAGGTCGGCCAGGACCGCCGCACGGGTGACCGCGGGGTCGGGGTGCGCGTGCCGCTGCCGCACGTCCCATCCGGCGATGCCCTCGCCGTCCGGCCGCACCTCGCGGACGTACGGGGCCAGGCCGGGGCGTCCGGGCGGGGCGTCGTCGCGGGTGTACAGGGCGGCGATCGGCACCCCGTCGTACGACTCACGGGCCAGGAGGCCCTCGATCTCGTCAAGGGGGGTGTCCTCGGTCGCCGCGCCCGACCTGCGCAGCACCCCCTTCACCATCTCCCGCCACCGGTCCCGTTCGGCCGGGGGGAAGGCGGCGGCCAGTTCCAGTTCCTCAGGCGGCACCGTCATGCCCTGGATCGTAGGCGAGCGACCGAACGCCGCTCTGAAGCGGGTCCCGGTGAGGACGGCGCCGGGCCCGCGCGGGCCCGGCGCCCCGGTTAGCGGTGCGGCGTCCGGGAAGGGGGGTGCCATGACCTTGGACTCCCTCCCCGGTGACCTCTACCACATGCAGGAACTCCTCGACGATCGCGAGAAGGAGATCGTCGGGCGGGTACGCGCCTTCCTGGAGGCGAAGGTCGCGCCGATCGCGAACGACTGCTGGGCGCGGGCGGAGTTCCCGTTCGACCTGATCCCCGGGTTCGGCGAGCTCGGCATCGCCGGGCTCGCCCACGACGAGTGCCCGGGCGAGAAGCCGAGCAGCCTGCTCACCGGGTTCCTGGCGATGGACATGGCGCGGGTGGACCCGTCCATGGCCACGTTCTTCGGCGTCCACACCGGCCTCGCGATGGGCAGCATCGGCCGGTGCGGCTCGCCGGAGCAGCGCGAGCGATGGCTGCCCGCGATGGGGCGCATGGAGAAGATCGGCGCGTTCGCGCTCACCGAGCCGGAGGGCGGTTCGGACGTGGCGCTCGGGCTCCGCACCACCGCGCGCCGCGACGGCGACACGTGGGTGCTGAACGGCGCGAAGCGGTGGATCGGCAACGCGACGTTCGCCGACCACACCGTCGTCTGGGCCCGGGACGAGGCCGACGACCAGGTGAAGGGCTTCGTCGTCGGCAAGGACGCGCCCGGGTTCACCGCCACCCGGATCGAGCACAAGATCGCCCTGCGGACGGTGCAGAACGCCGACATCGTGCTGGCGGACTGCCGCGTCCCCGAGGCCGACCGGCTCGCGGGGGCGAACGGTTTCAAGGACACCGCCGCGATCCTGCGCCGCACCCGCAGCGGCGTCGCCTGGCAGGCCGTCGGCGTCATGCTCGCCGCCTACGAGCTCGCCCGCGACTACGCCGTGGAGCGCGAGCAGTTCGGCCGGCCGATCGCCAAGTTCCAGCTCGTCCAGGACCTGCTGGTCAGGATGCTCGGGAACGTCACCTCCTCGCTCGGGATGGTGGTGCGGCTCGCCCAGCTGCAGGACGAGGGCCTCTACCGCGACGAGCACTCGGCGCTCGCGAAGGCCCACTGCACCACCCGCATGCGGGAGGTGGTCGGGTGGGCCCGCGAGCTGATGGCCGGCAACGGCATCGTCCTCGACTACGGCATCGGCCGGTACGTCGCCGATGCCGAGGCGCTCTACTCCTACGAGGGCACCCGGGAGATCAACACTCTGATCGTCGGGCGCGCGGCGACCGGGATGGGCGCCTTCGTCTGACGCCCCGCTCCCGGCCCGGCCCCCGGTCCCCGGCCCGAGGGGGATACGGCCCACCCCGCAGGAGCTTCTGGTGAGGGGCGTTGCTAAAGTTCGGCGCCGTAGGCCCCAACGGAACCGTGTGAGGAAGACGAGACGCATGTCGACTGGCAGCCACGCCGGGCGCCCCAAGTCCTGGGTCGCCGTGAGCATCATCTTCATCGGGTTCATCATCGGCGGCGTCGGCATCGTCATGGGCCCCGACTGGATCGTCTTCGGGATCGGCGCGGCGGTGACGGTGCTCGGCGGCATCATCGCCCTGGCCGTCGACATCATGACCGACGTCGTCGTCGACGAGCCGCGGCTGTAGCGTTGTTCGGCCGCCCTCCCATCGAAGAGCGCATCGCCGCGCGGCAGCGCGAGCGCGGGCCGCTCAAGGCGGGCAGGGTGTTCCCGCACGCCCCCGCCAAGATGCTGTTCTTCGTCAGCATGGGGGTCGTGGTCGTCACCCACCTGATCGCGCTCTCGCTGCTGTTCGTCGATTCCGGCCCCTGACCCGGCTCAGCGGCCGCGGTCCGAGCCGTCCGGCGGGCCCTCCCCCCGGTCACCCAGGTAGAACAGCCCCACCAGGACGAAGATCGCGACGGCGGCCAGGATGGCCAGCACGCCGAACAGAGCCGATCCGGACACGGGAACCACCTTCCTCGCCTTGCGCGGCGCCTCCCCTGGTCCTGCCCGCTGAACAGCGGATCAAAAGGGGGTAAAGAGGGTCCCCGGGGTCTTCCCCGCCGCCCGCCGGCGGGGTGCGGACGGGGCGGCGACGACGTACCGTCGAAGGGAAGTGGCCGCCCGCGTCGCCCCGAGCCAGAGGTGGTGGGATGCCCCTGCGACTCGGAATCGAGGAAGAGTACTTCGTCGTCGATCCCGTCTCCCGGCAGGTCGTTCCCCGGGCCGCCGCCGTCGTGCGGCGGGCGACCGCGGCGCTCGGCGAGCGCGCCTCGACCGAGCTGGTCGACTTCCTCGCCGAGGCCAAGACCCCGCCGTGCGACGACCTGGGAAAGCTCGACGAGCAGATCCGGTCGATGCGGTCGGCCATGGCCGCCGCCGCGGCGGCCGAGGGCGTGCGGCTCGCCGCGACCGGAACGCCCGTCCTGGGGGAGGTGATCCCCGCGCCGATCGCCGCCGGTCCCCGCTACGCCGAGAGCCGCGCGGTCTACCGCGCCCTGGACGACGAGCAGAGCATCTGCTCCTGCCACGTCCACGTCGAGATGCCCGACCGGGAGCGCGCGGTCCAGGTGAGCAACCACCTGCGCCCCTGGCTGCCGACGCTGCTGGCGCTGACGGCCAATTCGCCGTACTGGGCCGGACGCGACACCGGCCACGCCTGCTGGCGGGTGATGGCGTGGGCGCGGTGGCCGGTCGCGGGCCCGCCGCCGTACTTCGAGTCGGCGGCGCACTACGACGACCTCGTCGGGACGCTGCTCGGCTGCGGCGCCCTGATGGACACCGGCACGATCTTCTGGGACGTGCGGCCGTCGGCGCGGCTGCCCACCGTGGAGATCCGGCTCGCCGACGTCGCCCCGACCGCCGCGGACGCCGCCGCGTTCGCCGCGCTGATCCGGGCGCTGGTGCAGGTCTCGGCCGCCGCGGTGGACGCCGGCGAGCGGGCGCCCGACCCGTCCCAGGAGATGCTGCGCGCGGCGTACTGGCTGGCCGCGCGGGACGGCCTCGCCGGGACGGGGATGGACGTGCGCACGGGCCGCCCCGCCGGTCACCGGGAACTGGCCGGCGACCTGCTGGCGCACGTGCTGCCCGCGCTGCGCGACAGCGGCGACCTCGGCGCCGTCGCCGGCGGCGTCCGCCGGCTGCTGACGGACGGGACCGGCGCCGAGCGGCAGCGCGGCGCCTACCGCCGGCGCGGCCGGCTGACCGACGTGGTCGACGCCGCGATCCTGCGCGGCCGGTGACCGGGCGCGAGCCGGTCGGCGGTGGCGGAAGCGATTCGATGATCGCCGAACGTGATTTCCCGGGTATCGTCCGTTTTTCGGCGCTCATCTCCGGGTAGTCGTGAGTTGATCGTCGTCAACGAAAGATCAGCTTTACCTCGGGGGATGCACGTGTGGGCCGGTCTCGCGCGATGGTGTCCTCCGCGTACGCTCGCTGGGAACACATGATTCCGAGAACAGGCCCGAATGGAGTGACCGCGCCATGAGCCTCGCGCCCCAGAGGCCGCGCACGGTGAACGGTGGCGCTTTCGTCCATCCCGCCCTCTTCTACCGCGACGCCGACGAGTACCTCGCCGGCACCGTGCCGTTCGTGCGCGCGGGCCGTGCAGCCGGCGAGCCCGTCGCCGTCGCGGCGCCGCCGGCCCGCCTCGCACTGCTGCGCGAGGCGCTCGGCGCCGCGGCCGCCGAGGTGACCTGGCTGGACATGACCGAAGCGGGGCGCAACCCGGGCCGCATCATCCCGGGCGTGCTGCGCGAGTTCGCCGACCGGCACACCGCCGGGCGCGTCCGGATCATCGGTGAGCCGATATGGCCCGGCCGGACGGCCGACGAGTACCCGGCCTGCGCCCAGCACGAGGCGCTGATCAACATGGCGTTCGCGGGCCGCGGGGTGTCGATCCTGTGCCCCTACGACGTCGCCGGCCTGGACCCGGGCGTGCTCGCCGACGCCCGCGCCACCCACCCCGTCGTGATCGACCGCCGCGGTGAGCACGCGAGCGGGGACTACGCGCCCGACCGCGTCGTGCGCGCCTACAACCGGCCGTTCCCGGAACCGCGGGGCGCGGTCTCGATGCGCTTCGACCTGGACGCGCTGCCCATCGTCCGCGAGTTCGCCTGCCGCTGGGGCGCCCGCTTCGGCCTCCGCCCGGACACGGTCGGCGACCTGGAACTCGCCGTGAACGAACTGGCCGCCAACTCCTGCCTGCACGGCGGCGGCTCGGGAACCGCGCGGCTGTGGGCGGAGAACGGCCACGTCCTCTGCGAGGTCCGGGACGCCGGGACGATCACCGACCCGCTCGCCGGCCGCCGTCCCGCCGACATGAGCCCCAACGGCGGCCGGGGGATCCTCATGGTCCACCACCTGGCCGACCTCGTCCGCGTCCACACCGGCCCGGACGGCACCGCGATCCGCGTCTACATGCGCACGTGAGAGCACCGCGCCAGGGCCGCGTCAGGACCGGGCCGCCGCTGCCCCGGGGCGGCGCCAGGTGATGCGGCGGCGCGGCTTGAACACCGACAGGGCCGTGGCGGTGAGGAGCATCGCGAGCTGGCCGGAGACGACCGCGACCTGCCACCATCCCCGCCCGGCCGGGGGTGCCGCGCCACCGGCGGTGGCGTCCGCCATGCCCTCCGGCGTGAACAGCAGCATCCCGGCGAGGATCACCCCGATCAGCAGCAGCAGCTTCGCGAACACCCAGTAGTGGCGGGCGAGACCCCACCTGCTGCCGAGCGCGAGCGCGATGCCGCTGGCCAGGGCGGTGAGGCTGAGGGGGATGCCGCCGCCGAACACCAGCACGCCCATGAGCCGGTAGGCGGAGTTCGCGAGCGTCCCGTCGGCGGTCAGCGTCGCGGTGAGGTTGAGGAGCACCAGGCCCCACACCTCCCCCACCAGCGCGACGGACGAGACGACGTGCACGACCGTGAGCAGCTTGCGGGTGGCCGGCCGGGGCCGCCACCGCTGCGCGGCGGGGGTGGCGGCGGTGGCGGGCGGCGGTGTCTGGAGGACGGGCATCTCAATGCTCCCTGGTTTCCGGTGCCGACGTCCCGATCGTCCAGGGGCATCACGGGCGCGGTCGTCGGACGACCGGATGCACCCGTGCTGCTCCCCTCGGCGCAGTCCGGTGCCCGGCGCCTGCTCCCCGCGGGGTACCGCGCGGAATGTCGAGAATTGACCCGGTTCCAGGTGTAGCGGGCGCACCACGGGAATCATCCGGGCTGCCTGACCCACCCGATCGTTATGGGGAACGATGCGTTTTCTCGTTCGCGCTCACCAGCTGCCCGTCCGCTTGATCGTCGGGGCGTTCGTCCTGAACTCCGGCGTGTCGAAGCTCAAGGGCGACGAAGAGGCGGCGGAGCAGACCCACGGCACGGCCAAGACCGCCTACCCGGTCCTGGAGTCGCAGGACCCGCGGGACTTCACCCGCAACCTCGGGAGGACCGAGGTCGCGCTCGGCACCGCCCTGATCCTGCCGGTGGTCCCGTCGGCGGTCGCCGGCGCCGCGCTCACCGCGTTCGCGGGCGGGCTGACGGGCCTGTACCTGCGGATACCCGGCATGCGGGAGCCCGGCGGGCTGCGTCCCACCACGCAGGGCATCGGGCTCGCCAAGGACACCTGGCTCATCGGCATCGGCACCGCGCTCCTGCTGGAGGAGCTCGGCCGGGCCCGCGCCGGGCGCCGGGGCCGCGGCTGAGCCCCGATCCCGGCGGCTACCGTCGAAGGAGCCGGCACACCGCTCCCCTCTGTGAAGGCGACAGGTGAAAACGACATGACGACGGCCGCCACGCGGGCCCCGGAGACGGTCCTCGCGCTGCACAGGCCCGCGTCGGCCCGCGTCCAGGACTACCTCCTCGGCGGCAAGGACCACTACGCCGCCGACCGCGAGCTCGCCCACCGGATCCTGGAGGTCCTGCCCCAGGCGGCGGACGCGGCCCGCGCCGACCGCGGCTTCCTCGGCCGCGCCGTGCGGCTGCTGGCCGGCCGCGGCGTCCGCCAGTTCGTCGACCTCGGCTGCGGGCTGCCCAAGGACGACAACCTGCACCAGATGGCCGCCCGGCACATCGGCGGCAGCCGCGTGGTCTACGTCGACGACGACCCGCTCGTCATCGCGCACGCCCGCGCGCTGCTGCTCGACGGCGGCAACATCGCCGCGCTGCGGGCCGACGTCCGCGACGCCGCGGCGATCCTCGGCAGCCCGGAAGTGCGCCGCCTCATCGACCCGTCCGAACCGGTCGCGTTCGTCTTCTCCTCGGTCCTGCACCACCTGCCCGCCGCCGGGGGCCTCGTCGCCGCGCTGGCGGGCACGGCCGCGCCCGGCAGCGCCGTGGTCGTCTCGCACGCCACCGCCGACTTCGCGCCGGCCGCGATCGCCGAGGCCGCGCGGCGCCACCGGGAGGCGGGCACCGTCCCGCTGATCCCCCGCGGCGCCGGGGAGATCGCGCGGCTGCTCGGGCCGTACCGCCCGCTGTCGCCCGGCCTCGTCCCGCTCGGCGGCGGCCATCCGGGCGCCGCGTTCCGGGCGGCGGCACCCGAGGCGATCATGTACGGCACCGTGGGCGTCCGCTGACCGTCCCGCCCGGCCCGGCGGGGAGTGTGGGGTTGATCACACTCCGTCGCCGCCGGGGCCGCCGGCCCGCGTCCCCGCCGGGCTCGCGGCAGCCCTGCTCCCGGCGCCCTTCGGCCGCCCCGCGGCCGTCACGCTGAGTCAGCCGGCGGTGCGCCCGCGTCAGCGCCGGCCCTTCCGCCCGGTCGAATCCCGGAACCGGCGGCGCCTATGGTGGCCCGGATGGCGGCGAACACCCTGACCCCACCCCAAGGAAAGACCGGCTCCCGCACGGAGACGGCGCCCCGGATGGACTGGCTCGACGCCCTGCGCGGCATTGCCGCCATGGTGGTGGTCTTCGAGCACTCCCTCGACGTGCTGCTGCCCGAGGTCCGCCGGACGGCCAGCCCCTGGTTCGACTTCGGCCGGTACGGCGTGTTCGTGTTCTTCCTCGTCAGCGGCTACGTCGTGCCGTTCTCCCTGGAGCGGCGCGGAAGCGTCCGGCACTTCTGGGCCGGGCGGTTCTTCCGGCTGTACCCGCTCTGGGGGGTGGCGGTGGCGCTCGCGCTGGCGCTCGGCGCGGCCGGCGTCTCCTACGGGCTGCCCGGCGGGCTCGGCGAGCGGCCCTGGGCGTCCGCCGTCGCGCACCTGACGATGCTCCAGGACCTGCTGGGCGTGCCGAACGTCCTCAGCGTCTTCTGGACCCTGTCCTACGAGATGGTCTTCTACCTGCTGGTGACGGCGATGTTCGTGGCGGGCGTCCACCGGTCCAGCGCCCGGGTGGCGCTGGGCTTCGGCGTCGGCGCGGCGATCATGGGCGTGGCGCTGCCGTCCGGGCTGCTGGCCTCCCGGTGGCCGGACGGGACGATCCTCGGCACCGTGCTGCTCATGGCCGGCGGGCTGGCCGCGATGTTCGCCGGGCCGCGCCCGGTGCGCCGGGCGGGGGTAGCGGTCGTGGCGACGCTCGCGCTCACACTGCTCGTCCTCAACAGCCGCATCGGCGCCATCGAGAGCCTGTGCATCATCGCCACGATGTTCGCCGGGACCGCCGTACGCGGCGTCCAGGACGGGCGGCTGCGCACCTGGCCCGCCATCGCGATGGTCTCGGTCGTCCCCGTCCTCACGCTGGCGGCGGGCCTGCGCGCCCCGACGAGGTGGGCGCTGCACGCCAACCCGGACCCGCTCGGCGCCGACTGGTCCATCGCCGTGGGCGCCGCCTGGCTGACGTTCCTGGGCGGGCTCGCCCTGCGCGCCAGGCCCATGCCCCGGTTCCTCGTGTGGTCCGGGCTGGTCAGCTACTCGGTCTACCTGCTGCACCCGCTCGTGATCCAGGGCGTCTGGTACGCCGCGGGCGGCGATCCGCAGAAGCTCCCCGGCGTCGTCCGGCTCGGCTGGGGAGTCGTGCTGGTCACGGTCGTCCTGCTCTCCGCCGCGATGGCGTACCGCTACGTCGAACTCCCTGCTCAGCGCCTCGGACGCCGGTTGACCCGGCGCCCGGCGCCCGCGCCCCGCGGTGCGCCGCGGCCCGCCCGGCCCTGACCGGGGCCCGGTCCCGGAGGACGAGCGGGTGTGATGACAGCTTTTCCCTTTTTTGCCTAAGGTGAGGCCGTTCCACCCCCACCCCCGGCGGAAACGGATAGCGGATGACACAGGGGCCCATGCCCGCCGAACTGCCCGACCTGCTGCGCCAGCACCTCCAGTCCGCCGTCGCAGAGATGGAGCGGGAGATCCGCGACCAGGTGCCCGAGTACGCGGGCGACGACGGCGGCGAGTACGCCAAGCGGGTCGAGCGGACGGTCAGCGACACCGTCGCGTTCTTCGTCGACTCCGTCGACCACCCGAACGCCGACGCGCGCAAGCTGACCGAGCTGTACATGCAGCTCGGGGAGCAGGAGGCCAGGCAGGGCCGGAGCCTGGACGCCCTGCAGAACGCGATGCGGGTGAGCAGCCAGGTCGCCTGCCGCCGGTTCATCATGGACGCCTACCGGCTCGGCTGGTCGCGCGAGACGCTGGGCCGGCTGACCGACTCGCTGTTCATGCTGCTGGCGCGGGTCGCCGACGCCGCCGCGCAGGGGTACGCGCGGGAGCAGGGGCAGCTCGCGACCGAGCGGGAGCGGCGCCGGGACCGGCTGCGCGACCTGCTGGTCGCCGAGCCGCCGCCCGGACCGGAGACCATCGCGGAGGTGGCGGTGGCGGCCCGCTGGGACCTGCCGAAGAGCATCGGCCTGGTCGCGCTGCCGCAGCGGGCGCCCACCGGGGCGCGGATCCTGCCGCCCGCCGTGCTGGCCGACTGGGAGGCGCCGATCCCGTACCTGGTCGTGCCCGATCCGGAGGGCCCCGGCCAGGACCGGCTGTGGCCGGCGCTGCGCAGGCTCGGGACGGCGGCGATCGGGCCGACCGTCCCGGTCGGGCAGGGCGCCGTCTCGCTGCGCTGGGCCCGGCACGCGCTCGCACTGGCGGAGCGGGGGCTGCTGCCGGGCGGCGCCCCGGTCCGGTGCGTCGACCACATCGCGCCGCTGGCGACGCTCGCCGCGGAGGAACTGGTCGGCGCGACCGCGGGCGCCGTCCTCGGACCGCTGCTCGAACTGGCGCCGGCCCGCCGCCTGCCGCTGGCCGAGACCCTGCTGACCTACCTGCAGTGCGGGGACAACGCGGTCGTCGCGGCGGAGCGGCTGCACATCCACGAGCAGACCGTCCGCTACCGCCTGCGCCGCATCACCGAGCTGACCGACGGCCGGTTCACCGAGCCGGAGGGCAGGCTCGACCTGATGCTCATGCTGAGCTGGCTGGTCCGCACCGCCCGCGCCGAGAAGTCCGCCTAGCCCCGCTGTCGGTGCCGTGTCGTTTAATCGGGGGGTGGACGTTGCGAAGCGCATCATCGAGCTGACCGCCGAGGTCAAGCGGCTGAACGACCTGTACTACGGCACCGGAGACAGCCCGCTGCCGGACGCCGACTACGACGCCCTGAAGGACGAGCTGGCGGCGCTGGTGGCCGAGCATCCGGAGCTCGAGCCGGCGGGCAGCCCGCTCGGCAGGGTCAACGCGCCGGCGGAGCTGACCGGCCCGACCGTCCGGCACGCACGCCCGATGCTCTCGCTGGCCAAGGCGACGGGCGAGGAGCAGATCCGCACGTTCTGCGAGCGGTTCGCCGGCCAGGTCTTCCGGGTGTCGGAGAAGCTCGACGGGCTCTCGCTCAGCGCGGTCTACGTCGACGGGAGACTCGACTACGTCGCCACGCGCGGCACCGGCGCGGTCGGCGAACTGGTGACCGGGAAGGTGCGCCACGTGATCCCGGGGCTGCCGGCGGAGATCGAGGCTTCCGGGCGCGTCGAGGTCCGCGGCGAGGCGGTGATGCCGCGGTCGGTGTGGTCCGCCTACAACGCGGCGCACCCCGAGCGGACGCTGACCAACCCGCGGTCGGGCGCCGCCGGGACGCTGGTGCTCAAGGACCCCGAAGCCGCCGCGAAGGCGAAGCGGCTGCTGCGGTTCTTCGCCTTCGGCGCCGACCGGCACGGCGCCGCGGTGGAGGTCCCCGCGGGTTTCGAGACGGTCGCGCAGTACGTGTGCGCCGGTGCCGGCGAGGTGATGGACGCCATCCACGCCATCGGCGCCCGCCGCGACGGGCTGGACTACGACATCGACGGCGCGGTCGTGCGGCTGCACGAGCCGGCCGCGTTCGACGCGGCGGGATTCAACAGCGCCGAGCCGCGCGGCGCGATCGCGTTCAAGTACCCGCCGGAGGAGAAGCTGACGACGCTGCTGTCGGTCGAGTGGCCGGTCGGCAAGATCGGCCGCGTCCCCCCGCGCGCGAAGGTCGCGCCGGTGTTCGTTGGCGGCGTGACGGTGGAGAACGTCACCCTGCACAACCCGCGCCTGATCCGCGAGCGCGACCTGCGGATCGGCGACACGGTCGCGGTCGTGCGGCGCGGCGACGTGATCCCGTTCGCGGGGCGCTCGCTGCCCGAGCGGCGGGACGGGACCGAGGTCGAGATCGTCCCGCCCGAGCACTGCCCGTCGTGCGGCTCCGCGCTGGAGGTCCGCGGCACCGGCGAGGAGCGGTGGTGCCTGAACCTGCAGTGCCCGGCGCAGGCGGCGCGCCGGCTCATGCACTGGGCCTCGCGCCAGGCGGCCGACATGGAGGGCGTCGGCGACACCTGGATCGAGAAGCTCGCCGACGACGGCGTGCTCCGGCACCGCAGCGACTTCTACGACCTGACCGCCGAGCAGCTGCTCGGCTACGAGCGGATGGGCGAGGTCAGCGCCCGGAACATGGTCGGCTCGATCGCCGCCTCCAAGGGGCTGGGGCTGCGGCGCGCGCTGATCGGGCTGGCGATCCCGATGGCCTCCGAGGGCACGGCCAAGCGCCTGTGCCTGGCCGGCTACCAGCGCATCGAGGACGTCGCGGCGGCCACGGTCGAGGATCTCGTGGCGATCCGCGACATCGGCCCCAAGGCCGCCGAGAGCATCGTGGCCTTCTTCGCCCGCCCGGAGGTGCGGCACGAGATAGCTGCGCTGCGCGAGCGCGGCGTGCACCTCGACGTGCTGCCCGAGGACCGGCCGATCGACACGGCGGCCGCTGGGGACTCGCCGCTCAAGGGCACGACGGTGGTGATCACCGGCGCGTTCACCGACCCGCGCTCGGGCGCGAAGATCAGCCGGCCGGACGTCACCCGCCTGGTCGAGCTGGCCGCGGCGACCACCGCCTCCTCGGTCTCGGCCGGCACCGACTACCTGCTCACCGGGCACAACGTCGGCGCCGCCAAGACCACCAAGGCCGAGAAGCTCGGGGTCACGGTCGTGGAGCAGGATCGCCTGTGGCGCTGGCTCACCGAGGCCGGCGTCATCTGAACAGCGGGAGCGCGCCGCACGCGCGCCCCGTGCCGCCGGTCGCCGGTCCGGGGCGCGTCAGCGGCCGGGCGGGCCGCCGTGCTGCCGGGCGGCGGCCGCGGAGCGCGACAGCAGGGAGACCCCGGCGGTGAGGAGGACGGCGCTGCCGGAGAGGGCGGCGAACGCCGCCGTCGTCCGCGGCGGCAGCGTGTCGAAGGCGAGGACGGCCACCAGGTAGGAGGCGATGGGGTTGGTCATCGTCATCGCGGTCATCGCGGCGGGCAGCGACCCGGCGGCGAAGGCCCGCTGCTCGATCAGGAGCCCGGCGAGCGTGCTGACCGCCAGGGTGTAGCCCGGCCAGTCGGCGGCGGTGGCGGCGACGCCGTGGTCGAGGAGGCTCGCGGTGGTCAGCTTGATCAGCACCGCGCTCGCCGCGAAGCACAGCCCCGCGCAGACGCCGAGCAGCGCGGCGCGCACCGGCCCCTTGCGCAGCCACGCCGCCCGGGACAGCACGATGATGAGCGGCACGGCGATCAGCCCGGCGACGTAGAGCCGGGGCCGCGAGGGCTCGCCCGCGGGCGGGATCGCCCCCGGGACCGTGAACAGGACGGCGAGGCCCGCCGAGACGGCGACGGCGCCGAGCAGGTCCGTCCGGACGAGGCGGTGTCCCGCGCCGGCCGCGCCGAGCAGGATGGTGAAGACCAGCTGGGTGACCAGCAGGGGCTGGACGACGGCGGTCGACCCGAAGTGCAGCGCGGCCGCCTGGGCGAAGAACCCGCCCAGGTTCACGCCCCACCCTGTGAGCCACACCGGGTCGCGGACCAGCCTGCGGATCAGCCCGTGCGCGGCCGCGGCGTCCATGCCGCCGCCCACCGCGCGCCTGGCCGCGCGGTACTGGAGCGTGGCGGCCGCGGCGAACAGGAACGCGGCGAGGAGGCCGAAGCAGACCGGCCACGCCATCAGGACGTCCCCGCCCGCTCGGCCCCGGCCGCGCCCGCTCCGGACCGGCTCACCACGCCTCTCCCCCGTCCTCGTCCGCCCGCCGCCCTCCGCACATCCTTCCCATGATCGGCCGGTTCCCCGCAAGGCGGAGCCGCGCGACGCGGCCCGGCCGGGCGGGCGCGGACGGCCTCCACGGGGGCCTGCGTTCCCACACGCGTCCCATCGCCGTCCGGCCCCGGGGACAGGTTCTCCAGGGAAAACTCCCGCGCACCTCTTGACCCCGGCTGCAAACGGGCATAAATACAAGGGAAACAAACTCAAACGGGAAGGAAACCACATGCCTCGGGGAACGGCGCCCGCATGATCGTCACGGTGACGCTCAATCCGAGCCTCGACCGCACGATCGAGGTGGACGTGCTGACGCGCGGCGCGGTCATCCGGGCGCGGTCGGCGCGGGTCGACCCGGGCGGGAAGGGCGTCAACGTGTCCCGCGCCCTCCTGGCCAACGGCGTCGCCTCCACCGCCGTGGTCGCGGTCGGCGGCGCCGACGGGGACCGGCTGCGCCGGCTGCTGGAGGCCGAGGGCATGCGGGTCCGCGCCGTCCGCGTCGCGGGCCGGACGCGGTCCAACGTGACGATCGTCGAGCCGGGCGGCGTCACGACGAAGCTGAACGAGCCCGGGGGCCCGCTCGCGCCCGGGGAGCTGGACGAGCTGGGCGCCGCCGTCGAGGCGGAGGCCGGCGCCGCGAGCTGGGTGGTGGGGTGCGGGAGCCTGCCGCCCGGCGTCCCGGACGACACCTACGCCGCGCTGTGCCGCAGGTTCGCGCCGGACGGCATCCGGGTCGCGGTCGACTCCAGCGGCGCGGCGCTGCGCGCCGCCGTCCCGGCCGGGCCCGACCTGATCAAACCGAACCGGGAGGAGCTCGCCGAGGCCGTCGGCCGCCCGGTCGGCACGGTCGCCGACGTCGTCGAGGCCGCCGGGGAGCTCAGGACGCGCGGGGCCCGCGCGGTGCTGGTCAGCCTCGGCGCGGAGGGGGCGGTGCTCGTCGACGACGACGGCGTCCTCACCGGCGACGCGCCCGTCTCCCGGCCCAGCAGCACGGTCGGCGCCGGCGACGCGCTGCTCGCCGGGTTCCTCGCCGCCGGTGCGCGCGGGTCCGCCGCCCTCGCCGAGGCGCTCGCCTGGGGCGCGGCCGCCGTCCGGCTGCCCGCCAGCCGGATGCCGGGCGAGGACGACATCCGGCGCGACATCGTCCGCATCCATCCGCGGCCGGACCTCGCCCGGCCGCTCGTCACCTGACCGCCCGCGAGAGCCCCCCGCCGCCCGAGCTCCGGTCACCGACATCCGAGAGAACCCACCCCCGATCGACAGGAGGCCCGAGATGGCCACCGACTACACCCCAGAGCCCACGGGAACGGGGCTCCGCGCGCAGGTCCAGCGGTTCGGCGGCAAGCTGGCCGGGATGGTCATGCCGAACATCGGCGCGTTCATCGCCTGGGGTCTGATCACCGCGCTGTTCATCCCCACCGGCTGGCTCCCCAACGAGGACCTGGCCGAGCTGGTCGACCCGATGATCAAGTTCCTGCTGCCGCTGCTCATCGGCTACACCGGCGGCCGGATGGTGCACGGCCAGCGCGGCGCGGTCGTCGGCGCGGTCGCCACCGTCGGCATCATCGTGGGCGCCGACGTGCCGATGTTCCTCGGTGCGATGATCATGGGTCCGCTCACCGCGTACCTGCTGAAGCTGTTCGACGGCCTCGTCCAGGAGCGCGTCCGGCCCGGGTTCGAGATGCTCGTCGACAACTTCTCCGCCGGGATCATCGGCGGCGCCATGGCGGTCGCCGGCAACCTGACGATCGGCCCGGTCATGAACGCCTTCACCAACTGGGCCGGGGACGGCGTCAGCTGGCTGGTCGACCACGACGTCCTGCCGCTCACGTCCGTGCTCATCGAGCCCGCGAAGGTCCTGTTCCTCAACAACGCCATCAACCACGGCGTCCTCGGCCCGATCGGCGTGGACCAGGCCGCCGAGACCGGCAAGTCGGTCCTGTTCATGCTGGAGTCCAACCCCGGGCCGGGCCTCGGCGTCCTGCTCGCGTACTGGTTCTTCGGGCCGAGGCGGCTGCGCCCGACCGTCCCGGCCGCCGCGATCATCCACTTCTTCGGCGGCATCCACGAGATCTACTTCCCGTACATCCTCATGAAGCCGCGGATGATCCTCGCCGCGATCGCGGGCGGCATGACCGGCGTCGCGATCTTCATGATCAGCGACACCGGCCTGGTCGCCACCCCGTCGCCGGGCAGCATCTTCGCCTACCTCGCGCAGACACCGCGCGGCGCGGGCAACTGGATCGGCGTCTACACCGGCATGCTCGCCTCCACCGCGGTCTCCTTCGCCGTCGGCGCCGCCCTGCTCGGCTTCGGCAGGCTCGCCGAGCCCCGCGGCGACGACGAGAAGACCGAGGAGAACACCGCCGGCACCGCCGCCGAGGGCGAGCGCACCGCCGCCGAGGGCGAGCGCACCGCCGCCGGGGGCGAGGACGCCGGCGACACCGCCAAGGAGACCAGCACCCGCTGACCCGGGTACCGAAGCACCCTTCCCGAAAGGCACATCACGATGAACGGCAAGGACGTCCGCAAGCTCGTCATCGCCTGCGACGCCGGCATGGGCAGCAGCGTCATGCTCGCCGGCCAGCTCCGCAAGGCGCTGAAGAAGAGCGACGTGGCGGTCGAGCACACGCCCGTCGACTCCATCCCGGCCGACGCCGACGTGGTCGTCACCCACACCGGGCTCGCCGACCGCGCCCGGCGCGGCGCCGGCGAGGCACCCGTGATCACGTTCGAGGTCTACCTCGGCGACCCCGCCGTCGACCGGCTGGTCAAGGCGATCAAGGACGGCGGTGAGGTCGGTGGCTGACCGGGCGGCCGGCCTCCTCACCCCCGAGGCGATCCGGCTGGACGCCCGGGCCGCCGGCCGCGACGACGCGGTCCGCGTGTGCGGGCGGGTCCTGGTGGACATCGGCGCGGTCGAGCCCGGCTACGTCGACGCGATGCTGGAGCGGGAGCGGTCGATCTCCACCTACCTCGGCGAGGGCGTCGCCATCCCGCACGGCACCAACGACGGCCGCGACCTCATCCACCGGGACGCGCTCGCCTTCGTCCGGTTCCCCGAGGGGACGGACTGGAACGGCGACCCCGTCACCGTGTGCATCGCGATCGCGGCGCGCGGCGACGGCCACATGGAGATCCTCGCCGAGCTGGCGCAGGTGCTCATGGACCCGGTCAAGGCACGCGACCTGCGCGAGTCGGACGAGCCCGGCCGGATACTCGCCCTCCTCGCCCCGCCGGACGAAGAAGAGCAGACGACAGATCCGCTACAGAATGGACAAGGACACATCGTATGAAGGTCGCCCGTTTCTACGCACCCGGCGACATCCGCCTGGAGGACGCGCCGGAGCCGGCG
Organism: Actinomadura sp. 6K520; assembly: GCF_004349245.1. Lineage (GTDB taxonomy): Bacteria > Actinomycetota > Actinomycetes > Streptosporangiales > Streptosporangiaceae > Spirillospora. The sequence goes on along the minus strand of NZ_SMLC01000034.1, from coordinate 26,316 downwards.
CCCGGCCCGGGTGAGCTGAAGATCCGCGTCCGCAACTGCTCGACCTGCGGCACCGACGTCAAGATCTCCCGGTTCGGGCACCACCACATCGATCCGCCGCGGGTGACGGGGCACGAGATCGCCGGCGAGGTCACCGAGGCCGGCGCGGGCGTCACCGGCTGGGCGGCGGGCGACCGCGTCCAGGTCATCGCCGCCATCCCCGACGGCGCATGCCCGGAGTGCCGGCGCGGCCGGATGACCGTCTGCGACGCGCAGGAGTCGATGGGGTACCACTACGACGGCGGGTTCGCCGAGTACATGATCGTCCCGGCGAAGGTGCTGGCGGTGGACGGGGTGAACCGCATCCCGGACGGCGTCTCGTTCGCCGAGGCGTCGGTGGCCGAGCCGCTCGCGTGCGTCCTCAACGGCCAGGAGCTGGCGGGCGTCGGCGAGGGCGACGACGTCGTGGTGTTCGGGTCCGGGCCGGTCGGCTGCCTGCACGTGCGGGTCGCCCGCGCGCGCGGCGCGGCCCGGGTGTTCCTCGTCGAGGTCAACGCCGAGCGGCTCGGCCGGGCCGCGGCGACCGTGAAGCCCGACGCCGCGATCGACGGGAGCGCCACCGACGTCGTCGCGGAGGTCCTGGCGCTCACCGGCGGCCGCGGCGCCGACGTCGCGATCACCGCGGCGGCCTCGGGCGCGGCGCAGGAGCAGGCGCAGCGGCTCGTCGCGCCCGGCGGCCGGGTCAGCCTGTTCGGCGGGCTGCCCAAGGACGACCCGGTCATCTCCGTCGACGCCAACCGCGTCCACTACCGGGAGCTGTCCCTGGTCGGCGCCAACGGGTCGAGCCCCGCGCACAACGCCCGCGCGCTGGACCTGATCGGCTCCGGGCAGGTGCCGGTCGAGGACCTCATCACCCACCGCCTGCCCCTGGACTCCCTGCACGACGCCCTCGACCTCGTCACCCGGGGCGCCGCGATCAAGGTGACGATCGAACCCTGACCCGAAGGAGGCAGCCGTGCCCGAACGCACCGTCATCATCGGCTCGGCGCAGGGCCTGCACGCCCGCCCCGCGAAGATCTTCGTGCACCGGGCCGCGCAGCAGCCCGTCCCGGTGTCCATCCGCGCCGGGGACCGCGCGCCGGTCCCGGCGAGCAGCATCCTCGGCGTGCTGTCGCTCGGCGCCGCCCAGGGGACGGAGGTGGTCCTGTCCGCCGACGGGGACGGCGCGGACGCCGTCCTGGACGAGCTGGCCGAGCTGCTCGCCGGGGACCTGGACGCCGAGGAACCCGATCATGTCTGACGCGGCACCGTCGCGGCCGGCGGCGGCCGAGCTGCCGGCCGAGCTGCCGGCCGAGCTGCCGGCCGAGCTGCCGGCCGAGCTGCCGGCCGAGCTGCGCGGCCTCGGCGTCAGCCCGGGCACGGCGGCGGGACCGGCGGAGGTGCTGGGGCCTCCGCCCGAGCTCCCGCCGCCCCGGCCCGTCACCGACCCGGAGGCGGAGACCGGCCGGGCCGTGCGCGCGCTGGCGGCGGTCGAGGCCGAGCTGGACCGGCGGGCCGCGGCCGCGCCGACGCCGGAGGCCCGCGAGATCCTCGCGGCGCAGTCGGCGATGGCCGCGGACCCGATGCTGGTCACCGGTGTCCGGAGCCGCGTCGAGCAGGGCGCGGACGCGGCCCACGCCCTGCACGGCGCGTTCGCCGAGGCGGCGCAGGCGCTGCTGGCCGCGGGCGGCCACTTCGCCGAGCGCGCCGCGGACCTCGCCGACCTGTCCGGCCGCGCCGTCGCCGCGGTGCTCGGCCGCCCGGTGCCGGGCGTCCCGTCCCCCGGGCACCCGTTCGTCCTCGTCGCCGACGACCTGTCGCCGGCCGACACCGCGGCGCTCGACACCACCGCGGTCCTCGCGCTGGTGACCGAGCGCGGCGGGCCCACCGGGCACACCGCGATCCTGGCCCGCTCGCTCGGCCTGCCCGCCGTGGTCGGCTGCAGGGGAATCCTCGGCGCGGCCGTCCCCGGCGAGCCGGTCGCGGTGGACGGGACGGGCGGCGGCGTCCGGACGGGCGTCACCGAGCGGGAGGCGGCCGAGATCAACGCGCGTGCGGCGGCGGCCGCCCGGGAGGCCGCGGTCCCCGCCGGGCCGGGCCGCACCGCCGACGGGCGCCCGGTCGACCTGATGGTCAACGTCGGCTCCGCCGCCGACCTCGACGGCGTCGACCTCACCGGCGTCGCTGGAGTCGGGCTGTTCCGCACCGAGTTCCTCTTCCTCGGCCGCCGGGAGGAACCCGGGCCGGACGAGCAGGCAGCCGCATACGCGAAGGTGTTCGACGCGGCCGGCGACCGGACGGTCGTCGTCCGGACGCTGGACGCGGGCGCCGACAAGCCGCTGCCGTTCCTGCGCATGCCGGACGAGCCGAACCCGGCGCTCGGCGTCCGCGGCCTCCGCGTCGCCCGGCGGCGCCCCGGCGTCCTCACCACCCAGCTGGAGGCCATCGCCCGCGCCGCCGCCGGGACCCGCGCCCGGGTCGCCGTCATGGCGCCGATGGTGTCCACGCCGGCCGAGGCGGACGAGTTCGTCGCGCTCGCCCGCGACCGCGGGCTGCCGGTGGCCGGCGTCATGATCGAGGTGCCGTCCGCCGCGCTGCGCGCCGCGCGGATCCTGCGCGAGGCGGACTTCCTCAGCATCGGCACGAACGACCTCGGCCAGTACACCCTCGCCGCCGACCGGCAGAGCAGCGACGTCCCGGAGCTGCTCGACCCCTGGCAGCCCGCCGTCCTCGACCTGGTCGCCCGCTGCGCGGAGGCGGGCGCCGCCGCGGGCAAGTCCGTCGGGGTCTGCGGCGAGGCGGCCGCCGACCCGCTCCTCGCCCCCGTGCTGGCCGGGCTCGGCGTGACCCGGCTGTCGATGGCGCCGCGCGCGCTGCCCGCCGTGCGCGCCGCGCTGCTGCGGCGCACGTTCGGCGAGTGCGCGGACCTGGCCGAGCGGGTGCTGGCCGCCGACGACCCGGCCGAGGCGCGCGGACTGGCCCTGGCCCACCACAATGGAGGCGGTTAGGAGCGCGACGGGACGGGTGGGACGACGGTCATGTACGCCGAAGAACGACAGCAGGCGATCCTCACGCTGGCGCGCTCCAAGGGCCGGGTGGACGTGGTCGCGCTGGCCGAGGAGTTCTCGGTCACCACCGAGACGATCCGCCGCGACCTGACCGTCCTGGAGCGGGCCGGGACGGTCCGGCGCGTGCACGGCGGCGCGATGCCGGTCGAGCGGCTCGGCTTCGAGCCGGAGCTCGCGGCGCGGGACGCGGTGATGACCGAGGAGAAGCAGCGCATCGCCAAGGCCGCGCTGGCGGAACTGCCCGACGAGGGCTCGGTCATCGTGGACGCCGGCACGACGACCGCGCGGTTCGTCCAGCTGCTGCCGGCCGACCGCGAGCTGACCGTGATCGTGAACTCGCCGCCGCACGCATCGGTGCTGGCCGCGCGCCCCAACCTCACCGTGATCATCCTCGGCGGGCGGGTGCGCGCCCGGACGCTCGCCACCGTGGACGACTGGGTGCTGCGCCCGCTGGCCGACCTGTGGGTGGACGTCGCCTTCATGGCGACCAACGGCTGCTCGGCCGAGCGCGGGCTGACCACCTCCGACCAGGCCGAGGCCGCGGTGAAGCGGGCGATGATCGCCTCGTCGCGGCGCCGGGTGCTGCTGGCGGACCGCACCAAGATCGGGCACGACCACCTGGTGCGGTTCGCCGGCCTGGCCGACATCGACGTGCTGATCACCGACACCGGGCTGGACACCGACCTGGCCGCCGACCTGGCCGCCGCCGGCCCGGAGATCATCCGGGCGTGACGCCGTCCGGCCCGGACACCGTGTCCGGGCGGGCCGCCGCGTCCGGGCGCGTCGGCGGGCCGTCCCGCCCGCCGGTAGGCTGTCGGCGCCGCGCCGGGGTCGGAGGGACATTCCGGCCGATCCCGGACGGAGGTGGAGCATGACGCGGGCACCCGCGCACCGGGCCGCCGGCGACCTGCCGCTCCCCGGCAGGCTGCTCGCCGTCGCGACGCGCATGTTCGCCGAGAAGGGCTTCGAGAACACCTCGGTCCAGGAGATCGTGGCCGCCGCCGGCGTCACCAAGGGCGCGATGTACCACTACTTCGGCTCGAAGGACGGCCTCCTCTACGAGATCTACCACCGGCTCCTGCGGCTGCAGATGTCCCGCCTGGAGCGCATCGCGGACGGCCCCGGCAGCGCCGGTGAACGGCTCCGCGCGGCGGCCGTCGACGTCCTCGACACCTCGTTCCGGCACCTGGACGACTTCACCGTCTTCTTCCGCTCCACCCACCTGCTGTCGCGCGACCACCGCGAGGCCGTCCGCGCCGAGCGCCGCCGCTACCACGAGCGCTTCCGCGGCCTCGTCGAGGAGGGCCAGCGCGAGGGCGCGTTCCGCGACCGGCCGCCCGCCGACATCGCGGTGCACTTCTTCTTCGGCACCGTCCACCAGATCGGCACCTGGTACCGCCAGGACGGCCGCCTCGACACGGCCGCCATCAGCGAGCACTACGTCGACCTCTTCCTGAACGGCCTCAGGAACTGACCGGCGCGGGCGGGGTCACTCGACCAGCAGGGAGAGGATCTCGGCGACGCAGACGGGCTTGTCGCCGCCCTCGCGTTCGATCGTCACGCGCACCGTGGCCCGCGCCCCGGACGGCCCCCGCTCCAGCGACACCAGCTCGGCGCCCGCGCGGACGCGTGAGCCGACCGGCACCGGCGCGGGGAAGCGGACCTTGTCCGAGCCGTAGTTGACGCCCATCGACAGGCCCTCGACCCGGTAGATCTCGGCGGCGAGCATGGGGAGCAGCGACAGCGTCAGGTAGCCGTGCGCGATCGTCCCGCCGAAGGGGCCCCGCGCCGCCCGCTCTGTGTCGACGTGGATCCACTGGTGGTCGCCGGTCGCGTCGGCGAACATGTCGACCCGCTCCTGCGTGATCGTGTGCCACTCACTGTGGCCCAGGTGGCCGCCGACGGCCTTCTCCAGCTCGTCCACTCCGCTGAACGTCCGCATCCCGCGACCTCCGTGTAGGGCACCTGCCGTGAACACCACCGATCAGAACATACCGACCGGTTGGTATGCAACGGTCGGGTGGACGGCCCGCGACGTGCGGACCGTCCCCGGCCGGCGGGCGGGACGGCCCCGCGGCGTCCGCCCCGGCGCCGCGAGGCCCTCCGGCCCGCCGGCAGGTCACCGGCGCGTGCGGCTGACGCGCGGGCCCCCCTCCTGCACACGGCCCGCCGGCACCGCCACATCTCCGGCTCACCATGCACAGCGCCCGCACGCCGTGATGTGTCACGCACGCCACCGTCCGGCCGGTGCCGCCGCATGGCCCCGCAGGACACGGGCCCCGGCACCGGTTGCAGGGACCAGTGTCCCAGTCGCGCCCCTCGGACGAGCCGACACCTGGCCACAGGCACCGAAAATCGCAGCGACGTGCCGGAACGTGCGCAGGCTGTACATCTGGCCACAAAACGATCTCGGTTTTTGTGCGCCCGGCTGCCTAGCCGTGGCGGCGCCGCCCGCGTTAGATCTGCGCTATGAAGATCGCCGCGCGGGCGGCGACGATCGTCGTGACCCTCCTCGCGACGCTCGGCGCCCACCCCCTGCCCGCCGGGGCGTCCGACGACGCCCCTGGAACGTCCAAGCACACGATCGCCATGGGCGACTGGAATCGCCCCTACCTCCTGCACGTCCCGCCGGAGCGGAAGTCCGGCGAGCCGCTGCCGCTCGTCGTGGCGCTCCACGGCGGCCTGAACGATCCGGAGTACGTCCGCAGGCAGAGCGGCCTGGACGAGGCCGCAGACGAGGCGGGCTACGCCGTCGCCTACCCCGAGGGCCTCCTCGGCACGTGGAACGCGGGCGCGTGCTGCTGGTTCGCCCGCTGGACGGGCGTCGACGACGTCGCGTTCCTCGACAGGCTGATCGACACGCTGGTGGAGCAGCGCGTGGCCGACCCGCGCCGGGTGTTCGTGACCGGGTTCTCCAACGGCGGCGGCATGGCCTACCGCTACGCGTGCGAGCGCTCGGCGAGGGTCGCCGGGATCGCGGTGGTGTCGGGCGCCCTCGCCATCGGCTGCACACCCGACCACCCCACGTCGGTGCTGGCCTTCCACGGGACCTGGGATCCGTCCGTCCCCTACCACGGCGGCGGGAACATGGACGCGGACGTGAAGTTCCCGTTCTTCTCCGTCCAGGTCACCATGGAGTTCTGGCGGTGGCTGAACCGGCTGCCCGCGCTGTCGTGGCCGGTGCCCGGCGGCCCGGACGGCTGCGTCGGCACCGGCCCCGGCCCGCTCGTCGTCGCGCTCTGCACGGAGCAGCAGGGCGGCCACGAGTGGCCCGGCTACGCCAGCGGCCTGATGCTCGACTTCTTCACCGCCCGCCCCTCGCTGCCGAAGGCCGCGTGACCGCCAGAATGCCTTAACTGTTCACCTTGTTCATCTCCCCTCGCTCACCGGCGGATTCGCAGACTGTCGGTGATCCGGCCCGGCGTCAGCCGGGCCTCGGCTTGTCGTGAACGAGGTTTCTTTCATGTCCGAAGAGTTCGCCAGGGTCGATCCCGACGACCAGAGCACCAACCCCTCCGCGAACGAGGCGTTCCAGCAGGTGCTGGAGCGGAGGATGTCGCGGCGCGGCGTCCTGAGGGGCGGCACCGTCGCCGCGGCCGTCGGCTTCATCGGGGCGGCCGGCGGCGGTACGGCGGCGGCCGCCGTGGCGGGACCGCACCCGACCAAGGGCCCCGGCGGCCGGGGGCGCTCGCTGCTGGGGTTCAAGGCGGTCGCGGCCAGCAGCGCCGACACGGTGTCGGTGCCGCCCGGGTACACCACCGAGGTGCTCGTCCCGTGGGGCACGCCCATCGACTCCCGCGGGCCCAAGTGGAAGAAGGACGCCTCCAACACCGCGGCGGAGCAGGAACAGCAGATCGGCATGCACCACGACGGCATGCACCTGTTCCCGCTGCGGTCCGGTGGCCGCGGCCGCTCGGGCCGGGACGGCGGGCTGCTGGCGATCAACCACGAGTACACCGACACCACGCTGCTCTACCGTGACGGCGACGCGACGCTCACCCCGGAGAAGGTGAACAAGGCGCTCGCCGCGCACGGGGTGAGCGTGGTGCGGGTGGCCCGGCAGGGTGCCCGCTGGCGCATGGTCGACTCCAAGTACAACCGGCGGATCACCGGCAACACCCCGATGGCCTTCTCCGGCCCGCTCAAGGCCGACCACCCGGCGCTGGCCGCCGAGGGCCGGGCGCGGGGCACGCTCAACAACTGCTCCAGCGGGTACACGCCGTGGGGGACCTACATCACCTGCGAGGAGAACTTCAACGGCTACTTCGGCACCGAGGACCCCTCCTGGAGGCCGTCCGCCGAGGAGGCCCGGTACGGGATCAGCGCGGCCGGCTTCGGCTACAGGTGGCACACGGTGGACCCGCGCTTCGACGTGGCGGCCGGCCCCGAGGAGGCCAACCGGTTCGGCTGGGTCGTCGAGATCGACCCGTCCTCCCCACGCGGCACCCCGGTGAAGCGGACCGCGCTCGGCCGGTTCAAGCACGAGGGCGCCACGGTCACCGAGTCCCGCGGCCGCGTCGTCGTCTACAGCGGTGACGACCAGGACGGCGAGTACGTCTACAAGTTCGTCGGCGACCACGGCTGGCGCCGGCTGCGGGCGCGGGGCAAGAGCCCGCTGGACCACGGCACGCTGTACGTGGCCAGGTTCGACGACGACGGCACGGGGACGTGGCTGCCGCTGAAGTTCGGCACCGGCCCGCTGACCGCGGCCAACGGGTGGAAGGACCAGGCCGACGTCGTGCTGCGCACCCGCACGGCGGCCGACGCGGTGGGCGCCACCAAGCTGGACCGTCCCGAGTGGGTCGCGGTCCACCCCACCGACCGGGACGTCTACCTCACGCTCACCAACGGCGGGGGCAACGGCGGCAAGGTCAACCCGCGCACGCCGAACCCGTACGGGCACATCGTCCGGTGGCGCGAGAAGAACCGCGACAACACCGCGCTGACCTTCGAGTGGGACATCTTCGCCCTGGCCGGCGACCCCGCCTACGACCCGCGGGTCACGCACGGGCCGGACGCCGTCTTCGGCTCGCCGGACGGCCTCGGCTTCGACAAGGCCGGCCGCCTGTGGATCCAGACCGACATCTCCAACTCGTCCCAGAACCTCGCCGGCAAGGGCTACGACAACATCGGCAACAACGCCCTGCTGGCCGCCGACCCCCGCACCGGTGAGATCCGCCGCTTCCTGGTCGGGCCGCGCGGCGCGGAGGTCACCGGGTTCACCCTGGCCCCCGACCAGCGGACGCTGTTCGTCAACATCCAGCACCCCGGCGAGGCCACCGCCGCCTGGGGCAGCCCGACCCCGCAGAACCCGCGGGCGGTCAGCAACTGGCCGGAGTTCGACCCGGCCGGCCGTCCCCGGCCCGCGACCGTCGTCATCCGCCGCAAGGACGGCGGCATCATCGGCACCTGATCCCCCCGGGGCCGGGGCCGCGCACGCCCCGGCCCCGCCCGCCGTTCCGGTGCGCCGGGTCAGCGGGTCGGATGGCCGGGGTGGGACAGGAGCCAGGTCCAGATCTCGGCCGGGTCCTCGGCGGTGCGCTGCGCGCCGCAGTGGCAGCTGCCGGTGAGGCGGTCCGAGCCCGGGGACCACTCCACCCGCAGGCGCCCGCCCGCCACCGGACCGGCCGCGCTCACCGTACCGGCCGCGCTCACCGTACCGGCCGCGCTCACCGGGCGGGCGGGGCTCATCGGGCGGTCTGCCGCTGCAGGATGCGGCGCGCGGCGAGCCCGCCGGTGTCGATGTTGATGGACAGTTCCCGGTACCCCGCCGGCTCGGTGGCGATCACCTTCTCCAGGGTGTTCAGCGCCTCCACGTCCTGGAGGACGACCGTCCGGTTGCTCTCGGCGAGGAACGCCGAGACGCCCTCGTCGTCGAGGGCGAAGTCGCGGGCGACCATCCAGAAGTCGTGCGTGGTGGTCTCGGTCTCCGGCGTGATGGCGTAGACGATCTCGGCGTGGCAGGCCCGCGGGTCGTCGCCGTCCGGGCCGGGCTCGACGCCGGTCGGGGCGATGCGGCTGTGCAGGAGGTACAGGCACGGCGGGTGGTACTCGATGTCCTGCCAGCGGTCGATGCGGCCCTCGATGCCCGTGGACTCGCGGTAGAAGGACGGGCACTCGACGTCCTTCATGCGGCGGCTCACGTAGATGACGCCCGCGTCCTCGTCCACCTCGGTGGTGATGGGCGTCTGCGCCACCTCGGGCGTGCCGATGTAGCCCGCGTGGAGGTACGTCTCGTGGGACAGGTCGAGCAGGTTGTCGACGAGCAGTTCGTAGCGGGCGTTGAGGGGCTCCATGCCGCGGACGGTCACATAGCCCGGCGAGTCCAGCCACGGAGCGCGCGGGACGGCCCTCTCGTCGCCCTCCCCTTCGCCGATCCAGACCCAGACGAGCGAGTCCTGCTCGACGATCTGGAACGCGGGGACGCGGGCTGTGCGGGGAACCCGCGTCTGCCCCGGAACGGCGACGCACACCCCGTCCGGCGCATAGGTGAATCCGTGGTAGCCGCAGACGATGTCGTCACCGTTCCGGTTGCTCTCCGACAACGGGAACCGGCGGTGCACGCAGCGGTCGTGGAGGGCGACCGCCTTCCCCGCCCGCGTCCGGTACAGGACGAGGGGTTCACCGCAGACGGTCCGGGCGAGAAGGCCGTCGCCCACCTCCTGGCTGTAGGCGGCCACGTACCACTGGTTGCGTGCGAAGACCATCGGTCGCTCCTCCGGAGGACGGCGGGTGGACGGGGGATCGTTTCCGACCATCCCGGCCGCGCGGTGAGGTGAGCCACACCCATTCCGTCCAGCGGAAGAACCGCCCGTCAGCGGGCGTGCAGCGCGGTCTCCGGCGGACGCAGGGCGCGGGGGGCGCCGAGCGCCCGGGAGATGCCGCGGGCGCTGGCGCGGACGACGGGCGTCAGCGCCCGCGCGTCCCAGCCGTCGGACGGGACGACGATCGCGACGGCCGCGACGACGGCGTCGTCCGGCCCGAAGACGGGCGCCCCGACCGACAGCGCGAACGTCTCGACCTGGCCGTCGCTGACCGCGACACCGGTCCGGCGGACCTCGGCGAGGACGCGCCGCAGCCGCGGCCCGGACGTGATCGTCTTGTCGGTGAAGCGGCGCAGCGGGCCCGCGATCGCGCGCTCCTGGAGGGCGGTGTCGGCGTGCGCGAGCATCGCGAGGCCGACGCCCGTCGCGTGGGCGGGCCAGCGTCCCCCGACGCGCGACAGGACGTGCACGGCGTCGCGGGCGGAGATCCGCTCGATGTAGACGACCTCCAGGCCGTCCAGGACGGCGAGGTGGACGTTCTCGTGCGTCGCCTCGTAGAGGTCCTCCAGGAACGGCATCGCGGCCTCGCGCAGCGCGGGGCCGCGGGGCGCGAGCGCGGCGACCTCGAAGAGCCGCAGGCCGATCCGGTACAGGCCGTCGCCGTCGCGTTCCAGGGCGCCCCAGCGGGCCAGCTCGCCGACCAGCCGGTGCGCGGTGGACAGCGGCAGCCCGGCGCGGCGGGCGATCTGCGTGATGTTCAGCGCGGCGCTCTCGGCGGAGAACGCCTCCAGGATGTCCAGGACGCGGCTGGTGACCGTCGGGCGCCCGCCGCCCCGGGGCCCGGCGGACGGCGCCGGGTCGCGTGGCGCCGTCATGGCAAGCCGTGCTCCTCGCGCAGCCGCGCCTTGAGGATCTTGCCGGCGGCGTTGCGGGGGATCGCGCCGGCCAGCACCGCGGACTTGGGGATCTTGTAGCGGGCGAGCCGCCCGGCCAGCGCGCCGAGGACCCTGCCGGGGTCCACGTCCGCGCCGGGGCGGGGGACGATGACGGCGCGGCCGACCTCGCCCCAGGTGTCGTCCGGGACGCCGATGACCGCGCAGTCCAGCACGTCGGGGTCGGCGAGGATCGCGTTCTCCACCTCGGCCGGGTACACGTTCTCGCCCCCGGAGATGATCACGTCCTTGATCCGGTCGACGATGTAGGCGTAGCCGTCCTCGTCGACGCGGGCCGCGTCGCCGCTGCGGAACCAGCCGCCGGCGAGGACCGCGGCGGTGTCGTCGGGGCGTCCCCAGTAGCCGCGCATGACGTGCGGGCCCTGGACGACGACCTCCCCGGTCTCGCCGGGCGCCACGTCCGCCATGCCGGGACCGACCACGCGCACGTCGCTGAAGAAGTGCGGCACGCCGGCCGACCCGGCCTTGGACACCGCGTGCGCGGCGTCGAGGAAGAGCGTGCCCGGTGCGGCCTCGGTCATCCCGTAGCCCTGCAGGAACGTCAGGCCCCGGCTCTGGTACGTCTCGATCAGCGACGGCGGGACCGGCGCGCCGCCGCAGGTGAGGATGCGCAGGGAGGACAGGTCCGCGCCGGCCCAGCCCGGCTCCGCGGCGACCCGCTGGAACATCGTCGGCACCCCGAACATGAACGTGACCCGGTGCTCGGCGATCATATCGAGGGTCGCGGCGGGGTCGAACTCCGCGACCAGCACGCACGTCCCGCCCTTGAGCAGCACCGGCAGCGTCAGCATGTTGAGCCCCGCGGTGTGGAACAGCGGCGCGGAGACGAGCGCCACCTCCCCCGCCACCAGGTCGTGGTCGATGAGGACGTTGACCGCGTTCCAGGTGATGTTGCCGTGGGTGAGCGTCGCGCCCTTGGGCCGCCCGGTCGTCCCGGACGTGTACATGATCATGCAGGGGTCGTCGAGCGCGACGGGGAGGTCGAGCGGCTCGTCCGGCGCGGCGGCGAGAAGCGCCTCGTAGCCGCCCTCCCCCCGGTCGCCGACCGCGATGTGCGCGCGGTCGGCGGTGCCGCCGCGGACGGCGTCCGCCAGCTCGGCGTGGGACGGCCCGTACACCAGCACCGACGCACCCGAATCGGCCAGCTGGTAGGCGATCTCGGGGGCGGCGAGGCGCGTGTTGAGCGGGACGAAGATGCCGCCCGCCATGCCCGTCGCGAACAGCGTCTCCAGGAAGGCCGGATGGTTGGGGCCGAGGTAGGCGACCCGGTCGCCCGGCCGGACGCCGAGTCCGCGCAGCGCGTGCGCGAAACGTGCGACACGGCCGAGCAGCCCGGCGTAGCCGAGCGTCCGCCCCTCGTGGACCAGCGCGGCCGCCCGCGGGGTCTTGCGGGCACGGCGGGCCGGCCAGGACCCGAGTCCTTCGTTGCGCATTCGGGCTGTCCTCTCCCGGCGGGATGGGCCTACGGGCGAAGTTAGGCGTATTCTTCACACCGGTCAATCTTCTGCAGAAGATCTGTGCCACGGCGCGGCGGCGGGTCCCGCCGCCGTCGTTACGCTGGCGGGATGACGGGAGCCGGAAGCGTGAACGCGGGCAGCGCGGCCGGGCCGCGGGCGGCAGGTGAGCCGCACCCGAGGCTCCGGCCACAGTCGCTGATGCTGACCTATCTCGGCAACTACGTCCTCGGCCGCGACATCGCGGTGTTCTCCGGAAGCTTCATCACGACCTTCGCACGGCTCGGCGTCGGCGAGCACGCCGTCCGGTCGACGCTCAGCCGCATGGTCGGCCGGGGCCTGCTCATGCGGCACCGCTCGGGCCGGCGCATGCACTTCGGGCTCACCCCCCGGTCGGAGGAGATCCTGCGGGACGGCGAGGACCGCGTCTGGCGGCGCGGCGTCCTCAACGACGACTGGGACGGCACCTGGACGGTGCTCGCGTTCTCCATGCCCGAGTCGTGGCAGCGCGTCCGCCACGATCTGCGCGCCCGGCTCACCTGGGCCGGGTTCGGCTCGCTCGGCAACGGCACGTGGATCGCGCCGTCCCGGGTGGACGTCCGCCCGATCGTCGCCGGCCTCGGCCTGAACGGCCACCTCAAGGTCTTCGCCGGGGCGGCCGAGCAGCCCACGGACGTGGGCGCCATGCTGCGCGAGGCGTTCGACCTGGACGGCCTCGCCGGCGGGTACCTGGCGTTCCTCGGCCGCTGGGACCGCCCGGACCCGCTGCCCGGCGCCCCCGACGACCTCGCCCGCCACCTGTGGCTGACCACCGAGTGGCTGCAGCTCGTCCGCGCCGACCCCCGGCTCCCCGTCGAGCACCTGCCCGCGGACTGGCCCGCCATCCGGGCGCAGCGGGTGGTGCGGGAGCTGCGCGACCGCTACGCGCCGTCCGCCCGGCGCCTCGCCGACGAGGCCATCGAGTTCATCCGCCTCCGCTGATCCGCCGGGACCTCCGGCCGGCGGCCCGCATGACCCGCCCCGCCGCGGGTAGGCGATCTGCCTGCGCCAACGGAAGGTGATCGGCATGTCTCCAGGAGCGGACGGACCGCCGGGCTCGGTCCCACCCGAACCGCTGCGCGTCCGCAGCACCACCCGCGGTTCCTGCCTCGTCGTGGAGGCCGAGGGGGAGCTCACCATCCTCACCTCGGACCTGCTGCGCGACCATGTCCTCGCCGACATGCGCCTGCTGGACGGGCCGCCGCGGGTCGTCATGGACGTCGGCGAGGTCGACTTCTGCGACTCCTCGGGCCTCAACGCGCTGATCGTCCTCTGGAAGAACGCGCACCGGGCCGGCGGCGAGTTCGTGCTGGCGCGGCCGGAGCGGCGGTTCCGCACGATCCTCGAGCGCAGCGGCCTGGACCGCCACCTCGTCGCCCACCCGACACAGGACCACGCGGTCGCCGCCCTGCACGAGACCGGCGCGGGCTGACGGCCCCGGCCTCGCCGCCCCGTGCGTGATGATACGCATTTCGTATTAACGTCTCACGCGGGCGCCGCGACGCCCGGGCCGCTGTACTACTCCCCCGTCGCGGCCCGCGCCGCGCGGACGGCCCGCCGCGCACCGGGCGGCTAGAATCGGCCGCACGGTGAAGAGCGACGACGAACTCCTGCGCAGCCTCCTGACCGGCGGCCCGGAGAGCGAACCCCGGACCGACCGGATCCTGGACGCCGCGCTGCGGTCGTTCGAGACCTACGGGCCTCGCCGCACCACCATGGACGACGTCGCCCGCGAGTGCGGGCTCGGCCGCGCCACCATCTACCGCCGCTTCCCCACCAAGGGCGACCTGGTCACGGGCGTCCTGCTGCGGGAGGCGCGGCGCTTCTTCGCCGAGCTGGACGCGGCCGTCGCGGCCCTGCCGACCCTGGAGGAGCGCCTGGTCGAGGGCTTCGCCGTCACGCTGCGGATCAGCCGGGAGCAGCGCCTGATGACCCGGCTCATGGTCGTCGAGCCCGAGCTCTTCCTCCCGCACGCCACGGTGCGGGCCGGCCCGCTGCTGGCGGCGGCCCGCGGCTACCTCGCCGGGCGCCTGCGCACCGCCCAGCGGGCCGGCGCCGCACCGCCGCACGCCGACCCCGCGGTCGTCGCCGAGATCCTCATCCGCCTCACCCACTCCCTCATGCTGACCCCCGACGGGCACATCCCCCTCGACGACGAGGGCGCCCGCGCCTTCGCCCGCCGCTACCTCCTCCCCATCGTCCGCGACGCGGCCCCCTAGCCACCGCCGCCCGGCCGGGGGGCGGGAAGGGTGATCTCCAGGGTGGTGCCCGCGCCGGGCGGGCTGTGCACGGTGACGTCGCCGCGGAGGGCGCGGACGCGGTCGGTCAGGCCGGCGAGGCCGCCGCGGCGGGACGGGGCGGCGCCGCCCACGCCGTCGTCGCGGACCTCGGCGACGATCCGGTCCGGGCCGGGGCGGACGCTCAGCTCGACGGAGCCGGCCGCGGCGTGCTTGACGGCGTTGGCGAGGGCCTCGCACAGGGCGAAGTACAGCGTCGACTCGATCTCGGGCGGGAACCGGCCGGCGGGGATGTCGAGCGAGACCGCGACGGCCGCCCGGGCCGCGACGAGTTCCATGGCCGGGGCCAGGCCGGCGTCGGCGAGGATCGCCGGATGCACGCCGCGGGCGAGCTCGTCCAGTTCGGCGACCGCCTCGGCCAGCTCGCGGCGGCAGGTCCGGGCCTGCTCGCGCGCCCGCGGGTCCCCGGCCGCGGACTCCAGCTCCGTGAGCAGCCCCTCCAGTGCCCGGAGCCGCTGCTGGGCGCTGCGCTGCAGGTCCGCGGCGAGCCGCTCGCGCTCGGCCGCCTGGACGCGGACGAGCCGCTCCCGGGCATCGCGGGCCTGTTCGAGGGCGGCCTGGGCCTCGGCCTCCAGCCGCGCGGTCTCCAGCGCGCGGCCCCCGGCGGTCAGCGCGGCCTCGACGAGCGGCTCGTGGTCGCGGAGCGCGACGTCGACGTCCACGACGGCCAGGGGCCCGCCGCCGGACGTCCTGACCTCGTGCCGCCACCGCCCGGGGGCCTCGCCGGGCGAGGCGCCGGCCCGGCGGCCGGTCACGTCGACGTAGCCGCCGCCGGCCCAGAGCCACAGCTCCAGGGTGCCGTCGCGCAGGACGCTGCGCAGGGCGTCGCGGACGTTCTCCACGGAGACGGGGTCGGTGAGGCGCTGCATCCGCTCGGCGACGGTCAGCTCGGCGAGCCGGGAGCGCAGCGCCGTGCCCAGGAAGGCCAGCGGCACCATCGTGGCGAAGACCCCCTGGACGAGGTAGACGCGCATGACGTCCTCCAGCGCCACGCCATGGCCGATGAGCTTCCCCTGGACGGCCAGGGCGCCGGTGACGCCGACCGTCACGGTCGCCGCGACCGGGACGGTGAGCGCGCGGTCCAGCGGCCCGATCCGCGGCAGCCGCGCCACCAGGATGATCACCAGCGCGCCGGCCAGCGCCGCCGCCGCGGCCGTCAGCCCGCGCTGCAGGGCCTGGAACGCGGCGAAGTCGGGGGCCAACGCCGGCCAGGCCACCGTGGGGGCGAAGCCGTTCCAGGCCGGCCGCGAGTAGGCGCACAGGACGGCCTGGCCGCCGACCATGATCACGACGGCCGCGCCCGTCCACGCCCGGGCGGCGAACCCCTCCAGCCGCCCTCCCGGGTACAGCAGGGCGCCGATCCCGATCGCGGTGAAGAACACCGACTGGGCGAACACCGACACGACCGGGCCCGCGCCGGCGTCCCAGGCCGCCGACCAGGTGCCCGCCCACGCCGCCGCCGCGACGACGAACGCCTTGCCCGTCCGCCGGCCGAGCCGCCCGGCGGCCAGCAGCCCGCCCGCGACCGCGAACCCGCCGCAGCAGGCGAGGGTGACGACGGCGGCGGCGGGCTCCCCGCGCCAGTACGGCCAGCCGCACGCCAGCGCGCCCGCCGCCACGGCCGCGCCCGCGGCCACGGCGCGGCGGACCCGCGCGCCGAGCCACAGGGGCGGCCGCCAGGGAACGGGCCTCACCGCGGTCCCTTCGAGTCGTCCGGGGCAGTGCGTGCCGGGGCGGTCTTCCGTGCCGTCCCGGGCCGGCTCCGGGGTTTCCCCGGATGCGCGCGGGGCGGCGGCGCCGGGAGCATGGGGATATGCCGGGCGCGACCTCGGGCAGGGCGGGCCCGGGGCGCGTCCCGGTGGCACGCGGGGACCGCCCACCGGATCGCTGACGCGGTCCGACCGGCACGGTCAGTGTTCCGCACCCGGCGCACCGGACGCGAGGGCCCGTTACCCGATTGATGCCCGCGGGCTCAGCGCGCGTCCGCGGCGCGCAGCCAGGTGAGGACGGCGAGCACGCGCTTGTTGCTGTCCTGCGGCCCCGGCGGCCCGCCCGACGAGACGATCCCGAGCTTGGTGAAGATCGCCCGGACGTGGTCCTCGACGGTCCGGGCGGACAGGTGCAGCCGCCTGCCGATCCCCGCGTTGGAGTGGCCCTGGGCCATCAGCGCCAGCACCTCCCGCTCGCGCTCGGACAGCCTCGCCAGCTCGTGCTCCCGGTGCCGGGCCTCGACGAGCCTGCTCACCACGTCCGGGTCGATGACGACCTCGCCGCGCATCACCCGCTCCAGCGCGGACCGCAGGTTCTCCACGTCGGTGACGTGGTCCTTCAGCAGGTAGCCGACACCGCGCGGCTGGTCGCGGAACAGCTCCATCGCCTGCGGCGTCTCGTTGTAGGCCGACAGGACGAGCACGCCGATGCCCGGGTGCCGCTCAAGGAGGCGGCGTGCGGCGACGACGCCCTCGTTGGTGTACGTCGGCGGCATGTGCAGGTCGACGATCGCCACGTCGGGCGGGTCGCCCGCGACGCGGGCGACGAGCTCGTCGCCGGAGCCGGCGGACACGACGACCTCGATGCCGACCGTGGTGAGCAGGGTGACCAGGGCCTGCCGGAAGATCCCGCTGTCCTCGGCCACCGCTACTCGCATGGGAGGTCCATCCTCACCGTCGTGCCCCGCCCGGGGCCGCCGTCGAATTCCACGTGCCCGCGCAGCGCCCGGAGCCGGCCGGACAGCCCCGGCAGGTCGGCGGGACCGGCGGCCGGGCCGCCCGCGCCGTCGCAGCTCACCTCCGCGGCCAGCCGCCCGTCCTCGGCGCGGACCCGCACCAGCACCTCGGACGCACCCGCGCGGTCGACAGCGTACGACAGCGCCTCGCAAAGTGCGGAGTAAAGCGCGGACTCGATCTCGCCGGAGAACCGCCGGGCGGTGACGTCGAGCTTGACGCGGGTGCCGAGCCGCTCGGCGACGACCTCCAGCGCGGGGCCGAGGCCGTCCTGTGCGAGCAGCGCCGGCCGCACCTCGCGGGCGAGCGCCCGCAGTTCGCCGAGCGCCGCCACCAGCTCGGCGCGGCAGGTCCGGGCGTGCTCCTTGACCACGGGGTCGTCGGTCACGGCCTCCAGCGTGCCGAGCATCGCGCCGAGCGCCAGGAGCCGCTGCTGGGCGCCGTCGTGCAGGTCGCGGGCGAGGCGCTCGCGCTCCACGGTCTCGGCGCGGACGAGCCGGCGGTAGGCGGAGCGGACCTGCTCCAGGCCGGCGTGCACGCTGGCCTGGAGCCGCGCGGTCTCCAGCGCCCGGCCGCCCGCGACCAGCGCGGCCTCGACCAGGGACTCGTGGTCGCGGAGCGCGCCGCCGAGCTCCACGACGGCGAGCCTGTCCCCGGAGGCGCTGAGCACCCGGTGCCGCCACCGTCCCCCGGCGGAGTCCCCGTCCGCCTCCGCTTCGCCGTCCGGGCCGATGGTGACGGGACGCCCGCCGGTGTCGACGTAGGTCTCCTCCATCGGCGCCCAGAACCACAGCTCCAGGGTCGGGTCGTGCAGGACGTCGCGCAGCGCGTCGCGGACCCGCTCGACCGACACCGGCGCGGTGAGCCGGAGCATCCGCCCGGCCACGGTCAGCTCGCCGATGCGGAGGCGCAGCCCGGACGCCAGCAGCGTCAGCGGCACGAGGACGACGACCGCGCCCTGGACCACGTAGACCTGCAGGAGGTCGTCGAGCGGTATCGACGCCTCCATGATCGGCTTCTGGGTCACCGCGGCGGAGATGCCGACGAACGCCAGCGCGACGGTCACCGGGAGGGTGAGCAGGCGCCGCAGCCGTCCCATCCGGGGCAGCCGCAGCAGCAGCACGACGGCGAACGACAGGGCCAGGAGGAGGTACAGCGCCGCGGAGACCCGCAGCACGGCCTGGAACGCGCCGAAGTCGGGGAACGGCGCCGGCCACCAGACCGACTCGCCGCGGAACGCGGCCCACTCCGGTTCGGACGTCACCCACAGCGCCGTCGGGCAGCCGAGCAGGATCACGCACGCCACGGCCGTCCAGATCCGGTCGGCCAGGTACTCCAGCCGCCCGCTCGGATACAGCAGGACGCCCACGCCCAGCGCGAGGTAGAACTCGGCCTGCGCGTACGGCGACATCATCGGGCCGATGCCCGCGTCCCAGCTCGCCGCCCAGTTGGCCGCCCAGCACACCGACGCGGTCAGGAACAGCAGCCCGGTGCGCCGCGTCCGCCCGCCGGTGGCGAGCAGGACGCCCACCACCGCGAGCCCGGCGCAGCTCACCAGCGTGATCGCCGCGGCCCCCTGATGCCCGCGCCAGTACGGCCAGCCCGCGACCAGCGCGAGCCCCGCCACCGCCGACCCGGCGGCGAGGGCGCGCCTCGTCTCCGCGCCGAACCACGGCGGGGACCTGCGTCTCCGGGGGGCGGGAATCACCACGACCACCCTCTCCATGCTCGGACCTGCGGACACGTCCTGCCACCGGAAACCCACGGTGCCGGGGTCCGTGCTTTCCCGGGGCCGGCCCGGCCGCGCGGACGGCGGAACCGGCCGCACGGGCAGTTTCCCCGCCCGTCCCGCCTGATCGCGAAGGCGTTATCCGATCGATGCGGATTCTCCCCTTAACCGAACGGAATTCACACTGCCGGAAAACGCCCCCGGGAAACCCCGGGATCATATCCGGGATCACCTGGATTGCCGATTCGATTCGCTAATGCCAGGATCGTTTTCGCCCGACAGGGGCCCAAGGGGCGAAAGGGGCGCGGGGGAAATGAAGCGTGAGACGTTGGTGGACGGGGGCCGGGCGGGGGCCCGGCGGCCCGTCCTCGTCGACGCGTCGGGACCGCGGCCGCCGGTCCTCGACAGGGCGCGGCTCCGGCCGCGCTACCGCACCATCCTGGCGGTCGACATCGAAGGCTCGACCACACGCACCGACCCGGTCAAGGCGGAACTGCGCCGCGTGCTGTACCGGCTGCTGGAGGAGGCGTTCAACCGGTCCGGGATCGTGGCGGGCCTCCGGGAGGCCTACGTCGACCGCGGCGACGGGGTGCTCGTTCTCATCCCGCCGCTAGACGAGGTTCCGAAAACGCTGCTGCTGCACCCGGTCGTGCCCCTCCTGTCCGCCCTGCTGGCGGAATACAATGCGGAGCGGCTGATCGCCCCGGGCGGCGACCGCCGAATTCGCATTCGCGTCGTCGTGCACGCCGGAGAGGTGCACAATGACGGGCGCGGCAATTTCGGCGAGGCCCTCGACGTGGCGTGCCGGCTGCTGGACTCGCCGGAGGCGAAGCTCGCGCTGCGGCGCACCGCCGCGCCGCTGGTCCTGGTCGTGTCCGAGGACATCTACCACTCGATCGTCCGGCACGGTTACGAGGGCATCAGGGCGGAGTCGTACGTCCCGCTCGTCCGGCTGCGGGTCACCGGCCGGAGCCACCGGGGCTGGGTTGACACCGGCACCGCCCTGGCGCCCGCCGCGCCGTCCGGCCTGGCCGCCCGGACGCGGCGCCTGCTGCACCGGCGCGCCGGCTGACGGTCAGCGCCGGCGGCCGACGCCCGCCAGGGTGAAGGTCCGTTCCGGATGCTCGACCGCGGGAACGGACGGGTCGGGCCGCCACTGCGGGGTGTAGGTCAGGCCCGGTTCGAGGAGGTCGAAGCATCCGACGATGTCGAGAATCTCGGCGCGGCTCCGGCCCCAGAAGTGGCCGCTGGTCGGCTTGAACACCTTGCCGACGTCGCCGCCGGACTCCGGTTCCGGGTCCTGGGTGATGTGCGTGAACACCAGGTGGCTGCCGGGCGGCAGGGCGTCGTGCAGGCGCCGGACGGCCGCGGCGGCCTCGGCGGCGTCGTCGATGAAGTGCAGGACGCGGTCGAGCACGCACGCCACCGGCCGCTCGAAGTCGATGAGCGCGCGGACCTGCCGGTCGCGGGTCACGGTCTCGGGGCGCAGCGGGTCGCAGCTCGCCACCGCCGTGCGCGGTGTCCCGGCGAGCAGGGCCCGCGCGTGCACCAGCACGACCGGGTCGCCGTCGGCGAACACCACCGCCGCGTCCGGCGCCACCTCGGCGGCGACCTCGTGGACGTTCCCGCGGGCGGGCAGCTTGCTGCCGATGTCGATGAACTGGCGGACGCCCTCGCGGGCCAGGAGGCGGACCGCGCGCCCGATGAAGGCGTGGTTCTCCCGGGCCGCCGTCCGCGCCTCGGGGATGAGCTCGATCAGCTGCTCGGCCACCTCGCGGTCGGCGGCGTAGTTGTCCTTGCCGCCGAGCAGGTAGTCGTAGATCCGCGCGGTGTTGGGCGTCGTCAGATCGACCTCGGCCGGAGGCCACCTCTCATCGGCCATCACCACTCCACTCGTCCCCGGAGGACGATGGTCTCACGGGCGCCGGGCGCGCCCGCCCGCGGGGCCGCGCGGCTCAGTCGGGCGGCAGCGGGGCGGACGTCCCCTGATCACGGCCGAGGAGCACGGCGCGGGTGATCGCGGACGTCCCGAACCGGCCACGTACGCCGTCGACCGTGGCGTCCACGTCCCCGGCCCACGGCACCCCGTCCAGCGGGAGCGCGAGCTGCACGGCCCGGTCGTCGCGCAGGTCGCCGAGCGAGAGGCCGATCAGGGTGAGGCCGCGGCTGCCGATCAGCGGCGCGGCGGCGGCGAGGAGGCCGCGCGCCACGTCCAGGATCCGCGGCGTCTCGGCGGTCGCCTGCGGCAGCGTGCGCGAGCGCGTGGCCCGCGCGAAGTCGCCGAACCGCAGCCGGAGCGTGACCGTCCGGCACAGGCGCCGCGCCGCGCGCAGCCGGCCCCCGAGGCGGTCGGCCAGGCCGACGAGCATGGCGTCCAGCTCCTCCGGCGACCGGGCGCGGCGCCCCAGCGCCCGCTGCGCGCCCATCGACCGGCGCCGGACACCGGTGCGCACCGGGCGCGGGTCGCGGTTGCGGGCCAGGTCGTGCAGGTGGCCGCCGGCGCCGGGGCCGAGCAGCGACACGAGGGTGCTCTCCGGCATGTCGGCGACGTCCCCGACCGTCGTGACGCCGTACCGGGCGAGGCGGGCGGCGGTCGCGCGGCCGACGCCCCACAGGCTCCGGACCGGCAGCGGGCGCAGGAACTCCATCTCCCCTTCGGGCGGCACCACCAGCAGCCCGTCGGGCTTGGCGACACCGCTGGCGACCTTGGCGAGGAACTTGGTGCGCGCCACCCCGACGGTGATCGGCAGCCCGACCTCCTCGGCGACCACCCGCCGCAGCCGCACCGCGACGTCCGCGGGCGGCGTCCCCAGCCCGTCCACGTCGAGGAACGCCTCGTCGATCGACAGCCCCTCCACCAGCGGGGTCGTGGCGCGGAAGACGGCGAACACCGCCTTGCTCGCCGCGGCGTAGGCGCTCATCCGGGGCGGGACGACGACCGCCCGCGGGCAGAGCCGCCGCGCCGTCCCGCCGCTCATCGCGGTCCGCACACCGCAGGCCTTGGCCTCGTAGCTGGCAGCCAGCACCACCCCGGCCCCGACGATCACCGGCCGCCCGCGCAGCGCGGGATCGTCACGCTGCTCGACCGACGCGTAGAACGCGTCCAGATCGGCATGCAAGATCACAGCACCACCCGACACGAACATATGTTCGCATAGTCCGCGCCGGTCCGCCCTTGCGGGGCCCGCGGCGGGGGTGGCTCCGCCGCGGGCCCCGAAGGGGGTCACTCGTTGAAGAGGCGGCCGTAGTCCGCCATCGCCAGGGCGATGTCGGCCTGGGCCCAGAACCGGTGGTAGGTGAACACCGGCGGTGTGGAGGTCTCGCCGTTGGCGTAGGCCCACACACGGTCGAAATCGGGGTCGTCCTCGTAGAAGGAGCGGATGGACATGAACGTCGAGTTCGAGTTGATCGGGTCTCCGTTCGGCATGGTCCCGTTCCAGCCCGGCGGGATGTAGACCGGGTCGTTGACGCGGTCGTAGTCGCCCTTCGTCTCCTCGACGGCGATGCCCTTGCCGTCGGTGTGCTGCCACAGGGCGTCGAGGAGATCCTTGGCGGTCTGCCTGGCGTCCTCGTCGCCGGACCTGGCCGCGTAGTACGTCAGGGTCTTGGCGTACGCGGCGGTGACGCCGACGTCGTCGGTGTGGTCCTCGACGGAGACGTGCAGGCCGCTGTTCGCCGGCGGCATTCCGCTCGCGGACGACCAGTCGGCGTCGGGCGCCCCGGACCACCTCAGCGTGGACGGGATCTGGATGGTGCCCGTGGCCGGGTCCACCGTCGTCTCCGACAGCGCCCAGTCGACCCACTTGTCGAGGATCGCCTCGGCGTCGGCGTTACCGGTGACCTGGTACAGCTCGGCGACCCGCTCCATCGACCACGCCTGGAAGCCGAACCACTGGTTGCTCGGCGGGTCGTGGTAGACGGGCTGCCAGTCGTACGCCATGCCGAAGAAGGTCGTCAGGTCGGACGGCGGTGTGCTGTAGCTGCCCTCCCAGCTGTTGGTGACCCCGCCCGCGATGCCGCCCTCGGCGGACTGCAGCCACTTGTAGAGCTGCAGCTGCCGGGTGAGGCTGGTCTCCCAGTCGGCCTTCGCCGTCGCGCCGCGCGGGGCGAGCGCCGGGTCGTTCACCAGCGCCCAGGCGGCGAAGGGGTTCTGGTAGCCGAAGTGCGAGGCGCCGTCGCCGATGCGCCACGCCCAGCCGGCGCCGGAGTCCAGCGCGCCGCCCCACGCGTAGTACCACGACAGGAGGTAGTGGGCGCTGCTCTTGCCCGTCCCGCCGGGGCAGGACGTGGCGGGGTGGCAGTCGCCGATCTCCTTGAAGTACTTGTCGAAGAACGCGTACCTGAGGTAGTCGCCCAGCTTGCCCGCCTTCGCGACGGTGGCCGAGACCTCGCCGGCCTTGCCCTGCTCACCGGCCCACACGTTCGCCCAGTACGCGGCCTGGATGGCGCGGGCGTCGGCGTCGGGGGCGTTGGTGAACTTCCACTGCTCGGCGTAGGAGTCGTCCTCGATGAACAGGTCGAGGAAGCCGTTGGGGCCGCCGTACTCGAACCTGTCGCACGTCGGCTGCGGGACGGTCTCGAACACCGATTCCTGGGAGCCGCGCTGGTAGGTGTTGATGTAGGACGGGCCGTCGGCGCCGGGCCCCTCCTCGCAGCCGCCGCCCGGCGTGTTGCCGTAGCCGTAGACGTTGTCCACGTCCTGCAGCCAGTGCATTCCGTAGACGTCGTCGGTGCCGTACGCGGCCTCCAGTTCCGACGCGATCGGGTCCTGGCCGGTGGGGACGCTGTCGTCGATCGGACTCGGGTAGTCGCTCGGGTCGGGATGCTCGGCGGCGTAGGTGGCGGGCGAGGACGGGTCGTAGAAGGAGTTCGTCGGCTGGTCCTCGCTGGTCGGGATCATGTACCTCTCCATCAGCGACCAGGAGTCGTTGAACGGCTGCCAGTTCTGTGTGACCTTGCCGTACATGGCCTCCAGCCAGATGAGGTAGCTGTACGCCTCCGACGTCGTCTCGTGCCCGTGGTCCGGGGCTTCGATCAGGAACGTCTCGACCGAGTGGTACGGGATGCCCTCGGGGCTGAAGTAGCCGTTCGCCGGGTCCTTGATCTTGTCGTACTGGTCGAGGAACCGCTGGGTGTAGGTGTCACCGCCGGTCTCGACCTGCGTCGCCGTCACCTCGGCGGCCGAATAGCCGGGCGCGGTGGAGGTGAACGTGGCGGTGCCGGTCCCGGAGTCGTCCGCGGTGATCTCCACGTTGCGGGCGGTGGACCAGTTCTGCGGCGTGAACGTGAGCGTGCCGCCGCCGGTGACCGACAGGCCGCTGTTGCCCGCGGTGCGGGCGGTCGTCACGGTCACGTCGCCGGACGGGGCCTCGGACAGCCGCACGCCGAACGTGGCGGTCGAGCCCTGCGCGACGGTCAGCGCGGCCGGGCTCGCCACGACGCTCGCCTCCGCGGTCACCGTGATGCCCACCGGGGTCGACTCGCCTGTCGTGCCGTTGCCGTCGGTCGCCCTCGCGTAGACCGAGTGGGCGCCGGCCTCGGACGGCGTCCAGTTCAGGCTGTAGGGGGCCGTGGTGTCGGCCGCGCCGAGGATCCCGTCCTGGTTGAAGAACTCGACCTTGGCGATGGACTCTCCGTCCGCGGCCTGGGCGGTCGCCGCCAGCGGCACCGAGGCGCCCACCGAGTACGTCGCCCCGGCGGACGGGCTGGTCAGCGCCACGGTCGGCGCGGGCGCGCTCTCGTTGCAGCGCGTGCCGTTGAGGGTGAACGCGGTGGGTTCGGCGTTCGTCCCGCTGTAGGTGAACTGCGCGCCCACGTTGACGGTCGCGCCGGTGCCCAGTGACCCGTTCCAGCTCTCGCTGGTGACGGTGACCTCCGAGCCCGACTGGGACCATCTGCCCGACCAGCCGCTGGTCAGCCGCTGGTTCCCCGAGTAGGAGTAGGTGAGCTCCCAGCCGTCGAGGGGGTCGCCCTGGTTGGTGATGTCGATGCTCGCCGTGAAGCCGCTGCCCCAGTCGTTGGCCGTGTAGGCGACCTTGCAGGACGCCGCGGCGGCCCGCGCGGGCACCACGGCCCCAAGGCCGCCGAAGAGCAGCGTCAGCGCGGTGCCCACGGCGGTGAGCACGCGCCATCGTTGTCGTCTTCTCACCTGTGTTCCTTCCTCTAGAGCCCGTTCTCCGGGCACGGCGGGCTCCACCACCGGCGGAGTCCGGTGGCGGTGCGGAGAGGGGCGGGACGAGCGGCCCGCGTCAGCCCGGGGTCGTCAGCCGGACTCCCGGATGATCAGCTTGGTGCGCAGCACGACGGCGCGCTCGCCGGCGGGCCGGCCCCCGGTGCAGGCCCGCAGCTCGCGGGCCAGCCGGGCGCCGAGGTCCTCGGCCGGCTGCTGGACGGTGGTCAGCCGGGGCCGGACCTGCCGGGCGACCGGGGCGTCGTCGAATCCGACGACGGCCACGTCGTCGGGGACGCGGCGGCCGGCGCGGCGCAGCGCGCTCAGGGCGCCCACGGCCATCTGGTCGGACGCGGCGAGGACGGCGTCGACGTCCGGCCGCCGTTCCAGCAGCCGGCGCATCGCCCGCTCACCGGACAGCCGGCCGAAGTCGCCCTGGCAGACGAGCCCGTTGACGCCCATGCCGGCCTCCTGCGCGGCGAGCCGGTAGCCGGCCAGCCGGTCGACGCCGGCGCCCATGTCGGCGGGCCCGGCGATCGTGCCGATGCGGCGCCGCCCGGAGGCGAGCAGGTGCCGGACGGCGGCCTGCGCCCCGCCCAGGTTGTCGACGTCGACGTACGGGAGCGCGACGTCCTCCAGGGGCCGGCCGGCCAGCACGACCGGTGCGCCCGCGGCCGCCTGCACGAGCGGCGCGAGATGGTCGCGGCGGGCGCCGAGGAGCAGCACGCCCTCGGCCTGCCCGCCGCGCAGGTAGCCGGTGGTCGCCCGCCACTCCTCCGCCCGGCCGGCCATGAGGACGACGAGCGGCGCGCGGCCCGCGAGCTCGCGCCGCACGCCCCACAGCAGGCGCGCGAAGTAGGGGTCGCCGAGGACGCGGCAGCCGTCCTCGCACACGACGGCGGCGATCGTCCCGGAGGAGACGCGGTCGGGGGAGCCCGCGCGGCGGCGGACGTAGCCGAGCCGCTCGACGGCGGCCTCGACCTGGAGCCGGGCGGCCCGGCTCACCCGGGCGGAGCCGTTGAGCACGCGGGACGCGGTCGCCGGGGAGACTCCGGCGAGCTGGGCGACGTGCGCGAGTGTCGGCGGGCGGGCGGAGAGGACG
>NZ_SMLC01000349.1 GCF_004349245.1 Actinomadura sp. 6K520 | reverse complement strand
GAGGAGGAGCAGGCGGTGTCGATGGTGAGGGCGGGTCCTTGGAGGCCGAGGGTGTAGGCCAGGCGTCCGGAGGCGATGCTGGGGGCGCTGCCGTTTCCGAGGTGTCCTTCGTAGGGGGTGGGGATGGTGGTGAGGCGGGCGGCGTAGTCGGCGTACATGACGCCGGTGAAGATGCCGGTGCGGGTGCCGTGGAGGGTGGTGGGGTCGATGTGGGCGTTTTCGATGGTTTCCCAGGCGGTTTCGAGGAGGAGTCGTTGTTGGGGGTCGGTGGCTTGGGCTTCGCGGGGGCTCATGCCGAAGAAGTCGGCGTCGAAGTGGTCGGCGTCGTGCAGGAAGCCGCCGTGGCGGGTGTAGGTGGTGCCGGGGTGGTCGGGGTCGGGGTGGTAGAGGTCGGTGAGGGGCCAGCCGCGGTTGGTGGGGAATTCGCCGATGGCGTCGTGTTCCTGGGTGACCAGTTCCCATAGTTGCTGCGGGGTGGTGACGCCGCCGGGGTAGCGGCACCCCATCCCCACGATCGCGATCGGCTCCGCTTCCTCCGATTCGGCCTCGTGCAGTCGCTGGCGCGTCTGGTGGAGTTCGGCGATGACGCGGGTGAGGTAATCGCGGAGTGTGTCTTCCATTCCCATTGGGATGTCGCCCCTCAGATTGTTCAGGAGATGTTGAGGTCGTCGTCGACCAGCTTGAAAAGTTCCTCGTTCGTCGCCGATCGCAGATCGTCGAGAATGGTCGTCTCCCCCGCCGGGGAATCCACTTTGCTGAGCTTGGCCAGCAGGCCCTGCAGACGCTTGGTGATCTTCGCGTCGGCGACGTCCTCCCCGGTGATGGCGGCCAGCGTGCGCTCCAGCGTGTCGAGCTGATGGAGGACCAGCTGCGGCGCCGAGGGGACGAGCTGGGATCTGAGGTGTCGGGCGAGGGCGTGCGGTGTCGGGTAGTCGAAGACGAGGGTGGCGGGCAGGCGGTGCCCGGTGGCATCGGCCAGGCCGTTGCGCAGCTCGACCGCGGTGAGGGAGTCGAAGCCCAGTTCGCTGAAGGGCCGGCTGGTGTCGACGCCCTCCGGGGAGGCATGCGCCAGGACCGCTGCGATGTTGGTCCGGACCAGCTCCAGCACGCGCTTGTCCTGCTCGTCGGGAGCGAGTGCCGCAAGCTGGTCGGCCAGGCCGGTCGTGCGGGTGCTCGCGTTCGCGGTAGGCCGGGCGGTGCCGCTCCGGACGAGCGCCGCGAACAGCGGCGGGGCCGAGCCGGTCAGGCGGCGGAGGCTGATCGGGGTGGCCAGCAGATGAGGGCGGGCCGACCGGACGGCGGCGTCGAAGAGCGCCAGGCCCTGCTCGTCGGTGATGGGGGTCATCCCACTGCGGGTCAGGCGGTTGCGGTCGGTGTCGGTGAGGTGCCCGGTCATGCCGGTGTCCTGCTGCCAGTAACCCCATCCGATCGATTGGCCCGGCAGCCCCTCGGCCCGCCGGGACGCGGCAAGGGCGTCCAAGAAGGCATTGGCCGCCGCGTACCCGGCCACTCCCGGAGGGCCGAAGGTCGCGGCGGCGGAGGAGAACAGGATGAAGGCGCTCAGTGGGAGGCCGCGGGTCTGGTGGTGCAGGTTCCAGGCGGCGTCGACCTTGGGGGCGAAGACCCTGTCGACCTGTTCGGGGGTCAGCGAGGTGGCGATGGCGTCGTCGACGACCCCGGCCGCGTGGATGACCGCGGTGAGGGGGTGGTCTTCAGGGATGCCTGCGAGAAGCCGGGCGAGCTGGTCGGCGTCGGCGGCGTCGCATGCGGTGACGGTGACGTGGGCGCCGAGTTCTTCCAGGTGACGGCGCAAATCCTGGGCTTCGGGCGCGTTGGGTCCGCTGCGGCTGGCCAGGAGCAGGTGGGTGACGCCGCGGGCGGTGACCAGATGTTCGGCGACCAGCCTGCCAAGAGTGCCTGTACCGCCGGTGACCAGGACCGTACCGCCGGGGGCGAGGGCCTCGGGGGCGCCACCGTCATCGACACCGTCCGGCAGGCGCGTCAGCCGCGGTACGTGAACGCCGCTGCCACGAATGGCCAGATGGGGCTCGCCCCGGTCCAGCGCGGCGCCGATCGCGGGCATGAGCATGCGATACGCGGCAGGCGGGTCGTCCAGGTCGATGAGCGTGATGCGTCCGGGGTGCTCGGCCTGGACGCTGCGGACCAGTCCCCACAGCGGGCTCTGGGCGAGATCGACGTCGTCGGCCGCAACCGGGATCGCGTTGGTGGTCAGCAGGACCAGACGGCTCCCGCCGAGGCGGTCGTCGGTGAGGAACTCCTGCAGCAGCCGCAGCACCTGCCGGGTCAGCGCATGGGCTCCGTCGACCACGCCGGGCTCGCTGCCGGCCACGGCGGCAGAACAGGCGACCAGGATCACCGGAGGCGGGTCGGAGAGTTCCGAGACCTCGTCGAGATCGGTGCAGAGCTGGGCGGGGACGGTGAGCGCGGCGCGGAGTGCGTCCGCGGAGTCCGGATCATGCGTGCCGAGAATGGCGCAAGAGCCGTCGAAGTCGGACTGCTCGATCGGCGCGAGGGACGGCCAGCTCAGTGCGTAGAGGTGGTCGTCGTGGGCGGGGGCGCTGGGCAGGCCGGAGAAGGGCCGCAGGGTGAGGGTGTCGATGGTGGCGACGGTCTGGCCTGCCGGGTCGGTGGCGGTGATGGTGAGGCTGGTGGATTGTCCGGGGGTGGGGGTGATGGCGACGTGGAGTGTGGTGGCGCCGGTGGCGTGGAGGGTGACGCCTTGCCATGTGAAGGGGAGGTGGGCTTGGTCGGCGGGTGTGTCGGTGGTGAGGGCGATGGGG
>NZ_SMLC01000348.1 GCF_004349245.1 Actinomadura sp. 6K520 | reverse complement strand
GGCCGGCCGTGCCGGGGGTGCGGGGCCGGATCGTCAGCGCGGGCAGGAACACGTGCGTCAGCGGGCCGATGGCGAGCGCGTAGAGGACCGTGCCGACGCCGACGGTGCCGCCGAGCAGCCAGCCGACGGCCAGCACGGTCAGCTCGATCGCCGTCCGGACCGCCCGGATCGAGTGGCCCCGCGCGGCGATCCCGGTCATCAGCCCGTCGCGCGGTCCGGGACCGAGCCCGGCACCGATGTAGCAGCCGGTCGCGAAGCCGCCGACCAGCACGGCGGCGACCAGGTACGCCCAGCGCGCCGCGAGGGCCTCCGGGCCGGGCAGCAGCCAGAGGAACAGGTCCGCGAAGACGCCGATGAGGACCACGTTGCTGATCGTCCCGATCCCCGGCCGCTGGCGCAGCGGGATCCACGCGAGCATCACCAGCGCGCCGGCGATGATGATCCATGCGCCGATCGAGAGTCCGAGGCGCCGCGACAGTCCCTCGTGGAGGACGTCCCAGGGGTCGTTGCCGAGACCCGATGACACCTGCAGGGCGATCCCGAGCCCGTACAGGGCCAATCCTGTGTAGAGCTGCACCAGGCGACGTGCCATCAAGGCCATTAACTTACTCCTCGCACACTTCGGCCGTCTTTTCGTCCACCCTGACGAGAAGTGGCCTGGTCTCGATAGAGCCAATGTGCGAAAGTGGTTTGCGTGAGCACTCGATATGTGAGCGGACAGCATCTGGCGCGGCTGGTGGGCGACGTCTCGGGCGAGCGCCCCGTCTACGGCGCGCTGGCCCGCTCGGTGCGCGGCCTCGTCCTCGACGGGCGGCTCGCCCTGCGGACCCGGCTGCCCGCCGAACGCGACCTGGCCGCCGCCCTCGGCGTCAGCCGGACCACGGTCACCGCCGCCTACGACCGGCTCCGCGACGAGGGCTACATCCAGAGCCGCCAGGGGGCGGGAAGCTGGACGGTGCTGCCCCCGGTGCGGATGTCGTCCGCCGATCCGCGGATCGTGCAGGCGGCGGCGCGCTTCGGCAAGGCGCACCCGGTGCCCGACGACGCCGATTTCATCGACCTCGGCTGCGCCACCCCCGCCGCCCCGGCGATCTTCGGCGAGGCGGTGGCCGCCGCCGTCGACGAGCTGCCCCGCTACAGCACCGGCCCCGGCTACGAGCCCGCCGGGCTGGTGGGCCTGCGCCGGATCATCGCCGACGGGTACACCGCGCGCGGCGTCCCCACCGGCCCGGACCAGATCGTCGTCACCACCGGCGCGCAGCACGCGTTCACGCTGCTGTCGCAGACCCTCATCGAGGCCGGGGACGCCGTCATGATCGAGCGGCCCACCTACCCGCACGCGCTCGGCACGCTGCGCCGCCGCGGCGCCCGGCTCGTCCCCGTCGGCGTCAACGAGGGCTGGGACATCGAGCTCGCCGCCGGCGCGATGCGGCAGGCGGCCGTCCGCATGGCCTACACGATCCCGGACTTCCAGAACCCGACCGGGCACCTGATGCCGGCCGCCGACCGCGCCGCGCTCGTGGACGCCGCCCGCCGCGCCGACGCGTTCCTCGTCAGCGACGAGACCTTCGCCGACCTCGCGCACGACCTCGACGCGCCGCGGGAGCCGCCGCTGGCGGCCTTCGACTCCGGCGGGCGGGTCATCACCATCGGCTCGGCGTCGAAGCTGTTCTGGGGCGGCCTGCGGATCGGGTGGATCCGCACCACCGCGCCGCTGGCCCGCCGCCTGGTGCTGGCCCGCGAGCCGTTCGACATGGCGAGCCCGGTGCTGGAGCAGCTGATCGTGCGCGAGCTGCTGCTGCGGGTGGCGGAGGTGCGCGCCGAGCGCGCGGAGGGCCTGCTCCGCGGCCGCGACGCGCTCGCGGGGGCGCTGCGCGAGCTGCTGCCCGGCTGGGAGTTCCGGCTGCCCGCGGGCGGCATGTCGCTGTGGGCGCGGCTCGGCGCGCCGATCGCCACCCCGCTCGCCGAGACGGCCGAGCGGCTCGGGCTCCGCGTCGTCGCCGGCCCGGTCTTCGGGGTCGACGGCGTGCTGGAGGACTACGTCCGGCTGCCCTACGTCCTGCCCCCGGACACGCTGCGCACGGCCGTCGAGCGCCTGGCGCTGGCGCACCGGGAGGCCGAGTCCGCCCCCGTGACCCGGTCCCTCCCCGCCTACGTCTGAGTGCCGTCCGCGGGCCGGCTACGGGGCGCGCTGGATGTAGTCGACCAGATGCTCGCGCTCGCTCTCCAGCTCGTCGATGGCGCTCTTGACCACGTCGCCGATGCTGACGATGCCGGTGAGCCGCCCGTCCTCGACGACGGGCACGTGCCGGAACCGGTGCTCGGTCATGGCGAGGCGCAGGTCCTCCACCTTGTCGGCCGGACCGCAGCTGCGGACCTCCGCGGTCATGATGTCGGAGACGGGACGGTCGAGCAGCGCGGCGCCGCGCTCGTGCAGGGACCGCACGACGTCGCGCTCGGAGGCGATGCCGGCGATCGACGCGCCGTCCGGTGAGACGACCACGGCCCCGATGTTGTGCTCCGCCAGGACGGAGAGCAGCTGGCGCACGGTGGCCTCGGGCCGCACCGTCGCCACCGCGTCTCCCTTCCTCCGCAGGATGTCGCGAATCCGCATTTTCTCACGCTCCGGTGCCGGTTCGGGTGCCCGGGGGGCGACGGCCGCCGGGGCGGGCCGGTCGCCGGGCTTTCTGCAAAGGTCGCACGTTCCGGCGCCGGGGAAAACCCCGCGGCGGTAAACCGGGCGGCCGGCGAGGCTACGGGGCGAGAAGACGGCTCAGGGCGCCGAGGGCGGGGGTCAGGAGGCGGCCCGCGGGGG
>NZ_SMLC01000347.1 GCF_004349245.1 Actinomadura sp. 6K520 | reverse complement strand
CCCCCCGGGTCGCCGCCGGTGTCGCCGCCGGCCTTCCCGGCGCAGCCGCCGGCCGGGGTTGAGCAGGCGGCGCAGCCGGGGCCGCCCTCGGTCCCGCCGCCCGCTCCGGAGCCGCCCGCGGCGGGGTGGCCGCCGCCGGACGCGACGACCGCGGACTCCCCGCCGCCGTTCACGCCGCCCGCCCCGGCGCCAGCTCCGCCGCCCGCGCCGGAGCAGGGGCGGCCGCAGGAGACGCAGCTGGACACCGACGCGTTCAAGACCCAGCTCGATCCGGGCCCGGCGTGGCCCGGCGCGGACCCGCGGGCGGACCCGCCCGAGCCCCCTCCCCCGGCGGCCGGGCCGCAGGCGGTTCTGCCGCCGCCTCCGGCGCCGGTGTCCGAGCCTCCGCCGCCGATGCCGCCGGCGCCCGTCCCCGAGCACGGCCCGCAGATCGCCGAGGCGTACGGGACCCGGTTCCTGTGCGGCGCCGACGACATCGAGCGGATGGTGACCGAGGTGCGGCGGCGCGGCAAGTGGGCGCGGCGGCTGCGGGGGCAGGAGGTGTCCAGCGCGTCGGCGCCGGCGCTGCTGCTGATCGGGGCGCCGTCCAGCGGGCAGCGGCGGCTGGCGCGGATGGTCGCGGCGGCGCTGGCGGAGGTGGAGGCCTCCAGCGGCGAGGTCCGCGGCGCGCACGCCGAGGACCTGCGCGAGCACGGCCCCGACGGGCTGCGCGCGGTGCTGGACGAGCACGCGGGCCACGTCCTGCTCCTCGACGGCCTGGACTCGCTGATCCTGGACGAGTCGCAGGGCCCGGCGTACGCGTCGGTGCTCTACCGGGCGCGGCTGGAGGGCGTCAACGACACCGCGCTGCTGGCGACGTGCGAGCCGGACCGGGTCGGTGAGCTGTCGGCGGCGTCGCCGGAGCTGGTGACGGACCTGCGGGCGGTGCGGCTGCCGGATCTGAACGCCCCGGAGGCGCGGGCGGCGCTGGTGGGGCTGCTGGCCGGGGAGCGGCGGCTGCGGCTGGGACCGGACGCGTGGGCGGTGGTGAACCGCGACGTGGCGGAGCTGCGCCCGCGGGGGCGGCTGACCGGCGCGCGGCTGGTGGAGGCCTACCTGGACCGGGCCGCGACGCGGCATCTGGGCCGCGCGGAGGAGACGCGGGCGATCGGCGGTGCGCTGTCGCTGACGGCGGCCGACTTCGAGGGGCTGGCCGCGGAGCTGTCGGGACGCTGAACCCCCGGCCGGGCCCGGATGGCGGCCGGGGGTGCGCGGGGGTGCCGTGGTGGCCCGATTCGCCTTGCCCCGGGGGGATCTGGGTCCCCTCGGGGCGGCGGAATGGCGGTGCGGGGGGTCACGATGGGACCGTGGATCGCGTCGACCGGCTGCTGGCGCTCATCGCGGAGCTGCGCGCGGCCTCCCCCGAGCCGGTGGACCCGGCCGTCCTGGCGGGGCGGCTGCGGGTCAGCGCGCGGACCGTCCGCCGCGACCTGGAGCTGCTGACGCACGGCGGGCTGCCGGTGCGGAGGCTGCAGGGCCGCGGGTACGCGCTGCCGGTCGCGGCCGAGCCCGAGCCGCTGAGCGAGGCGGGGTCGCTGACGGGCCCGGTGCGCGACACGCTCGCCGAGGCGGTCCGGACCCGGCGGGTCGTCCGGCTGGCCTACACCGATCAGGCGGGGGCGCGCAGCTTCCGCGACGTGGAGGCGCACGGCCTGGTCATCGCCCCCTACGCCGAGTACCTGGTGGGGTGGTGCCGGATGCGGGACGGGCCGCGGATGTTCCGGCTGGACCGGGTCGGTGCGGCGTTCCTGTCGGGGCGGGGCGCGGAGGTCCGCGACCTGGACGAGCTGCTGGCGGCGCTGCGGGTGCCGATGCCGCGTCCCCCTTCGGGGCCGGAGCCGCGCGGCCCGGCGGGTGCGGCGCGGGCGCGGGCGTGGACGCTGGACCGGCTGGAGTTCGTGCGGTCGCGGCTGCGGGACGCGGCGGCGGAGGTGTGTCCCACGGCGCCGGGCGGTGGCGGCGGCGCGGCGGCGCTGCGCGCGGTCCTGGGGCATCTGGCGGAGTGGACGCGGTGGCAGGTGGCGGCGGTCCGCGCGGCCGCGACCGGTGCCGAGCCCGTCCTGGACGGGCGCCGCCCGCGCTTCCCGGCGGAGTTCGGCCGGGAGATGCCCTACGACGCGCGGGAGCGGATGATCCAGGACGCGATGGCGCCGCGGTCGCTGGGCGAGCTGGCGCGCGATCTGCAGGAGGTGCTGGAGGCGGCGGGGCACTGGGCGGCGGGCTGCGACGACGCGCTGTGGGAGGGCGAGCTGCCCGATCCGCGGCCGTTCGGGGCGCCGGGGCCGCCGCGTCCGCTGGCGGATCTGCTGGCGGGGTGGCGGGGGCCGCTGGCGCACATCGAGTGGCATCTGGACCGGCTGACCGACGAGCCGCCGCCGGCGGCGTCGGGCGACGACGAGGACGTGTGGGTGGTGGACCGCTGCCCCCTGCAGGCGTGACGGCCGCGGCCCCCGCGGGGCCGGTGCACGGGCGAAGGGGACACCCGCGGGTGAGGTGATCGGCACATCGGGGGGTGCGGTGGAGGAGGCACCGCCCGCGAGCCGTTACAGTGGACGGGTCGGTGTGGCATGTGTCCCCCGGGCTCTACCTGATGCCTTCGGGGAATACCGCCGGTCCCATGCGGTCCGGGCTGGAGCTTCGTTGTGCCTTTCGCCGTGAGGCGACCACCACACCGGCTTGAACGCCGAGCCCCGGCGAGTATCGCAACTCGCCGGGGCTCGGCGTTCGTGTCTCCGGCCGCTGCCCGGCCGCGGGGGCGGGGCCGGCGCGGCGCTGTGCCTAGGGC
>NZ_SMLC01000346.1 GCF_004349245.1 Actinomadura sp. 6K520 | reverse complement strand
CCACTGGACGGTCCACGGGCCGGACCTGTCCTCCCCGCCGCGGCAGACGCAGCCGGCCGTCCGCTCGTCCGGCCCGTGGACCGTCCAGTGGGACGGCACGCCCCCCGCGGCCGTCGCCGCCCCCGAGCCGCCTCCACCGGCGGAGAAGGCGGAGGCCGAGCGGGGACGGCCCTGGCTCGTCGTCCTTGCGGCGGCGCTCGTGCTGGCCGCCGGGCTCGTCGCCGGGCAGCTCGTGCGGCCGGTCCCGGAGCCGACCGTCGGCCTGACCGTCGACTCCAGCGTCGTGTTCGAGGGGCAGGCGCCCGCACTCCCGTGGCCCGCGTCGGGGCAGTCCGCCGTCCACGTGGAGGGCCTCGGGGCGATGGGCACGTCGGGCGGGTCGGGGCCGACCCCCACGGCGAGCGTCGCCAAGGTGATGACGGCATACGTGTACCTGCGGGACCATCCGCTGAAGCCGGGTGAGCCGGGCCCGGTCATGACCGTGTCGCCGCAGGCGGCGGCGGAGATCCCGAATCGCGAGCGGCGCGGGGAGTCGATCCTCGGCGTGACCGCGAACCAGCGGCTGACGCAGCGCCAGGCGCTGGAGGCCCTGATGGTCATCTCGGCGAACGACGTCGCCCACGAGCTGGCGCGCTGGGACGCCGGGAGCACCCCGGCGTTCGTGGCGAAGATGAACGAGACCGCGCGGTCGCTGGGGATGACCGGCACGCGCTACACCGACCCGAGCGGCTACGACTCCGGGACGGTGAGCACCGCCGCCGACCAGGTGAAGCTGCTGCGGGCGGCCATGCGGATCCCGGCGTTCACCGAGATCGTGAGCAGGCCGTCGTACGTGCCCGGGGACGGCGGCGAGCCGCGGCAGGGCGGGAACTTCCTGCTGGGCCAGTACGGCGTCGTCGGCGGTAAGACCGGCTACACCGACAAGGCGGGCGGGAACTTCGTGTTCGCGGCACGCAAGGAAGTCCAAGGCGTGCAGACACTGATCGTGGGGGCCGTGCTCGGGCAGGACGCCTCGTCGGCGGCCGGGGCCGTCAACGCGGCGCAGCAGCTCGTGGTCGCGGCCCAGGAGGCGCTGGTGGCCAAGACCATCGCCCCGCAGGGCGCGCGGGTGGCGCGGATCGAGGACGGGCTGGGCGACCGGACGCCGCTGCGCGCCGCGGCGCCCGTGACCGTCGTCGGCTGGCCCGGCCTGACCGTGCGGGTCGGCGTCGACGGCGACCCGCCGCGCGCGGCGGACGCCGGCGGCCGGGTCACCGCACTGACGGCCGGTGCGGCGAAGGTGCCGCTGGAGCTGGTCCGGACGCTGGAGGAGCCGTCCGTCTTCGAGCGCCTCGTCCGCCTCGGCTGAGCCCGCCGCCGGTCAGGCGGCGCCCGTCAGGCGGCGCCCGTCAGGCATAGAGCGCGGACAGGAAGCGGACCAGCAGGGCCTCGCGGGTGGCGGGCGGCAGCGCGTCGAGGATGGCGTTGACGACGGCCATCTCGGGTGGGCCGCCGCCGCCGTCGAGGTCCACCCCGACCGACGCGAGCAGCCCGGCGAACCCGGCGTCGTCGAGACCGTCGAGGTCGAGGCCGGCGAGGGCCTCCACCAGGTCGGCCGGCACGTCGGGCGGCCCGGCGGCGCGGGCGGCCTTCGTCGAGTCGGCGAGGGCCGACAGCAGCGGCTCGATGTCGCTGACGCCGGTCAGCGTGAAGTGCAGGTTCGGCGGGATGCCCGCGTACGACAGCTGCGGCTGGAAGAACCAGCCGCGCGACCGGGCCTCGTCGGCGATGACGAACACGTCCAGGCCGGGCTCGGCCGACGCGACGGCCACGAGCGGCGCGACGGGCTCGCCGAGCACCCGCAGGCCGGGGATCTCGGCGACCCCGGCGATGAGGCGTTCCGCCGACCGCATCGCGTTCCCGGCCAGCTCGCGGTAGCCCTGCGCGCCGACCGCGTTGAGGGTGGCCCACGCCGCGCCGAGGGGCCCGGCGCTCTTGCTGCTCTGGACGGTCGCGTTGATGACGGTGTAGCCGGGCCATTCCGCGGCGGCGAAGTAGGCGTGCCGGCGGAGCGACTCGTCCGCGTAGAGGACGACGGAGGCGCCCTTCGGCGCGTAACCGTACTTGTGCAGGTCACAGGACAGGGACGTCACGCCGGGCACGGAAAGGTCGAAGGGCGGGACGTCGCGGCCGGTGTCCCGCAGCCACGGCAGCACCCAGCCGCCGACGCAGGCGTCCACATGGCACGGGACGCCCGCGGACGCGGCGACCGACGCGATCTCGGGGACCGGGTCCATGACGCCGTGCGGGTACGAGGGGGCGGAGGCGACGACCAGGACGGTCCGGGGCGTGATGGCGGCGGCGGTCGCGGCGGGGTCGGCGCGGAACGACGCGTCGACCGGGACGTGCACGACCTCCATGCCCAGGTAGTGCGCGGCCTTGTGGAACGCGGGATGCCCGGTCGCGGGCAGCACGATCTGCGGCTTCCCGCTGACCGGGCGGGCGTCGCGCGCCGACTTGACCGCCAGCATGATCGACTCGGTGCCGCCGCTGGTGAACACGCCGGAGCCGCCGCCGAGCCGGCCGGCGACGGCGGCGACCACCTGCCGTTCCAGGGCGACGATGCTGGGGAACGCGGTCGGGTCGAGGCAGTTGACCTCCAGCATCTCCAGGTAGGCGGTCGCGGCGAGGTCGTGCACGGCCTCGCGTCCGGTGTCGTAGACGTAGGCGGTGACCTGGCCGCCGCGCACGGGCAGGTCCGCCTCGCGCAACCGCGCGAGTTCGGCGAGCAGCTCGCCGGCCGGGCGGCCGGTCTCGGGCAGCGCGGCGGGCCGGGCCGGCGGGGCGGGG
>NZ_SMLC01000345.1 GCF_004349245.1 Actinomadura sp. 6K520 | reverse complement strand
GCCCGAGTCCGAAGGGGAGGGGGAGGGCGAGTCGGCGGCGACGGCGGATGCGCCGCCCGCGGCCAGGATGGCGGCCGTGCCGAGTCCGACAAAGACCGGTTTCACCGCTGATCGGCAGAGCACTGCCGAGCACCTCCGTCGCGTCGCCGTTGAGCGCTTCTGCTTTACCCGGGGGATCGCCCCGGAAATCATGCGACCACGGATTCGCGGGCCAAATCAACCCCCGTCCGCGACTAGATCAACTCCTCGCGGACGTCCGCCACCTCCGACCTGGGAGCCCATGTCTGCCAGACTCCCTGGTCGATGCGGTCGAGCCCCAGGCTCTCCGCGACCGGGACCCGCCCGCCGGTGTATTCGACCCGCAGCCAGCTTTCGTGCTCGCCGACGATGACGAACCGCTCGCCGCGCCAGCGGCACGTCGTCCGGACGTAGCGGAGGTCCTCGACCTCGGACGCGGGGACGATGCGGCGGTAGCGTCCGGGACGCAGTTCCTCGAAGCCGTCCGTCGGCCCGGGGGTGTACAGCCTGACCTCGCCGTCGGCGCCGGGCGCGGCCTCGAAGTCCCGGCCGAGCCACCGCGCGATGTACCCGTCGCGGATCACTGCGCGGCCTCCGTCCGCCCGTCCCAGGTCTCGGTGCTCGGCTCCGGCCGCAGCCAGGCGAGCCGGTCGGGATCGTACATGGCGATGAACCGCTCGGACCGGTCCCGGCCGAGGTAGTACATCTCCGCCCCGAACGGAAGGCGGACGCTGTCCACCTTGTACTCGCGGATGGACCCGGCGCTGCCCGGCGCGAAACCGGTGCCCACGAACGGCGGGCGCTCGATCACCCAGCCGGCCTCGCCCCACGTGGACATCTCCTCCTCGTCCCGTCCCCCGAAAGGAATCCGATAGAGGTCGGGGCAGTAGGCGGGCCACCGGATGACGTACACGCCCTCGTCGCCGGGTGAGAACGGGGAACCCTCGTAGAGGAGGCCCAGCGCCTCGTACAACTGGGCGGGCGTCTGCAACTCGGCGACGTCCCCCGTCGAGTGGACGTACCCCCCGACCCGGTCGTAGCCCTGCTCCAGATACCAGGCGACGTGCCCGTGCGGCACGACCTTCTGCATGATGGACGGCGACGAGACACGGTCGTCCAGGTCGGCGGGCGGAGCCTGCGGCGCGGCCTCCCGCCGCGGCGGCGGCAGCGGAACCTCCGGCCGCGCCGGGACGAGCCCGACCCGCACGGCCCACTCGCTGAGCGCCCGCACCTGGTCGCCGCGCAGAGAGGCCCCGATGCGCGTCCCCGGGTTCAGCAGCATCGTCCAGTCCTCGCGGGGCCACGCGCCGATGAGCTCCCGGAAGTCCGCGTACACGAACCGGGACTCGGGCAGCACCTCGCGCAGCCGCACAAGCGACGTGAACACCTGCACCGCGCCCT
Source organism: Actinomadura sp. 6K520 (assembly GCF_004349245.1). GTDB lineage: Bacteria > Actinomycetota > Actinomycetes > Streptosporangiales > Streptosporangiaceae > Spirillospora. Next base: position 1,474 of record NZ_SMLC01000345.1, on the reverse strand, counting down.
CGGCCCGCAGCGCCGCGTCCCAGCGGAAATCCGGCTGGACGGGCGTCACCTCGAGCGGCGCGTCCCCGGGGATCGGCACGAGCACGTTCGCGTTCAGCAGCACGCGCAGGAACGCGTCCGAGTCCCCGCTCAGGGTCGCCTCGTACAACTCCTGGTCGATCCGGTTGCCCGGCTCGAACGCCTCCTCGGGCTCGTCCACGGCCCGCAGAACCGGCTCGCTCTCCGACCCCGCATGCAGACCGTCGGCCGCGCCCCCGGAGCCGCCCTGCGGCACGCCGAACCTTTGACCCGCACTCTCCGCGGAGACGCCGCCAGGCTCACCCGGGTACCCGCCGGGGTCACCCGGCGAGCCCTCGCCGCCCCACGGCCCAGGCAGCCCGGAAGCCGGGGACCCGGCCGCCGCCACGTCGCCGTGGCCACCTTGCTGTGCGCCCCCCGGCGCCGGAGCGCCGCCGGGCGCCGGGATACCGGTTGTTCCGGGTGCGGCTTGACCGCCCTGCGGTTCCGGCAGTCCCGTAGCGGGAGACCCTGTCGCGTCCGTGTCGGGGTGGGTGTGCATGCCACCCGGCGCCGGAGCGTCGACCGTCTCGGGCGAAGCTTGACCGGCTTGTGTTTCCGGCAGCCCTGGAGGAGGGGGTGTCGGCATGCCCGGTTGGGTGGGCCCTTGGGGCGCTGCACCGGCCGCCGGAGCATCGAGGGTTCCGGGTGTGGCTTGAGCGTCCTGTGGCTCCGGCAGGCTCGTCGCGGGAGGTCCTGTCGTGTCCGTGCCGGGGTGGCCGTGCGGTGTGTCACCCGGTGTCGGGGTGCCGGTCGTCCCGGGCGTTGCTTGAGCCTCCTGTGGGTCCGGCAGTCCTGGTGGAGGGGACGTTGGCGTGCCCGGTTGGACGGGTCCTCGGGGCGCATCGCCCGGCAGCGGGGTGCCGGTCGGTCCGGGTGTGGCTTGACCGCCCTGCGGTTCCGGTAGCCCTGTTGCGCGAGGTCCTGTCGTGTCCGTGTGCGGGTGGGCGTGCGGTGTGTCACCCGGTGCCGGGGGGCTGGTCGTCCCGGGCGTTGCTTGAGCGTCCTGTGGGTCCGGCAGCCCTGGTGGAGGGGGCGTTGGCGTGCCCGGTTGGGCGGGTCCTTGGGGCGCTCCGCCTGGAGTGGGGGGCATCGGCGTGCCCGCGTAGGTGTGGTCTTGAGGAGTTCCACCTTGTTCCGGGACGTCGGTCATCCCGGGCACTTGACCGACCTGCGAGCTCGGCGGTTCTGGAGCCGGGGCCCCTGGTGTCTCCGTGTCGGGGTGGCCGTATGGTGCTCCGCCCGGCCCGGTCGGGGCGTTGGTCGTCCCGGCTGCTGCCTCGCCGGCGTGCGGCCCCGGAAGCCCGGGAGCCGGCGACCCCGGCGTACCCGTGTGGTCGAGACCATGCGGCGTGTTCGGCGGTTCCGGAGCGCGAGGCCCTGGCACGCCCGTGTCGGGGTGGGCCTGCGGGGGTGC
>NZ_SMLC01000344.1 GCF_004349245.1 Actinomadura sp. 6K520 | reverse complement strand
TGGTGGCGGCTTGGGGGGTGATGCCGGTGGCGGCGGTGGTGATGTGGTCGGTGATGGTGTCGATGGCGGGGCTGTGTGAGGCGTAGTCGACGTCGATGCGGCGGGTTTTGATCTGCCGCTGCTCACATTCCTGCAGCAGCACCGTGATCGCGTGGTGGGGTCCGGCGACGATGGTGGTGGCGGGTCCGTTGACCGCGGCGATGGTGACGGTGTCGGGGAGCAGGTCGGTCAGCTCGTCGGGGGTGGTGTGGACGGCGGCCATGGTGCCGGTTCCGGCCAGCGCGGCCACGGCGCGGCTGCGCAGGGCGACGAGTTGGGCGGCGTCGTGCAGGGTGAGGGCGCCGGCGGTGTAGGCGGCGGCGATTTCGCCTTGGGAGTGCCCGACCACCGCGTCGGGTTCGACACCCAGGGATCGCCACAGCTGGGCCAGGCCGGTCATGACCGCGAACAGCGCGGGTTGGACGACGTCGACCCGGTCCAGCGATGCCGCATCTTGGCCGGTGGTGGTGAGGAGGTCGGTGAGGGACCAGTCCACGTGCGGCGAGAGTGCTTGTTCGCAGGCGAGGATGTGGTCGCGGAACACCGGGCTGGTGGACATGAGTTCGGCGCCCATCCCGGCCCACTGCGATCCTTGGCCGGGGAACACGAACACTGTCTTGCCGCCCTGGCCGGGCAGGGCACGGCCGGTGACCACGGCCGGGTGCGGTTCACCGGACGCCAGCGCCCGCAGCCCCTCGCGCACGGTGGCGTCGTCGCCGACGATGACGGCGCGGTGGTCCAGGGTGGAGCGGGTGGTGGCCAGCGCCCAGGCCACTTCACCGGGGTCCAGGTCGGGGTGGGCGTCCAGGTGCTCGGCCAGGCGCTGCGCTTGGGCGGCCAGACCCGCCTCGGTCTTCGCTGAAACGAGCCACGGCACGGACTTGAATTCAATACCCGCGGTGTGCGGCTGCGGCGGGACGACTTCGGCGGGCGGTGAGGCGGGAGCCTGCTCCACGATCACATGGGCGTTGGTTCCGCTGATGCCGAAGGAGGAGATCGCGGCGCGGTGTGGCCGTCCGGTGTCGGGCCACGGCATCTGCTCGGTGAGCAGTTCGACGGTTCCGGCGGACCAGTCGACATGCGGGGACGGCTCGTCGACGTGCAGTGTCCGCGGCAACACGCCCTGCCGCATGGCCTGGATCATCTTGATGATTCCGGCGACGCCGGCGGCGGCCTGGGTGTGGCCGATGTTGGATTTGATGGAGCCGAGCCGTAGTGGCCGGTCGGCGGGGCGTTGCTGGCCGTAGGTGGCGATGAGTGCTTGGGCTTCGATGGGGTCGCCCAGTGTGGTGCCGGTGCCGTGGGCTTCGACGACGTCGACGTCTGCGGGGGTGAGGCGGGCGCTGGCCAGCGCGTCCTGGATGACCCGCTGCTGGGACGGCCCGTTGGGGGCGGTCAGGCCGTTGCTGGCGCCGTCCTGGTTGACCGCCGACCCGCGCACGATGGCCAGCACAGGGTGGCCGTTGCGCTGCGCGTCGGAGAGCCGCTCGACCAGGAGGAGTCCGACGCCTTCGCCCCAGCCGGTGCCGTCGGCCGCCGCCGCGAAGGGCTTGCAGCGGCCGTCCCGCGCCAGGCCCCGCTGCCGCGAGAAGACGACGAACGCACCCGGGCTGGACATGACGGTGGCGCCGCCTGCGAGCGCGAGATCGCACTCTCCCTGCCGGAGGGATTGGCAGGCGAGGTGGAGGGCGACGAGTGAGGAGGAGCAGGCCGTGTCGATGGTGAGGGCGGGACCTTCGAGACCGAGTGAATACGCGATGCGTCCCGAAGCGACACTGATCGAGGAGCCGGTCCCCGTGTAGCTCTCTGATGCGCTCGACAGTTCCGGGAGACCGGAGCTGTAGTCCTGCGACGAGATGCCGGTGAAGATGCCGGTGCGGGTGCCGTGGAGGACGGCCGGGTCGATACCGGCGTTCTCGATGGCCTCCCAGGCGGTTTCGAGGAGGAGTCGCTGCTGCGGGTCGGTGGCCTGGGCCTCGCGGGGGCTGATGTTGAAGAAGTCGGCGTCGAAGTGGTCGGCGTCGTACAGGAAGCCGCCCTCGCGGGCGTAGGTGGTCCCCGGATGATCCGGGTCGGGGTTGAAGAGGTCGGCGACCGGCCAGCCGCGGTTCGTCGGGAACTCCCCGATGGCGTCGACACCCTCGGCGACCAGGTCCCACAGTTGTTGCGGTGTGCGCACATCGCCCGGGTAGCGGCAGCCCATCGCGACGATCGCGATCGGCTCGTCGGCGGTGATCGTCCGCGTGCCCTTGGTGGTCGTGCTGCCGGTGCCGAGAAGGGTGCTCTTCAGGTGGCGGGCCAGCGCGTCGGGGGTTGGGTGGTCGAAGACGAGGGTGGAGGGGAGGCGCTGTCCGGTGGCGGTGGCCAGGCGGTTGCGCAGCTCGATCGCGGTGAGGGAGTCGAACCCCAGCTCACTGAACGGGCGGCTGACATCGACGTTCTCAGCGGAGCCGTGCGCCAGGACGGTGGCGACGTTCCCGCGGATCAGCGACAGCAGACGCTGGTGCTGCTCCTCTGCGCCGAGGCCGCTGAGCTGACCGGCCAGGTCGCTGCCGGCGGCCGTTCCGGTGGCGGCCCGCCTGCCGGGTGCGGCGAGTGCGCGCAGCAGCGCGGGCACGGGGGTGGGGAGGCTCCGGGTGCTGATGGGCGTGGCCACGAGGTGGGGCCGGGGCATGGTCAGGACGGCGTCGAAGAGCTCCAGCCCTTGATCATCGGTGATGGCCGCGAGGTTCTCGGTGATGCGGGCGCGGTCGGTGTCGGTGAGGTGGCCGGTCATGCCGGTGTCTTGTTGCCAGTAGCCCCATCCGATGGATTGGGCGGGTAGTCCTTCGGTGTGGCGGTGGGTGGCGAGGGTGTCGAGGAAGTGGTTGGCG
>NZ_SMLC01000343.1 GCF_004349245.1 Actinomadura sp. 6K520 | reverse complement strand
CACCCCCACCGCACTCAGCGAACTGGCAGCCCCCCGTCCCGGGCGACACCCCCCGACCAGGCTCACCACCGCCTTCACCCGGCGGCCGGCGAACGTGGCCGGAAGGCGGCCCGTCCGAGCCGCCGGACCAGGCGCCCTGGCAACCCCACACCCCAGGCGCCCTTCCCTCCACCAACTCGGACACGTCTTCGCGCTGGGGCGAGCCTGAGTCGGCCGAGACCAGCCAATCCCCACCGGCCCGCGACGTGAGCGAGGCACCACCGGACCGGCAGCCGCGCGAGCCGAGCACCGCACCGCAGCCGGGTGGCCCGCCCGGGCCGTCCACTGAGACTGCTTCGTGGTCGGTGCGTGACCCTGGTGATTCGCCGTCGGGCGGTTCGTCGGCTGGCGGTGCTGGGTCTTCGAGCGGCTCCCCACAGCCGGGTTCGTCGGATCTGCCGGGGCGCGATGTGGGTGAGGTGCCATCGGATTGGCAGCGGCGTGAGCCGAACCCTGCCCCGCAGCCGAGTGCCCCGCAGCCGAGTGCCCCGCCGGGGTCCTCGTCCTCGGGTGCTTCGCGGCCGGGGCATGTGCCGCGGGCGTCGCCGGGGTGGGATGACGATGAGCCGTTCCTGCCGGGGAAGGGGTTGTCGGCCGAGCCGCCCCCGCGGGCGGAGCCGGAGGTCACGCCCCCGGCGGCGGGGCCGGGGCCGATGGCCGACCCCGGGCGGCGCAAGGCGCTCGCGGACGCGTTCGTGGCCGAGTTCGTGGAGAGTGCGACGTGGCGGGCGACGCTCGCGGTGCTGGAGGGGGCCTTCCCCGGGCGGGGGATGGCGGCGGCGCTCTCGCGGCGCGGCGATGAGCTGCGGCGGACGATGGACGCCCTCGACCGCAGGACCACGGCGAAGCTCGGCGTACCGGCGTGGCTGGACGACGCCGGAATGGTGTTCGACCTCAGCGCGCATCTCGGTGTCCGGGCTGCGCGGGAGCCGATGCGGGAACCCGGGCGTCCCCGCGCGTCGCGGCCCTATGCGGGGGCGTTCGTGGTCGACACGCTGGACCCGCTGCGGTACCACCGCGCGGTGGGCGGGCCGCGGGCGCCGCGTGACCTGCGGGCGGAGGGCGTGCTGCCGGTACCGTCCGTGGAGGACGACGACAGCGGTGTGGTGATCGTCGCGAACCTGACGTCCGCGGGTGTGCGGGTACTGGATTCGGCGGCGCTGTGGCGCTACGCAGGCCGGGTCGTCACGGGGACGCTGCACGAGGCGGCGCGTCCGGAGACGCGGCAGCAGGTCCGCCGGGCGCTGTGGGCCCTGCGGCGCGTGGTGTTCGTCGACCCGGACCTCGGGCTGGGGCTGTGCCTGCAGCTCGACGCGGCGCGGGTCCCGCGGTGCCTGCTCGCGTTCGGCGTGGCCCGGACGGAGGGCGCGCCGCGGTTCGTCCGGCCCTGATCAGTCGGCGGAGCGCAGCCAGGACAGGTCGCTCTGCCGGTCGGGCGGCAGCTCGCGGATCCGGTCCGCGAGCTGCCACGGCTCCGTCGGCGGCGTGCCCTCCTCCGGGAGGATGCCGCAGACGAGCGCGGTCTGCGTGCTGACGGCCGTGAACGGGCCGAACCGCGCGACACCGCCGCCGCGCAGCGCCGCCAGCTCGGTGAGCAGCGCGTTGAGGGCGGACGGGTCCCGCGGGTCGTACAGGCCGCGGACGAACGTGAACAGGTCCTCGGCGAGCACCTCGGGGCGCCGCCCCGACAGGTGGTACACCGTCCCCCGGTACGCGCCCGCGGCCTGCGCCGATCGCTGGTCGCGGACGCGGGGCCGCAGGCCGTACTCGGCGGCGGCGCGCTCGTACGCGTCGGCGAGCAGTGCCTCGGCCTCGCCCTCCTCGCTGAGCAGGACGCCCGTGACGACGCCTTCCTCGCGGTCGAGGCGGTCGAGCATCTCCCGGCGAAGCTCCAGGACGTCCTGCTCCATCGCGTCCAGCGACCGGGCCAGCGCCCGCTGGGCGTCGCGGTCGAGGTCGAGGCCGGCCAGCTCGTCGGAGAGGTCGCCGAACTGCTTCTCCAGCCGCTCCACCCGCCCGGTCAGGGCCTCCAGCCCGTCGAGGACCTCGGCCGGCGGGGCCTCCGGCTGCGGCGGCGGGATCGGGATGCCGGCGGGCTCGGTCGCCTCGTCCACCACCGTCCGGAGCGCCTCGTGCCGCCGGGCGAGTTCGGACAGCTGGCCGCGCAGGTCGCGCAGTTCCGCCTGCGCACGTGGGAGCCGCTTGTCGGACGCCAGGTAGAGCTCGCGTCCGGCGATCGCGAGGCAGAGCAGGACAAGGACCACGGTGGTCATGTGACTCCTCGGGAGGCGGGCTGCGCATCCGACGATAACGATCCGCGGGCGGCTTGGCGGAGGACGCGGCCGATCTCGTCCAAAAGGCCCGCCATTTCCCGGGCCCCGGGCACCCGCGTTGTCCTTGGGTGCGCAGCCCGTCAAGCAGCGCCGCACTGCTGCCGGGCCGGGGCGGGGTGCCCTGCCGTAGCCGCGGCCGACGCCGGGCCGGGTCTTCCGGCCCGGCGCGGTTGCGGGGCGGGTCAGCCGAACAGGCCGCCCAGGAGGCCGCCGAGGATTTCGGCGGCGCCGCCCGCGATCTCTCCGGCGACGTCGCCTGCGACGCCGCCGGCGGCGTCGGCGGCGATGTTCCCCGCGATGTTGCCGGCCGCCTGGCCCGCGTAACCGGCGAGCACGTTGCCGAAGGCGTCCACCGGGGCGCCGGCGACGTAACCGGCCGCGTTCTGCGCGTATCCGGCCGCCCCGCCCGCCGCGCCGAGGGCCATGCCGCCCGCGATCCCGGCGGCTGCGGCACCGCCGACCAGGCCGGCCGCCGCGGCGCCGCCGTGGCGGCGGTGGCCGTGGTAGCCGGGTGAGCCGTGGTAGCCGGGTGAGCCGTGGTAGCCGGGTGAGCCGTGGTGGATGTGCACGGGCGGTGCGGCCGGGTGGCCGTGGGGTGGCGGCGGATAGGGCGCCGGGCCCGACGGGGCGGGCGGCGGCGGGCCGGTGTGCGCC
>NZ_SMLC01000342.1 GCF_004349245.1 Actinomadura sp. 6K520 | reverse complement strand
AGTTGGTAGCGCGCCTCCATGGCATGGAGGAGGTCTGGGGTTCGAATCCCCATAGCTCCACGGACGAGTTGGGAGTGGTGTGCCCGCGGAGAGCGCGGGCCGCCACTCCTTCGTCATTTCCCCCAGGGGACGACCTCCAGGGCGTTGGGACCTGTTCTCAGGCGGTGAAGCGGAGGACGGCCCCAACGTGGATGTTCTGGGCCGGGCTGCCGTTCGCCGGTACGACCACCAGTTCGCCGTCGGTGGCGGCTGCGGCCCTGACCAGGGCGGCGTCCGCCTTGACCTCGCGAGGGTCGCTCACGCCGAACTCGTCGCGGAGTTCCTCGGCGGTGGTGGCTATATGTGCTGGATGGGGGCCGACCCAGAGGCGCGCGCCTGAATCCGGGTCGTCGTCCAAGAGGAGTGTCTCGACGCGGCCTTCGCGGATGGCCTTCGCGGTGGCGGGCAGGCCTTCCACGGCGCGCTCGCCGTTGGCCAGTTCGCGGTCGAAGCGCTCGGCGACGGTCATTATTCGCTCGGTCGTCTTCAGCTCCAGAACGCGCTGCAGCTCCGCGTCCAGGTCGGGGTCGTCGACCGTCGTGTTCTTGTCGGCCTCGACGGTGTGCGCAAGGACGTTCTCAGAGACCTCGTCCAGGACGGCGGTACGGGCGCGGGTGTCTCCGGCGATGACGATGGCCTCGGCGCCGCACATGTCGGCGACACGGTCGATCTCGCGCGCGACCTTCTTCGCGTTGAGCTTCCAGACGTTCTCGGACGACCGCTGGAACCGGGACTGGTTCCAATCGCCCGCCTTCGTCTTGTGGATCGGGTAGTCCTCGTCCCCCTGCACGTCGATGTGGTGGTGCCGTCCGTCCGCGGTGACACAGTCGATCGCGCCCCCGCGGCGGTCGACGACGGCGAGCAGATGCGGGAACCTCTCACCGCGCTGGGCGAGGTAGGGCAGGACGTCGGGAAGCGGCGCGAGGGTCGCCAGCGGGGTCGGGGGCGGGGCGTCCAGTCGTTCGAGGTGCACCACCTCGCCGTCCGCCGCGAAGAGCACCAGCCCCTCGGAGCGGCGGCGCAGTATCTCCTCGTCGATGGTCTGCTCGATCGCGCGGAGCGTGTCCTCCGGAGTTCCCTGCTCCGCCAGGTCCGCGCGCAGCGCCCGCCACCGCAGCTCGACGGCCTTGGACGCGTCCTCGGTGGTCCGGGAGAGGTCCGCGTAAACCGACGCGTAGGGACCCGGACGTTGGTACAGCGTTTTGAGGAATGACAGATCCATGAGGAGGCCGTACCCACCCCATTTGGGGCAAACGTAAAGAAGGGGGCGTCTGAGGCTCAGTCCTCGGCGGCCTGCTGGAGCCGCGCGTAGGCGAGTTGCAGCCAGTCCGACCCCGCGACCGCCGTCATCGTGGCGCCGGCCAGCCGGGTCGCCTGCGGCGCGAACACGAGCCCGGCACTGTAGGCCGTCGCGACCCACTGCGCGATGCAGAACGGGCACGTGACCAGCTCCCCGACGGCGTGCCGGAGCCCCTTCCCGCGCACCTCCTCCGCCACTTCGGCCGGCCCGGCCGTGCCGGAGTACCGGGTGAACGGGGCGCGCAGCGGACTCGTCACCGGGTCCTTCGCGATGACCCGGGACACCTTGTGCGTCGTGATCGTCATCAGGGCAAGGTCGGACAGCCCGATGGCGGGGGCCCGGTCGCGCATCCGCCGCCCCAGGAGCACCATCGTCCCCGTGGTCAGCCCGTAGACGGCAAGGGTGGCGAGGTACGACCCGAGCGGACGGTCAGCTCCGCCGGTGTACCTTTCCTTCTCCCTGCGTGCGGTGTCGACGACCGCGTTCATGACTTTCCCTTCCCCGGTGGATTCCCGGCGGATCGCAGTGCCGGTGCACTCGTCGCCGGCGTGGTCGAGAGCGGAACGTGGGTGCCGAGTGCCGGAGCTCAGATCAATTCGGCCTCCACGTCCCGGTGCAATCGGGCTTGACGGCTTGAGGATCGACGCGCTGCGGCATCGAGCTCGGCCGTTGCCTGCGCTGCGTCCCGGCCGCGGAGTCGAGTGCCTGCTCAGTGGTTACGGAGGGCGTCCACCAGCTGCGACTTGTTCATCGAGGACCGTCCCTCCACGCCGATCTCCCGGGCGCGCTTCAACAGCTCGTCCTTCGTCCAGTCCTCGTAGGAGGGGCTCTTGCCGCCCTTACGGCCGACCTTCTTCTTGCCCTGGCCCGCCGACGCGTTCGCGATGCGCGCGGCCTTCTCCTTGCTTTCGCCCCGATCACGGAGCTTCTGGTACGTCTTCTCGTCCTTGATCTGTGCTCTAGGCATAGCAGGACACGTACCCGACACGCAGACTCCACACATTGGCCACCCGACCACCAAGCGCCTGCAAACGCGAACGACGGCGTCGCTCGCTCTGCTCGATCTTCGACACCAGGACGGAGCCGGTCGGTGTCGTCGTTCGGAACGCGGCCGTTCTATCGCCGATCGGCTGATCCCCATCCGGCACAGCGCAAAAAGAAGAAGGTGGGGAGACGGGCGCTGGGAGCGGACGCCCCCGTGTGCCGGCGACTCCACCGCGGCACCTTGCATGGTTGGCCGGTGGCCGCCACGTTGCTCAGGACGGGTCACCCGGAGGCCCCTGTGAGCGGGTCATCGCGGCCGGAGGGCGTGCGGAACGATCCGATTTGACGGACGGCGTGAGGGTGCCTAGCCTCTCTCATGCCCCGAGGGATGCGGGACGCCATCAAGGCGGACGGCCCCGGGGAGGCCATAAGAGGAAAACGGTTCGCAGCTTGCTCTGAGCCGAGGTACTCTGGAGTGGCAAGCCCAGACGGGGTGCGGGACACCGAACGGTGGCCGACCCGTAGGGCGCCTCCTACGAAACGATCTTCTTCGGGTCTTCGGCCTGTCGGGTGGTTGTTGTGTGGGGGCCTGGAGAACCGTCCGTCCGTCGAAAAGATCTTGGTTGATCGGCTTGACAGTGGTGGGGAACCAGGTAAGTTAGAAGGGTTGCCCCGGAGCCGGGGTCCGCGGGAGCGGGGTTCGGCGCGGTGGGTGTCCGTTTCTTGAGAACTCA
>NZ_SMLC01000341.1 GCF_004349245.1 Actinomadura sp. 6K520 | reverse complement strand
CCCATCGGCACCTGCATGGTCTCCTCCGAGGGCGCCTGCGCCGCGTACTACAACTTCGGCCGCTTCACCCGCGAGCGCGTCAAGGAGGCGACCCGGTGACCGGACGAGACACGGTGCAGGGCGGCGTCCCGGGTCCGGGGCCGGGCGGCGCGGCCGGGGATGGCCAGGGTGACCGCCGCGGCCAGCAGCGCGACGCCGCAGCCGAACAGCATGCTGGCGCGGAACCCGGCCTCGGACGGCAGGACGTGCCCGCCCATGGTCGTGGTCATCTCGGCCAGGACGACCCCGACGACGGCGGCGGACACGGTCGTGCCGATGGAGCGCATGAGGGTGTTGAAGCCGTTGGCCGACGCGGTCTCCGAGGGCGGTACCGCGCTCATGATCAGGGCGGGCATCGCGCCGTAGGCGAGCCCGACGCCGGCGTTGCAGACGACGGTGACGACCAGCAGCCCCCACGGCGAGCCCATCAGGACCACCGACGATCCGTAGCCGAGGGCGATGACGAGGCTCCCGGCGCCCAGGGTGACCTTGGGCCCGGCGGCGGCCGACAGCTTGGCGCCCAGCGGCGAGACCGCCATCATCATCAGCCCGGCCGGCGCCATCCACAGCCCGGCGGCCAGCATCGACTGCCCCAGGCCGTATCCGGTGGCCTCGGGCAGCTGCAGCAGCTGCATCACGATCAGCGCCTGCGCGTACATGGCGCAGCCGACCAGGATCGAGGCCAGGTTGGTGAACAGGACCTGGCGGCGCGCGGTGACGCGCAGGTCGACCAGCGGGTCGGCCGACCGCAGCTCCCACCACGCCCAGGCCGGCAGGACCGCCGCGGCGGCGGCGAGCAGGGCGAGGGTGGGGGCTGCGGCCCAGCCCCAGTCCGAGCCCTTGGAGAAGCCCAGCAGCAGGCAGATCAGCCCGGTGCCCAGGCCGAGCGCGCCGACCACGTCCAGGCGTCCCTGGGCCTGCGGGGGAGTGGAGGGCAGCAGCCGCCAGATCAGCACGCCGATCAGCGCGCTGAGCGCGGCCGAGCCCCAGAACAGGGCGCGCCAGCTGGTGTGCTCGGCGACGGCGGCCGCGATCGGCAGGCCGAGGGCGCCGCCGATGCCGAGGGAGGCGCTGATCAGCGCGATCGCCGAGCCGAGCCGTTCGGGCGGCAGCAGCTCGCGCAGGATGCTGATGCCCAGCGGGATCAGGCCCATCCCGACGCCCTGCAGCCCGCGCCCGATGATCATCGGGATGACGGAGTCGGTGAGCGCGCACACCAGCGACCCGGCGGTCAGCGGCACCGCGCAGGCCAGCAGGACGGTGCGCTTGCCGTGCAGGTCGCCGAGCCGGCCGGTCACCGGGATGGAGACCGCGCCCGCCAGCAGGGTGACCGTGACCACCCAGGAGGCGTTGGAGGCGCTGGTGTCCAGCAGGCGCGGCATCTCGCCGACGAACGGCACCACCAGCGTCTGCATGAGGGCCGCGACGATGCCGGCCGCCGCCAGCACTCCGACGATCGCCCCCGGGCGGACGGCGGGCTCGGCCTGTTTCACGAAAGTTCTCCCTCATTGTGCGGCTCGGTCCGGGGGCTCGGCGACCGGAACCTGTGCACAATACATACGATTGGGTTCAATGCACAATGCACAGATCACCCGTCTCGCGCCTTCCGGAGGGGTGAGATGGGTCTCCCGGCGCGTCCGCTATGTCACAACGGCCCCGGCCGGCGGGTCATATCTGCATGGGAGCATTCGCGATCCAGCCGCGTGACGTGATCTGCCACACCCTCGTGCACGCCGCCCATGACGCGTTCCGCCGGGATCTGGACCGGCTCGCGGCGGCGGCGGCGGCCGGCAAGGGCGGGCGCACGCACGTGCGCGCGGGCTGGGATAACCTCAAGGACCAGATCCGGCTGCACCACGACCTGGAGGACGCGGTGCTGTGGCCGCGGGTGGAGCGCGCGGCCGGCCGCCCCGGCGTGCGGGCCGTGCTGGCGCAGATGCACGCCGAGCACGCGCGGATCGGGCCGCTGGCCGGCCGGGTCGACGCCGCGATGCGCGACTGCGCCGGGGGCGACCGTGCCGACCGTGCCGGGCGGGACGGGCGGGACGGCGGCGACCTGCCCGCGGCGGTGCGGGAGCTGCGCGAGACGGTGGAGGCGCACCTGCGGCACGAGGAGATGAGCGCGGTGCCGCTGGCGGAGTCGGTGCTGCGCCCCGCGGACTGGCGGGCGGTCGCCGAGGAGGCCGGCGGCCGGTGGGGGGCGGAGGCGTGGCTGTTCGTCCCGTGGGTCGTGGACGGGATCGCGCCGGTCGAGCGCAGCCGGTTCCTGACGTCGCTGCCGGCGCCGCTGCGCGAGCGCAACCGGGTGGTGTGGGAGCCCCGCTACCGCAAGCGGCGCCTGTGGAGCCTGTGAACCCTGGGGCCGGTGACCCGGTGCCGCCGTGCCGGGGTCACCAGGGGACGGCGCGTGCGGTGATGTGGTGGTCGGCGGGGTTGTAGTAGGTCATCAGCAGCGCGTCACGGGTGCTGAGGGCCGGGTGCCCGATGAGGGCGCGGCACTGGTCGAGGCCGGTGCCGCCGGAACAGGGGGCCCTGCCGTCGCCCGCGGGCGTCCAGGGGCCTTCGGGTGCGGGGGCGCGCCAGAGGCGGAACCGCCCGGACAGGGCGCGCTGCTCGACCATGACCAGGCCCTTGCCGAGGCCGGTGTAGTCGGCGACGTGGATCAGGTAGGGGGCCGCGCCGTACACGACGGTGCGGGCCTGGGCGGCGTCGTGGGTCCAGCCGCCGGGCGTCCAGTACCGGTAGGCGGCGGGATCGCGCCAGGCGGCGGGGTCGGCGGGGACGCGGGCCAGGGTGACGCGCCCGCCGTGGCAGACGCCGAACGCGGAGGTGTCGCACACCGAGGCGAACAGGTACAGGTGGCCGCGGGTGAACACGGGGGAGCCGAGGTTGTGCTGGAACGGCAGCCCGCCCGGGGAGGTGAACAGCCGGGTGCGGCCGGTCAGGACGTTGCCGGCGGGCCGGTAGGTGACCAGCCCGAACCCCTGGGTGCTGATGGTGGTGCCGTGCACGCACACGTCGGTGTAGGCGATCAGGAGGGTGGAGGTGCCGGG
>NZ_SMLC01000340.1 GCF_004349245.1 Actinomadura sp. 6K520 | reverse complement strand
GGCCCGTGGCGTTGTGCTCGGTGAGGCCCCAGGCGGGTGGGAGGGTCGTCAGCCAGCGGGAGAGGAGGCCGCGGTAGTCGGGGTGGTCGGTGCGCAGGAGGGCGACGCCTACGTTGCAGGTGCCGTCGCCCATGCCGAAGATCCAGCCGTAGGCGGCCGGGGCCAGGTCCAGCCAGATCTCCAGGTGAGCCTCGTCGTGGCGGGGGCTGCGGAAGTAGCGGCGGCCCGCGATGCCGATGGGGCGGGTGGCGGACGGGCGCAGGCCGAGGGCCACCGAGAGGCGGGAGGAGGCGCCGTCCGCGGCGATGACCAGGCGGGCTTCGTGCGTGGCCGTTTCGGTCTCGACGCCTGTCACGCGGCCCCTCGTCTGGAGCGGGGCGGTGACCTTGGTGTTCTCCCGGAGGGTGGCGCCGGCGGCGACCGCCTGGCGGGCCAGGAGTTCGTCCAGGTCGGCGCGGGTGCGGGTGAGGCCGTGCGCGTCGGGCCAGTCGAGTTCGAGGCGGCGGCCGTCGGCGATCAGGCGGATGCCCTTGTTGGGGAACCAGCCCGGGGCGTCCAGGTCGATGCCCAGTGTGCGGAGTTCCTGGACGGCGCGGGGCGTGAGGCCGTCGCCGCAGACCTTCTCGCGGGGGAACGAAGACTTCTCCAGGAGGAGGACGTCGAGGCCGGAGCGGGCCAGGTGGCAGGCGACCGCTGATCCGGCGGGTCCGGCGCCGACCACGATGACGTCGCGGTGGCGGTCCGCGGTCACGTGTTCGGGGGTTCGGCGCTGATGTCGGCGAGGGCCGAGCGCTCGTCGCGCTGGACGGCGAGGTCGCCGATGGAGACCATGCCGATCGGGCGGTCGCCGTCGACCACGGGGATGCGGCGGATCGCGTGCCGCCGCATGAGCCGGACGGCCGTGTCGGCGTCCTCGCCGGGCGCCACGGTGATCAGGTTGGTGCTGCAGATGTCGGCCACGGCGGTGCCGGTCATGTCCTTCTGGAGGGCGACGGCGCGGACGACGATGTCCCGGTCGGTGACCAGGCCGCGCAGCCGCCCCTCGTGGACGACCAGGACGTCGCCGATGCCGTGCTGCCGCATGAGGTCGCCGACCTCCGCCAGGGACGTGTCCGGTGACACCGCGACCGGCACCGGCGTCATCACCTCGTTCACCTTCTGGGCCATTGCGCGAACCTCCCTCGGAGGCTCGCCTACCCGGGGCGCGGCGGGATATGTCTCAGGACGGCGAGTCCGGCCCGTCCTGTTCGGCGAGGAAGCGTTCGAACTGGGCGCCGAGCTCTTCGGCGGTGGGCATGTCCCCCGATTCGGCGAGCAGGTTGTCGCGTTCCGCGGCGCCCGCGAACGCGTCGTACTGCTGTTCCAGGGCCCGGACGACCTTCTCGACCTCGTCGTTGCCGTCGACCTGCTCGGCGATGTCGGCGTCGGTGGCGGCGGCCGCCTCGCGGAGCCGCTCGACCGGCAGCGCGAGCCCGGTGCAGTCGATGACGGCCTCCAGCGCGGCGACGGCGGCGGACGGGTAGGCGGACTGGGCGAGGTAGTGCGGGACGTGCACGGCGAGGCCGAGGGCGTCGTGGCCCGCCTCGCCGAGCCGCAGTTCGAGGAGGCCGGCGGCGCTGCCGGGGACCTGGACCTTGTCGAACCAGGAGTTCCGGGTGACCAGCTCCGGCCGGGTGGCGTGCGAGGTGATGCCGACCGGGCGGGTGTGGGGGACGCCCATCGGGATGCCGTGGAAGCCGACGACGAGTTCCACGCCCAGGCGCTTCACCAGGTGCAG
This sequence comes from Actinomadura sp. 6K520, assembly GCF_004349245.1. Lineage (GTDB taxonomy): Bacteria > Actinomycetota > Actinomycetes > Streptosporangiales > Streptosporangiaceae > Spirillospora. The sequence goes on along the minus strand of NZ_SMLC01000340.1, from coordinate 1,319 downwards.
GACGGACGCGGTGAAGCCCTCCCACAGCCGGTCCGGTTCGGGCCCGGACAGCATCAGGAACGGGCTGCCGGACTCGTCGCGCAGCAACCGGACGACCAGCTCGGGCGCCTCGTAGGAGGCCCAGTGGTCGCGGTCGAACGTCATCGGCGGACGGCGTGCCCGGTAGTCGATCAGTGAGTCGACGTCGAAGCGGGCGATGACGCGGTGTTCCAGTGCCTCCAGGAGGTGCTCGCGCACGAGCTGCCCGGTGGATCCGGCGTCCACGAAGCCGTCGAGGCTGTGCAGCAGCACCGGACCCGTCATTTCCGGCAGGTCGGCGTCGAGCTCGTACAGATCCTCAGGGTTATGCAACTTATCCCCCACCTCTGATGTCGTCCGTCACAACATTAGGACATGCGGGGGCCCATCCCTTGAACGGACGTGACACCGGTCACCCGAAGACGCGGCTGGCGAGGAAGTCTTCCGGGTGGAGGGTGGTGAGATCTTCGCGGCCGACGTCGCCGCCCTGGGCGAGGAGCCGGTTGGCGTGGCGGAGGCGGGCGCGTTCGATGGCGTTGCGGACGGAGCGCGCGTTGGCGAAGCGGGGCTGCGCGCGGCGGCGGGAGAGGTAGTCGCGGAAGACCGGTTCGGTCTCGGGGGCGAGCCCGTAGCCCTCCCGGTCCATCATCAGGCGGCCGATCGCCTCCAGCTCGTCGGGTTCGTAGTCGGGGAAGTCGATGTGGTGGGCGATGCGGGAGCTCATCCCGGGATTGGACGCGAAGAAGGAGTCCATGCGGTCCTTGTAGCCGGCGAGGACGACGACCAGGTCGTCCCGCTGGTTCTCCATGACCTGCAGAAGGATCTCGATGGACTCCTGCCCGTAGTCCCGCTCGTTCTCGGCGCGGTAGAGGTAGTACGCCTCGTCGATGAACAGGACGCCGCCCATCGCCCTCTTCAGGACCTCCTTGGTCTTCGGGGCGGTGTGGCCGACGTACTGGCCGACGAGGTCGTCGCGGGTGACGGACACCAGGTGGCCGCGGCGGACGTAGCCGAGGCGGTGCAGGAGTTCGGCGAGCCGCAGCGCGACGGACGTCTTGCCCGTCCCGGGGCCGCCGGTGAAGCACATGTGCAGGTTGGGGCGTCCCGAGTCGATGCCGAAGCGGGCCCGGACGCGGTCGACCAGCAGCAGCGCGGCGATCTCCCGGATGCGGGTCTTGACGGGCGCGAGGCCGACGAGCTCGCGGTCCAAGGCGTCCAGGACGGCGTCGACCTGGGAGTCGGCGCGTTCCCGGGCGAGGTCGACGCGGGCCCCGGCAGGGAGCGGCTCGGCTCCGGGAGGG
>NZ_SMLC01000033.1 GCF_004349245.1 Actinomadura sp. 6K520 | reverse complement strand
GGGCGGGGGAGTGGAAGACCTCCTGGTCGGCGGTGAGCATCTCGGTGGCGGTGCCGATGGGGGCGCCGGTGCCGGGGTTGCGGGCGACGCGCGGGTAGGCGCCGCTCGCGACCTGCACGCGGACGCGGTGGCCGCGGCGGAAGCGGTGCCCGGCCGGCCACAGCTCCAGGGCGACGTGCCGGACGCCTTCCCGCGCGGTTCGCGGAGGGGCCCCCGGCAAGGGATGGGCGTCCGGCACCGGTTCGCCCGCGACGAGGCGCCGCATGCCCTCGCACAGGTTCAGCGACTCGCCGTCGGGGGTGACGTCGCACAGCCGCACCACGAAGTCGGTGTGCTCGCGGTTCGAGCGGATGTACAGGTCGGCGGTGACCGGGCCGATGATCTCCAGGTCCTCGTCGAGGACGGCCGAGGTGTAGGTCAGCACGTCCCGGCGGCGTTCCAGGCGCCGCTGGTCGGTGGACGGGCGGGTCTCGCCGAGCAGGGTGGGGCCGCCGAGGAACGGCGTCGGATGGTCCGGGTCGTACCGGTAGGTGTCCGGTTCGGACTCGGGCGGTTCGTCCGGTGCGAGGGCGCCGGCGGGCTGCAGGTACCAGCGCTCCTCCCGCATGCCGGGGACCGGCCAGTCGGGGAACTCGCGCCACTCGCCCGCGCCCGTGATGTACAGCCGCACGGGCTGCTCCCGCAGCTCGGACGGGTCGTCCAGCAGGTGCGCGCGGAACCAGGCGATCGACTCGCCCACCGAGCCGCGCATCATCCGCTGGTCGGCGTGGAACCACGGCCCGATGGTCAGGTACGGGCGCCGTCCGGCGGCGCGGAGCGCGGCGTAGTCCCGCATCTGCCACGGCAGGAAGATGTCGTACCACCCGCCGGTCATGTTCACCGGTGCCGTCACCCGCGAGACGGTGGGGCTGAAGTCGCGCTTGTCCCAGAACGAGGTGTCGGGGCCGTTGACGAGGAGTTCCTGGAAGAACCGCTGCTGCCCGCCCGTCGCGAGCCGGTCGAGTTCGGCGATCGGACGCCCGGAGAGGGTGGCGCGGCGGGCGCGGCGCGGCGACATGATGCCGGTCGTGATCCCGGAGAGCGAACTCTTCATCCGCGCGGTGAGGTCCACCCAGATGAGCGTCGACTCCAGCGCGAACGTTCCGCCGACGTTCACGGCGTCGCGGAACGTCGAGGCGGTGACCTGCATCGACAGGGCGCGCAGTTCGGGGCCCGCCTCCGCGGCGACGGCCCACTGCACGTAGCCGAGGTAGCTCGGGCCGTGCATCGCGAACGTCCCGCCGAACCACGGCTGTGACTTCAGCCACTCGATGGTGGCGAGGCCGTCCTCCCGTTCGTCCAGCGCCTCGAAGACGCCGCCGGACCCGAAGCCGCCGCGGACGCTCTGCACGACGGCCTGGAACCCGTGCGACGCGAACGCCTGCCCGCACATGAGCCCGAAGGGGCCGCGCCGCCCGTAGGGGGACCGGACGAGGACCGTGGGCGCCCGCTCGACGTCCGTCGGGGCGTACCGGTCGGCCAGCAGGGTGACGCCGTCCCCGGCGGGGACCTCGAGGTCCCGCTCGACCGTGACGCGGTGGGGGCCGTTCCGCAGTCCCAGCGCCGTGACCCCCAGCCGGCGCATCATTCCCACGCCTACCATCTGATCAAGCGTAATCGTCCCGGGGGTCGCGCCCGCCTCCGGAGTCCGTGATGTGCCTCGCGCGCCCCGGGTCTTCTATACGATCGGGGGCGCGCAGGGCGGCATAACGGGATCTGACGGGCGAATCTGACGGGCGAGTTCGCCGTGCCCGCGCGAAGGGAGAGATGCACGCGTCATGGGTGATGTGAGCTGGGAACGGGTCATCGCCGCGGGGGTCGTGCTGGCGTCCGCCCTGGCGCTCGCGGTCCTGCTGCGGCTGCTGACCGGCCGGCTGTTCCAGCGGGCGGGCGACACCCGGGCGACCTGGGACGACCTGGTGGCCCGGCTGGTCAAGGACTTGGCGGTGCCCCTCTCGGTCCTGCTCGGCCTCTGGATCTCCGCCAGGGTCGTGCAGCTCCCGCGCGGCACGCTCGACGTCACCGCGAAGGTGCTCACGGCCCTCGCCATCTTCGTGGTGACGCTGGCGCTGGCGCGGCTGATCGCCGGCGGTGTCAGCTCGGTCGCGCTGGCCAGGCAGGGCGTCGCCGGCAATGTGACGATCTTCGCCAACATCACCCGCGTGGTCGTCCTCGGCGTCGGCATCCTGGTGATGCTGCAGAGCCTCGGGGTGTCGATCACGCCGCTGCTCGGCGCCCTGGGCGTCGGCGGACTCGCGGTCGCGCTCGCCCTGCAGGACACCCTCGCCAACCTGTTCGCGGGCGTGCACGTCCTGGCGGCCAAGACGATCGAGCCCGGCGACTACATCAAGCTGTCCACGGGGCAGGAGGGTTACGTCGTCGACATCAACTGGCGCAACACCACAATCCGGACGCTGTCCGACAACATCGAAGTCATCCCGAACATGAGGTTCTCCGACACGATCCTCACCAACTACCACCGTCCCGCGCAGGACATGTCGATCCTGGTGTACGCGAAGGTGGCCTACGAGGTCGACCTGGACCGGTTCGAGGACCTGCTCATCGAGGTCGGGCACGAGGTGATGAAGGAGGTCCAGGGCGGGGTGGCCGACTGCGACATCTTTGTCCGCTTCAACGATTTCAACGACGCCACCGTCGGGTTCCACGTGATCCTGCGTTCCTCCGAGTTCGGCGACCAGTTCCGCATCAAGCACGAGTTCCTCAAGCGGCTCCACCGCGTGATCCGCGAGGAGGGCATCGCGCCGCCCTACTGGCACCACCGCGTGGTCATCGAGGACAAGAACGGGCAGGCGCGCGGGGACGGCGTGCCCGCCACGAGCGAGCTGGCCTCCGACGGGGCCTTCTGAGCGCGCCTTCCGAACGGGCGTCCGGCCCGGGTGCGCCCGCGGGTTCAGGCGGGCGGGGGAGCGGTCTCGTCGAACAGCGCGAGGAACTCGGTGTGGCCGAACCGCCGCGCCGTGTCGACGGCCGAGGGCGAGCCCGCGCGCGGGTCGGCGCCCGCGTCCAGCAGGGCCCGCACCACCTCGCCCTCCTTCTTGGCCACCGCGCCGGCGAGGGGCCGCCGCCCCCGGTCGTTGGCGCGCTCGGGGTCGGCGCCGCGCGCCGCGAGGGCCCGGACGGTGTCGGCGTGCCCGTGGCGGGCGGCGAGCATGAGCAGCGTGTCGCCCTTCTCGTCGGCCAGGTTCGGCGGCGCCCCCGCGTCGACGAAGCCGGCGAGCCGGACGGTGTCACCGGTACGCGCCATCTCGCACAGGCGGGCGGGGAGGTCCTCCGTATCCGGATCGGGGCCGGTCAGCAGCGAGGAGCCGTTGCCGGCCGTGAGCAGCCCGCCGAGGCTGCCCTTCCCGTACCGCAGGTTCTTCTCCAGTGACACGAGGGCCCCGTCGTGCATGAACGAGCGGAAGCGGACGTCGTCGGCCAGCATCCTCATGATCATCAGGCCGCGGCCCTGCTCGTCGGCGAGTTCGGGGGCGGGTAGCACGCCGGCGTCGAACCCCGTCCCGGAGTCGATCACCTTGATCAGGCAGCGGGAGTCCTGGATGGTCGCCCGCACCGTGTAGTCCGCGCCGTGCTCGGCGTGCTTGATCACGTTCGTGCACGCCTCGGTGAGCATGACCTCGATGTCGTCCCGGATCTGCTCCTCCACGCCGAGGGCGGTCAGCGCCGCGTGCAGCAGCCTCCGGGTGGCCGGGACGCTCGCAGCGTCCCGGGGGAGCAGGAGGTCGAGGCTGATCTCCACGTCATCTCCGTCCAAGGTTCGTCCGACTGATTCGTGCCCTTTCGGTCCCGCATAAACATGTCGGAGCGACTTGGGGCCCCTGCGGGCCTTGCGGCGCCGCCCGGCTGCGGTATGTTGGTTGTGTCCAACTGAGTTGTCCACAATTGAAAGGGGCGTTCATGGACGTCCACTACACCGCCGTCGCCACCGCCAACGGGCGGGACGGCAAGGCCGTCAGCTCCGACGGCCGCCTCAGCCTGTCCCTCGCCGCGCCGCGCGAGATGGGCGGGGACGGCGAGGGGACCAACCCCGAGCAGCTGTTCGCCGCCGGGTACGCGGCCTGCTTCGCCTCCGCGCTCGCCGCGGCCGCCCGCGGCACCCGCCAGGACGTCCGGGACGTCTCCGTCACGGCCGAGGTCGGCATCGGCGGCGACGTCGAGGGCGGTTTCGGGCTGACCGTCGTCCTGCGCGTGGAACTGCCCGACGACTTGGAGAACGGGCGCGAGCTGGTGGAGCGCGCCCACCGGATCTGCCCGTACTCGAACGCCACCCGGGGCAACGTCCCGGTGGAGCTGGTGGTCGAGTAGCTCAGCCGGCGGCGTCGGCCGCGTGCTGCTCGCCGATCACCTTGCGGACCGCCGTCGGCGCCGGGCCCGTCCGGGCCGTCAGCTCCCGGATGCGCCGCTTGTGGCGCCGCCGGTCCGCGCGGGGCAGGACGGTCGTCAGCTCGCCCGCCGCGGCCAGCGCGACCGCCGCCGCGTCGTAGCTGTGGACGTGCGCGACCGGACGCCCCCGGAGCGCGGACGACGCCCCGCCCCACAGCTGCTTCACCACCCGCGGGTCCCTGACGGTGACCTCCTGGCGGGGGAACAGGCCCAGCACCCGGTGCTCCCGCACGCGGATCCACCCGTCGCGGACCAGCTCGTCCCGGATCCTGGCCACCATCTCCTTGCTGTCCTTGCGCACCCAGTGCTGCCACGACCTGGGCCGTGACCCGGCGATCTGCGCCAGCACGCCGTACGGATCGTCGCCGGGCGTGCCCGGGACGGGCTTGCGGCGCTCCTCGCCGAGCCGGCCGTCGAGGTACAGCTCGGTCAGGGCGGCGCCGCGCAGCACGTAGCCGAGTTCCGCGCGGCCCTTGCTCATCTTGTGCTTCCGAAGGTCGTACGCCAGCAGGTACATCCGGGCCGGCAGCGATTCTGGAACCTTGACCATCTCAATCCCCGTCTCCGCCGCGCGGCGGGCCTGCCGCGTCCTCGATGGCGTCTCCGCCGGTGCTCCGGGCGCTCGCGTCCTGCCCGCCCGTGTTCCCGTCGCCCGTGTTCCCGTCGCCCGTGTCCCGCGCCGCCTTGCGGGGGCGCCCGGGCCCGCGCATCCCGCCCGCCGACGCGGGCATCCGCCCCGCGTCGGCGAGTGCCCGCCGCAGCAGGAACTCGATCTGGGCGTTGGTGCTGCGCAGTTCGTCCGCCGCCCAGCGGGCCAGGGCGTCGTGCACGGCGGGATCGAGCCGCAGCAGGATCTTCTTGCGCTCAGTCACGTGGGTCCAGGGTCACTGGTAGAGGCTGCCGGAGTTCACCACCGGCTGGGCGTCGCGGTCGGCGCACAGCACGACCAGCAGGTTGCTGACCATCGCGGCCTTGCGCTCCTCGTCCAGCTCGATGACGCGGTCCTCCTCCAGCCGTTCGAGGGCGAGCTGCACCATGCCGACCGCGCCCTCCACGATCCGCTGCCGCGCCGCGACGACCGCGCCGGCCTGCTGCCGGCGCAGCATCGCCTGCGCGATCTCCGGCGCGTACGCCAGCCCGGTGATCCGCGACTCGATGATGTCGACGCCGGCGGACGCGACCCGCTCGGACAGCTCCTCCGACAGCCGCGCGGTGATCTCGTCGGCGTTGTCGCGCAGCGAGATCCGCTCGGCGTCGTCGTAGGGGAAGCTGCCCGCGATGTGCCGGACGGCCGCCTCCGTCTGGAAGGCCACGAACTCCACGAAGTCGTCGACCTCGAACACGGCCCGCGCGGTGTCGGCGACCTGCCACACCACCACGGCCGAGATCTCGATCGGGTTCCCGTCCAGGTCGTTGACCTTGGCGAGCCCGGTCTCGTGGTTGCGGATCCGCGTCGACACCTTCTGCCGCATGGTCAGCGGATTGACCCAGCGCAGGCCGTCGTTGCGCACCGTGCCCTTGTAGCGGCCGAGCAGTTGCAGCACCCGCGCCTCGTTGGGCGCCACCGGCGTCAGGCCCGCCGCGACGACCGACCCGGCCGCCAGGAGCAGCGAGCCGATGCTGACCCCGCCCGCGATGGCGCCGGCTCCTCCGGCCAGCGCCCCGGCGGCGGCCGCCGCGGCGCCCAGTGCGATCAGCGCGATCGCCAGGCCCAGCAGCGCCCAGCCGTTGCGGTCCGCCGCCGGCCGCTCGGTGATCTTCGGGCGCGGCATCGCCACCTTGGTCGTCTCTTCGGCCATCCAGGTATCTCCTTATCCGGGGTGTTATCGGCAACCTATCAAAGTGATATCACTTTTTCAATCTCGGGTCCCTCGGCATCGGAGAGCACCCTGGGCACCTTGCGGAGGGTGATGAGGGCGAACACCGAGACCAGCACGGTGAACGCGGCGCTGCCCAGCAGCGCGGCGTGCATGCCGTCCACGAACGCGTCCTTGGCCGCGGCCCCGACCTGCGCGGCGAGGTCACCGGGCAGGTGCGCGGCGGCCTGGAGGGCCGCGCCGAGCGAGTCGCGGGCGGCGGACTCGGCCGGTGCGGGCACGCCCTCCGGCAGGTCCAGCGAGTTGCGGTAGACCGCGTTCAGCACGCTGCCCAGCACCGCCATGCCGAGCGCGCCGCCCAGCTCCATGCCCGTCTCGGAGATCGCCGACGCGGCCCCCGTCCGGTCTCGCGGGACGGAGGCGAGCACGGTGTCGCCGGTGACCGTGAGCGCCATGCCCACGCCCGTCCCGGACAGCATCATCGCGGGCAGCATCATCCAGTACGGGGTGTCCAGCCCGACCGTCAGGAAATAGGCGTAGCCGCCCGCGCCGGCCAGCATCCCGGCCGCGACGACCCGGGCCCGGCCGAGCGCGGAGATCAGCGGCGGGGCGAGCAGGGCGCCGCCGACCATGGCGGCGGCCGCGCCGGGCAGCCCGGCCAGGCCCGCCTTCAGCGGCGACCAGCCGAGCGCGAGCTGGAAGAACAGTGAGAAGATCAGCGACTGGGCGACCAGCGCGAACATCGCGAACATGTTGGTGACGACCGACCCGGAGAACGCGACCCGCCGGAACAGCGCGGTGTCGACCAGCGGCTCGGCCAGCCGGGTCTGCCGGGCCAGGAAGGCGGCCATGGCCAGCGCGCCCGCCACCGCGCAGACGTGGATGCGCCACTCGTCCAGGCCGTGCACGGCGGCCTCCTTGAGCGCGTACACGGGGCCGAGGACGCCCAGCGCCGACAGCGGGACGCTGAGCAGATCGAGCCGTCCCGGTACCGGGTCCCGCGACTCGGTCAGCAGCAGCGCGCCCGCGGCGAACGCGGCGATCATGACCGGCACGTTGATCAGGAAGACAGAGCCCCACCAGAAGTGGTCGAGCAGCGCGCCGCCGACGACGGGCCCGAGCCCGACCGAGAGCCCGGCGACGCCCATGAACGCGCCGACCGCCGCCGTCCGCTCCTTGGCGTCGGTGAAGGCGCGGTGGATCAGCGACAGGCAGGACGGCATCAGCGTGGCGCCCGCGACGCCGAGCAGGGCGCGGGCGGCGATCAGCAGCTCGGCGCTCGGCGCGTAGGCGGTCACCGCGGATGCGGCGGCGAACAGCGCCGTTCCCGTGAGCAGCAGCTTCTTGTGACCGATGCGGTCGCCGACGCCGCCCATGGTGATCAGCAGCCCGGCGAGCGCGAACCCGTAGGCGTCCGCGATCCACAGGACCTGGGTGGCCGACGGGTCCAGGTCCGCGCTCAGGTGCGGGACGGCCTGGTTCAGCGCGGTCAGGTCGATGCCGGGCACGGCGGCGATCAGCAGGCAGGTCGCGAGCGTGGCCCATCGGCGGTCGGTGGATTCCATGCCGGCAACGGTCGCGGGCGGCGCTGACCGTCCGCTGACGGCGCCGCCCGCGCCGGTCAGCGGACGGTCAGCGGCGGGTCAGCAGGGCGAAGGCCCGCTCGCGGGGAAGGGCCGCCGCCGCGGCGAACACGGCCTCGTACGCCGCGTCGCCGAGGAGCGCGCGGGCGGCGGACGAGACCCGCCCGGCGTCGGTGTCGCGGGGGACGTCCAGGCGCCGCAGCACCGTCGCGACGCCCAGCAGCCGCGCCGCCCGCTCGCCGTCCCCCTTCGCGGCGGCCACGTCCGCCAGGCCGATTGCGGCGAGCGCCTGGTAGGTGAAGATCGGGCGGTCGGCCGACACGTCGAGCGCCTCGTGGAACAGCCTTGCCGAGCCGCTCCGCGCAGAACGCGCGGACGGTGTCGAGCATCCGGTAGCGGGAGCCGTCGGCCTGCAGCAGCGACTTGTCGGCGAGCCCGGCGACCAGCTCGTCGGTGTCGCCGAGATCGCAGACGCCCGTCGCGGCCTCCAGCGTGAACCCGCCGGTGAACACCGTGAGCCGCCGGGCGAGGATCTGCTCCTCCGCGTCCAGCAGGCCCCAGCTCCACTCCACGACGGCGCGCAGCGTCCGGTGCCGGGGCGCGGCCGTGCGGTCGCCGCGCGACAGCAGCCGGAAGCGGTCGTCCAGCCGCGCCGCGACCTGCTCGACGGGCAGCGACCGCAGCCGCGCCGCCGCCAGCTCGATCGCCAGCGGCAGCCCGTCCAGGGCCCGGCAAATCCGCGCGACGGCGTCGCCCTCCAGCACGAAGCCGGGGCGGACCGCCGCGGCCCGGTCGAGGAACAGCCGCACCGCCGGATACGCGGCGGCCTCGCCGTCCGGCGCACCCTCCGGCGGCGGCTCCAGGGGCGGCACCGGCCGCAGCGCCTCGCCGGTGATCCCGAGCGCCTCCCGGCTGGTCGCCAGCACCCGCAGTTCCGGGCAGGCGACCAGCAGCCGGTGCGTGAGCCCCGCGACGGCCGCCACGACGTGCTCGCAGTTGTCCAGCACGAGCAGCGTCGGCCGCCCGTCCAGCGCCGTGATCAGCCGCTCCTCGGTGCCGGCGGGTCCGCCGGGCACCGGTCGCATCCCGGCGGCCCGCAGCCCGAGCGCCCCGAGCAGCGCCTGCGGCACCTCGTCCGCGTCGACCGGCGCCAGGTCCACGAAGCAGACCTCGCCGCCCGCGCGCCGCGCCGCCTCGACCGCCAGCCGCGTCTTGCCCGCGCCGCCCGGCCCGAGCAGGGTCACCAGCCGCCCGGCCGCCAGCATCCCGCCGACCAGCCGCAGCTCCTCGGCACGGCCGACGAAGCTGGTGAGCGGCGCCGGGAGCCGCACGCGCGGTCCGCGGGCCTCACCCCTCAGAATCGCCACGTGCGCGCCGGCCAGCTCCGGCGACGGGTCGGCCCCCAGCTCCTCTGCCAGGATCCGGCGGCCCTCCTCGAACACCGCGAGCGCCTCCGCCTGCCGGCCGCACGCGTGCAGTGCCCGCATCAGCAGGGCCCGGGCCCGCTCCCGCAGCGGCTGCGCGTCCACCAGCCCCCGCAGTACCGGGACCACGGCGCCCGCGTCACCGCCGCGGAGCGCCGCCTCGCCGCGGTCCTCCACGACCGAGGCGCGTTCCTCCTCCAGCCGTGCCGCCTGCGCGGCCGCGAACGGCGCCCGCACATCGGCCAGCGCGGGGCCGCGCCAGAGCCCGAGCGCCTCATCGAACAGCCCGGCCGCCCGCGGGAACGCGTCATCCGCCATCGCCCGCCGCCCGTCCGCGGCCAGGCGCCGGAACCGGTGCGCGTCGACAGCGTCCGGATCGGCGACGATCCGGTATCCCGCCGGCCGCCCCTCCACCAGGTCCGCGTCACCGAGCGCCCGCCGCAGCCGCGACACCCGGGACTGCAGTGCGTTCGCGGCTCCGTCCGGCGGCTCCTCCCCGTACATCCCGTCGATCAGCCGCTCGGCGGGGACGGTGCGTCCCGCGTCCAGCAGCAGCATCGCCAGCAGAGCCCGTACCCCGGGCCCGCCCACCGGCACGGCCACCCCGCCGGCCCGCACCTCCACGGGCCCCAAAACGCCGAACCGCATGCCCCGATTGTCGCGCATCGCTCGACTACGGTTGGTTCATCTACCTCGGAGGAACCGCCATGAGCGAGACGCAGATCGTCACCGGCTTCCTGTCCGCCCTAGAAGACCTCGACGTCGACCGGGCCCTCACCTACGCCGCGCCAGAGATCGTGTACCAGAACGTCCCGCTGCCGCCTGCCCGCGGCCTGGCCGCCGTCGAGAAGACGCTCCGGGCCATGTCCCGCTACGGCAGCGGCTTCGAGGCCCGTATCCACAACATCGCCGCCAACGGCCCGGTCGTCCTGACCGAACGCACCGACGTGCTGGAGGCCGGCGCCTGGCGCGCCGAGTTCTGGGTGTGCGGCACCTTCAAGGTCGAGGACGACCGCATCACCCTCTGGCGCGACTACTTCGACTGGACGACCTTCCTGGCCGCCTCCGCCAAGGGCCTCGGCGGGGTCCTCCTGTCCGCCCTCAACGCCCGCCCCAGGACACCCCGCAAGACGACCGCTGCGTAGTTGCGCCACCGGCGCTGAGTACATGTACTCATGTGCCCGGCGGGATCCCGGGGCAGCCTGGTCGCCATGAACGTCGATCAGCGGTCCCTGCCGGGCGCCCTGGCCGCGGCGCACGCGGTGCTCTGGGCGCAGGCCGTGCTGTGCGGCCTCGCGTGGCTCCTGCCGAACGCCGGGGTCGCCCTTTGGGTGTCGGTGCACGGCGTCCCCGACGACGGAACCGCGCCCTACCTGCTGATCCCGGTGCTCTTCTCACTGCCCCTGCTGCTGTTCGCCGTGCCCGGGCTGGTGCTCGCCGCGCGCCTCCCCTCCGGCCGCCGGGGCGTGCACACGGGAGCCGTCGTGTACGAAGCGCTCTGGATCGCGCTGGGAGGCGCGGCCCTCAACGGGCCCGTGCGCGCCGCATTGGGCGGGCCGTTTCCGGTGCGGGTTCTTTTGTTCGCTTCGATGCTCGCGGCGGCGTATGTCCTGGCGGTCCTGCTCGCCCCGAATGGACGTTCGCGCTTCCGCTGAGACGCCCGACCGCGGCCGCCGGTTGTCCGGCGGGTTTCCCCGAAGCCGTCTGCACTCTCGAAAGGGACGGCAAAATCGTGGCTGCTTCCGAGTCGTTTACCTTTTCCACCCCGAAGGAACCACCTGGGCGGTCCAGGATGAGCGAGGAATTGCCCGGCCACGACAGAGGGCGGCGATTTCCAGTCGGCAGCATTACAAAAGGGGGAAAAGGGATGAGGCGGACTCTTGCGGTCTCGCTCGGCACGGCGGTCGCGTTCGCGGCCTTCATGCCGGCCGGTCAGGCGTCCACGGGCGCGCGGATCCACGTGGTGAAGCCGGGGCACTCGATCCAGAAGGCCGTCAACAAGGCTCGGCACGGTGACGTCATCCAGCTCAAGGCGGGGCGCTACGACGGGGGAGTCCTCGTCCGCAAGCCGCTGACGATCCGTGGCGCGGGCAACAGGACCGTGCTGCGCCCGGGCCGCAAGGACTACTGCGCCAAGGTCAGGCAGCCCGGAATGGGCATCTGCGTGGTCGGCCGCGCGGGGCACCCGGTCCGGAACGTGACGGTCAAGAAGCTCAGCGTCCAGTACTTCAAGGAGACCGGCGTGCTCGGCCTCCACACCGACCGGCTCACGGTGGAGCACGTCCTGGCCAAGAAGAACGGCGAATACGGCATCGCGGAGTTCAACTCCACCCGCGGCCGCTTCGTCCACAACTGGGTTCAGCACTCCGGTGAGCACGCGGGCCTGTACGTCGGGGACGTCGCCAACGCGCACGGCACGGTCGTCGCGGAGAACCACGCCTCGGGCAACGCGATGGGGTTGCTGATCCGGCACGCCCGCAACGTCAAGGTCTACGGCAACACGTTCGTCGGCAACTGCGCCGGGGTCCTGCTGGTGGACGACGGCCGGCCCGGCGGCCAGGGCCACAACGCGCTCTGGAAGAACAAGATCTCGAAGAACAACCGGAACTGCAGGCCGTACGGCCCGGTCCCGGCGCTCAAGGGCACCGGCATCCTGCTCTTCGGCGGCGACCACAACAGCATCAAGAAGAACGAGGTGACGTACAACCGCGGCAGGCTGCCCTACTCCGGCGGCATCGTCCTCTTCCGCGGGGTTCCGCCGCAGAACCGGCCGGCCCGCCACAACGTCGTCGAGGCCAACCGCGTCCTCGGCAACGCCCCGTACGACCTGGTCGACAGGAGCGGCAGCCGGACCAACAAGTTCCGCGCCAACCACTGCAGGACCTCCAAGCCGCGCGGGCTCTGCTGACCCCGCCGCGCTTCCGGGGGACCACGCCGCAACCGGCGTGGTCCCCTCTGCGTTCGGCCCCGGCGTCAGCCGGTCACGCGGAAGGTGGCGTCGCCCCTGGCCACGGCGTCGCCGATCGGGTCGAGGCGGAGCAGGTAGTCGTAGTGCCTGATGTACCGGTCGGGGAAGTTGTACGCCTGGAACGACGCCGCCGACGCGTCGGCCAGGCCGGGGACGCGGCGGAACGTGGCGTCCGCGGCGAAGGTGGCCGAGCCGTCGTTCGGGGCGAGGACGAAGTCGAACCCGTAGTGCCGCAGGTAGTGGCCGGGGAAGTTGACCGATTCGAAGGAGACGTGCCCGGAGGGGGCGGCGAGTCCGGGCACCAGCCGGAACTGCGCGTCCTGGGCCGGGCTCACGTCGGCGTCGATGCGGACGTCGAAGTCGGCGTGCCGGACGTAGCGGTCCGGGAAGTTGTACGACCGCAGCCGGCTGGGCGGGCTGCTCTGCCACCGCCCGGTCACGCGGCTCTCCTCGGCGGCGGTCAGGTTGAGCACGAAGCCGTGGCGCTTGCGCGTGCCGCCCAGGTCGTAGCCGCCGGGCCGCACGAAGTCGCGCGTGCTGCCGAGGTTCGTCGACGTCAGCGGCATGTAGCCGCGGCCGGTGGCGTACTGGTCGAGCCACAGCGTCCACTCGTCGCGGTCGTTGAACTTCGCCCACATCGGCCCCTCGACGTCGCCGCCGGTGAGGCCCAGGTGCGACAGGTCGCCCAGCCGCGTCCACGACCCGAGGATCGAGTTGGACGCCTCGATGGTGAGTTGGCCGTCGCCGGAGGCCCGGTAGTACCGCCACCCGCCGGTCCGGTCCGGCACCTCGATGATCTGGGTGTCGATGAGCCCCTGGGTCCCCGTGCGGTCGATGTAGATCTGCGGCGCGGTGACCGTGCGGAAGTCGGTGGTGCGCGCGTACCAGATGCGGTGCTTCCTGATCCCGTTCACCGTGGAGTTCGTCGCCCAGTAGAGGACGTAGCCGCCGGCCGCGGGATCGTAGATGGCCTCCGGCGCCCACGCGTTGCCGGCCCCCGGGATGGCGCCCGCCACGTTGAGCAGCCGCGGCGACGACCAGTTCACCAGGTCACCGGACTCCCAGACCACGATCGAGGTGCTGCCCCGGTTCGCGGCGTCGTCCCACGAGGTGCCGGAGGCGATCCGCAGGTCCGTCGCGATGATCCAGTACCGGTCGCCCGCGGGGGAGCGGACGACGACGGGGTCGCGGACGCCCCGCGTGCCGACCGTGGAGACGAGGACGGGCGAGCCGTTGTTCAGGTCGGTCCAGCGCAGGCCGTCGTCGCTGTGGGCGAGGTAGATCTGCTCGCCGTTCGCCGACTCTCCGGTGAAGTGCGCCATGAGGTACCCGGTGAACGGGTCCGCCGCGGCCGCGATCCCCGTCCAGGACGCGGTGAGGAGGCAGGCGGTGGCGAGTATCGCGATGACGCGGGACAGGAATCTGGGCATGCGGGGTCTCCCAGTGTGCGTTGTGTCGCGGCGGGGGCCGACACCAATCTCTCCGCAAAAATGTGAGCGATAACACCATCGCTGTCAAGACCGCATCCCTTGAGTCATGCGATTTCGCCGAACACCAATCCAGGAGAAGGGCGCCGAATGTAGGGCTACATGTTTGCGCAAACACCCACTCAGCCTGTGGGGTAACACAAAGCGCGGCCCGCTGATCGAGCAGAGGCCGTGCCGTCTCCGCCATGATGGTCACGAACCGGAACGGGAGACGCATGACCTCGACAACGGCCCCGCCCCCCGCGAACGACCGGCACGCGCGGCGCTGGCTCGCCGCCTGCGCCCTCGCCTACGGCCTCACCCACCACATCGGTTTCGGCCTCGCCTGGCTCGGCATGGTCGGCGACACCCGCTGGGCCGACTGGGCCGACGTCCTCACCCCGTACGCCGTCCTGCTCACGGCCGCCGCGGCACTCCACGCCGGGCGTGCCGACCACCGCGGCTGGGCCCTCTACCTCGTCGGCGCCATCACCTACGTCGAGGGACACGGCATCCACCTCGCCGCCAACTCCGTCGGCAACGACACCCCCGGCATCGCGGTCGTCCACCTGTGGGACGAGGTGGCCGGCCACTACATCTGGTACGCCGGAACCGCCCTCGTCGTCGCCGCCCTCGCCCTGGTCGTCGCCGTCACCTGGACCACCAACTCCCTCGAAGGCGGCACCGCCGTGATGGGCCTGCTCGTCGCCGCCGCCTTCACCGCCTGGGGCCTGCGCACCCGGCACGACCTCGGAGGCGTCCTGATCCCCGCGTTCGCGCCCGCCTTCGTCGCGCTCACCGCCTACGGCGTCTGGCAGCGCGGCTTCCCGCAGCCCACCGAGCTCGGCTGGCTCTGACCCGGCCGTGCCGGGGCCGGCGCGATGGAGGCGATGATCCCGTCGAGGGAGGGATCGTCGTCGGCGGCGACCCAGACCCGCGCCGGCTCCCGGCCCGGACAGGGGACGCCGGTCGCGCGGACCCTCCGGCCGCCCTGGCTGAGCACCCCGTCCACCATGTACCAGCGCACCCGCTCGCCGAGCAGCGGCGGCGGCCGGTGGCCGAGGTCCGTGCCGTCCGCGGAGAGGTGGTCGGCGGGCAGCGCGCCGTCGTCGACGATGATCTGGATGACGGCGGGCGGGCGGCGTCCGTACTCCCCGAGCCGGTGCAGGACGTGCCTGTCCAGGTCCGGTGCCGCTCCTGGTACGCGTACCAGCGGGACGGCGTGTCCACCGTCAGCCCCGGACCTCGCACGCCCACGAGATCGTGCCGCCCGCCCCGCCCGTCCAGCAGCTCGACCCGCCGCTCCCCGCGGTACTCGCGAGCCAGTTCCGTCAGCGACCGCACGCGGCCTCCGCCCCTTCGCGCGCGCACGATCGTCCCACGCCATGGGGGCCGCCTGGTCGGCCATACTCGTCCCATGGACGAGGGGGAACGCCCGGCCGAGGCCGAGCTGGTGCTGGCCGCCCGGGGTGGGGACCGGGAGGCGTTCGGCCGGCTGGTCGAGCCTTTCCGGGACGAGTTGCGGGCGCACTGCTACCGGATGCTCGCCTCGATCCACGATGCCGAGGACGCCGTCCAGGAGACCCTCGACCGAGCCTGGCGGAGCCTGGGCGGCTACGAGGAACGGGGATCGATCCGGTCCTGGCTCTACAGGATCGCGACGAACCGGGCGCTGACGCTGATCGAGAGGCGCGGGCGGCGGGAACTGCCCACCGACATGAGCCCGGAGGGCGCACCGGCGGTCGAGACGGCCTGGGTGGAGCCGTACCCCGGACGGTGGATGGCCTGGACGGACGACCTCGATCCGGAGGCCCGCGTCCTCGCGCGGGAGAGCGTGGAGATCGCGTTCGTCGCCGCTCTGCAGCACCTGTCGGCCGCGCAGCGGGCCGCCCTGCTGCTCTGCGATGTGCTCGGGTACCGCGCCCGGGAGGCCGCCGAGGTGCTGGACACGACGACGGCCGCGGTCAACAGCGCGTTGCAGCGGGCGCGGAAGGCCGTCCCCGGCATCAGCCAGCAGCGCACGCTGGACGCGATCGGGGAGGCCGCGCAGCGGGACCTGGTCCGCCGCTACATGGCGGCGTGGGAGGCGCGGGACGTCGACTCCATCGTGGCGCTGCTCACCGAGGACGCCAGGTTCTCGATGCCGCCGCTGGCCGCCTGGTACGCGGGGCGCTCGGGCATCCGCGCCTTCCTGGTCGAGGGCCCGCTGACCGAGCGCTGGCGTTTCGTGCCGGTGCAGGCGAACGGGCAGCTCGCCTTCGGCACCTACAGGTGGGATGACGCCAGAGCGTCGTACGTCCCGGCGGGCCTGGACCTGCTCGTGCTACGCGACACCCGGATCGCCGAGGTCGTGTCCTTCCTCGACGCCGACTTCCCGATGTTCGGCCTTCCGGCGGAACTGGCCGGCCCGCCGCGATGATTTCGCGGCCCGGCCCGGGTTGTAGTCCCGACGGATACATCGAGCCGGAAGGACACGACAATGCAGACCGACCAGGATCAGATCCGCGCCTTGATCGAGCGCTGGGCCGAGGCGGTTCACGCCGGAGACATGGACCGGGTCCTCCAAGACCACGCCGAGGACATCGTCATGTTCGACGTCCCGCCGCCCTACGAGGGAGTGCGCGGCCTGGACGACTACCGCCGGACGTGGCCGCCCTTCTTCGAGTGGCAGGCCCAGGGCGCCCTCTTCGAGATCGAGTCGCTGGACGTCGTCGCGGGCGATGACGTCGCCTACGCCTACGCACTGCTGCGTTGCGGGACCAAGGAGGGGTTCGAGACCGACCCCGACAACCGGTTGCGCCTGACCCTCGGCCTGCGCAAGCGGGACGGCCGCTGGGTCGTCCACCACGAGCACCACTCGTTCCCGGACGTCCCCGAAGGAGCAGGCTGATATCGGCATACCGCGGTGAGGTAGCCGCACACCCCTGATGACCGCCCGAGACGCCGGGTGGTCATCAGGGGCGCGGGGCCGCCAGCGGAGAGGACGGAAGAACTCCCGCACGTCACCGGTGAGCCAGTACAACGTGGCGTCGGTGCCATCAGAACGGAGCCATCTATTCCGTTCCGCGTGATCCCGAGCGGCTAAGGTCGTCCGGAAGGGAGGGTCGGTGCATTGACGGTCGGCGGGGCGTGTTCGTGCGATGACGGCTCGGCGCTCGACCGGGCGACCATCCCCGGACTTCAGCGGTGCCGGACGCTGGGCTGCCTGGACGCGGTCGGGCTGACGGAGGCCTATCTCGACAGGATCGGCCGCCTGGACGGTGTCGTGCGGGCGGTGCTGGCACTGGACCCGACCGCGATCGCGCAGGCGGCGGCGTCCGACCGCCGCCGGAAGGCCGGAAAACTGCGAGGGCCGCTGGACGGGATCCCGGTGCTGCTCAAGGACAACATCGACACGGCGGGCCTGCCGACCACCGCCGGTTCCCGCGCCCTCGCCCGCGGGCGCCCCGCGCGGGACGCGGAGCTGGTCCGCCGGCTGCGCGCCGCCGGGGCCGTGATCCTCGGCAAGGCCAACCTCTCCGAATGGGGGAACTTCCGGTCCTCCGGCGCGGTCTCGGGGTGGTCCGCGGTCGGCGGCCAGACCCGGAACCCGCACGCTCCGGACCGCAGCCCCAGCGGCTCGTCCTCCGGCCCGGCGGCGGGGGTGGCCGCGGGGTTCGCCCAGGTGGCCGTCGGCACCGAGACCGACGGCTCGCTGGTCTGCCCGGCGGGGACGAACGGCGTCGTCGGCGTGAAGCCGAGCCGGGGCCTGGTGGGCGTGGACGGTGTCGTGCCCGTGTGCCGCGCCCGGGATTGCGCGGGGCCGATCGCCCGGAACGTCGTCGACACCGCCCTGGCCCTGTCCGTGCTGGCCCCAGGCACCCGAGGGCTCGTGCCCAGCGACCAGCCGTCAGCACTGCGGGCGGCGCGGATCGGTCTTTGGCGGATGCCGGCGTACGGCGAAGACGTCGACCGCTTGATGACCCGCGTTGGCGAGCTTCTGCGGGAGCGGGGCGCGGAGGTCGTCGAAGTGGACGTCGAAGTAGAACGGACGCGTGACCTGCTGTCCGGGGTGCTGCCGACCGAGTTCCGCAGGGACATCGAGGACTACCTGCGAACGCGCGACGACGGTCCCGGGGGGCTCGCCGAGCTGATCGATTTCCACCGCGACGACCCGCTGGAGCGGACGTGCTTCGCCGGGCTGGATCTGTTCGAGCAGTCCCTCGCCGCCCCGGGTCCCGAGGACCCCGGCTACCGCGCCCGGCGGGCCGAACTGGCCAGGCGGGCGTCGCGCTCGATCGACGACCTGCTCACCCGGCACCGCCTGGACGCCCTCGCCGCGCCCACCAATCCGCCCGCCCGGCCCATCGACTGCCGCACGGGTGACGACGGCTTCCCCCCGACCTCCACCCCGGCCGCCGTCGCCGGGTATCCCAGCGTTTCGGTGCCCGCGGGGTTCGTCGGGCCGCTTCCGGTCGGCGTCTCCTTCATGGCCGGACGGCGCGCCGACGCCCGCGTCCTGGCCCTGGCCGCGGCCTACGAGCGAGCGGCCGACGCGCGCAGGCCACCGCGTATCGCCACGTCACCGACGGATCCGGTGTAGGACCGTGGCCCCTGCAGCCAGGCCGGCGGCGCCCGCGACCACGGCCGCGACTGCCCCCCGCGCCGGCAGCCGGGAGGAACTCTCCGGCGGTGGCGGCGGCTCGACCTCCGGGAGCCCGCAGGCGGGCACCGGTTCCCGGCCGGATTCGACGACGTTGCGGTACTCCTCATCCATGATCTGGAAGAACCGCTTGACGCGGCGTCCCTTCATCACTTCGAACGTGCAGCCCGTCGACTTCCAGTACTGCCTGCCGACCTCCCCGTTGAAGAGTTCGTTCACCAGCAGCGCGCGGAGGTTCGCCTCTGACAGGACCCGCAGTTCGTACTGCATGAGATAGAAGTACACCCACAGGTTGGCGTACAGATGCTGCCGCACCCGCGCGGTCGTGCGCTCCTGGTCGCTGCGCATCTCGGGCCGGGGCCAGCCGTTGGCCCACAGCAGTTCCGGATCCTCCAGTTGCATCCGGATGAGCTCGAAGTGGAAGGTGCGGATGGCCTGGGCGCGGTTCGTCCGGGAGTCCTTGGCCCCGAGCAGCAGCGAGACGGTGATACCGACCAGCGAAACGGCGGTGAGCAGGGTCGCCGCCGCGCCATAGGCGTCACCGATGGCGCCGATCTCGTCCCACTCCACGCCCCCGGCCACGCCGAGCCGGTAGAGCACCACCGGTGAGGCGGCGACGAGCCCCAGCATGACGAGGAACAGCAGCGCCGCGCCGCCGACCAGCAGCCACCGCCGAACCTGCTGCCGCTCACCACGCTCCCAGAACGAAACATTGGGCACATCCGCCATTACCGCTTCTCCTGACCGCACTCGACGACGCCTGCGGCGGGACCCGGACCCGCCGCCCGGCATTGTCCGCTAATGCGACGCCTCGTCCAACGGCCCGGTTCCAAATGGCCCGCCCACGCCAGAAAATGCACCCACGGCAAGACCGAATACGCATTTTCGGAGCCGCCTGGAACTGCCTTTCCAGATCACCATGCGGGACTGTCAGCGCAGGACGACCCGGTCCGGAAGTCCGTCGATCCGGCCTTCCTCTCGGAGTTCCAGCAGGTCTTGTGCGAAGGCGCGGGCGATGTCGGAGCCGCGGCGGTTCCAGCCGAAGAAGCGGGCCGTGTGCGTGGTCAGTTCGGTCTCGGTCATGCCGGGGGATTCGGCGATGATCTCGAGCAGGGCCGTCCTCCGCTCCGCGGGTGGAACCTCGGTGACCTTGCGGACCACTCCGTCTCCGGGCTCGCGCGGGAGGACCGGGCGTTCTCGCAGGGTGATGGTGTCGCCGTCCTGCTCGACCTCGCGATCGGCCTTGAGCAGCCCGCCGAGGGCCCTGTCGAGGTTGGCGCGAATGCGCGAGCCGATCCGTTCGATGCCCCAGACCGTCGCCGCCCTCCGGTAGAGGAGGTCGCGCTGAACCGGCGCCTCGGTTTCGAGGATCTCGCGGAAGAGCCGCTGGAGCAGGCTGAGCGATTCCGGCTCGTGCATCTCGTAGTAGTAGAGGTGTCCTTCGAGATGCGCCCTGCGGTAGGGGGCGGCCCAGTCGCGCGGCTGCCCGTCGTCGGCGGACTCCATGGTCACCCTGGGCTGCTCGTCCGTCCGAGGCGGTTCGGGGACGATTGGGCCCTCATCGTCGTCGGGTGCGGTCTCCTCGGCCATCACGTCGATGGCGGCCTCGACGGCTTCGCGTAGCCGGGTCTCGGCCTCGGGGCGGTTGCGGTACCAGTCGGTGCCCCAGATTCGGTGCAGTTCCCAGCCGAGCCCGCGCAGCACCTCTTCCCGCAGGCGGTCGCGGTCCCGCGCGGCCTTGGACGAGTGGTACATCGCGCCGTCGCACTCGATGCCCAGCGCGAACCGGCCCGGGAGAGCGGGGTGGCGGACGGCCATGTCGATCCGGTAGCCGCCGACGCCGACCTGCGGCTGGACGTCGTAGCCCCAATCCGTCAGGACGTCCAGCACGGACTCCTCGAACGGGCTCTCCGGCGCCGCGTCCTCGTCGAGCGGTCCGTGCTCCAGGACGGCGGGGCCGCGCTCGGCGTAGTCGAGGTACTTCTTGAAATGCGCGCGGCTCCTGCTGGTGCCCTCGCGGATGTCGGAACCGGAGATCGACGAGATGACCTCGACGCGGTGCCGGGCGCGGGTCACGGCTACGTTGAGGCGCCGCCAGCCGTTCTCCCGGTTGAGTGGGCCGAACATCATGGTGAGCCGCCCGTCGGGGCCGGGGCCGTAACCGACGGAGATGATGACGACGTCCCGCTCGTCGCCCTGGACGGTCTCCAGGTTCTTGACGAAGAACCCGTTGAGCCGGTCCGCGGAGAAGAACGGCTCCAGCTCGGGATGGCCGTCCCGGGCCCGTTCCACGGCCTCTTCGATGGCGTGCGCCTGCGCGTCGGACATCGCCACCACGCCGAGGCTGAGGTTCGGCCGCGTCCGGTAGTGGTGCAGGACGCGTTCGGCGACGGCGTCCGCCTCGATCGGATTGCGGCGGCTGCGGCCCCGCTCGTAGACGCCGGACACCTTGGTGAACGTGACTCCGACGTCGTCGCCGGACTCGAACGCCCCGGGAAAGGTCACCAGGCCGTTGCCGTAGAAGCGGCGGTTGCTGAACGCGATGAGTCCTTCGTGACGGCTCCGGTAGTGCCAGGACAGCGGCAGGCTCCGGATGAGGCCGCTGCCCTTGCACATGTCGAGGAGCGAGTCGAAGGAGTCCGGGACGTCCTCGTCGAAGTCGTCGTCGTCCGAGTCGTCGGTCTGGGCGAAGAAGTCGGTCGGCGGCAGTTGCTTCTGGTCGCCCGCCACGATGAGCGATCGGCCGCGGTAGACGCAGTTCACGGCGTCCTGGGGGAGCACCTGCGACGCCTCGTCGAAGATGACGACGTCGAAGCGGTATCCGGCCGGCAGGAACTGGCTGACCGTCAGCGGGCTCATCATGAAGCACGGCTTCACCAGCGGGACGATGTCGGACGTCCGGTCGAGCAGCGTCCGCACGGGCATGTGCCTGCTCTTCTTCTCGGCCTCCCGCTGGATGACGGCGGCCTGCCCGACGTTGGGCCGGGGGCGGCGCGCGTTGCACGCCTCGATCACCTGGGCGTGGGCGTTGGCGACCAGGGCCTTGTCGAGTTCGCGGAACCGCTCGACGAGCCTGTCCCGTTCGACTGCCCGGACGGGGGTGAGGCGGGAGTCGCCGCCCATGACCCGCTCGGCCCAGGCTTCGAGGACGGCCCGCTCGACCGCGTGCGGGAAGCCGGCGCCGTCCAGGCCCTTCTCGGCGGCCCGGCCGATGAGCCCGTCGAGCCCGTGCCGGCGCAGGCCGGCGCGGGCCTCGGCGTAGGAGCGCCATTCCTCGGGGCCGGACCGGTCGGCGGCGAGCAGTCCGGTGAACTCGTCGAACGCCGCGGCGGTGCCGGTGAGCCGGGCGTGCAGGCCGGGCCGCCGCGCGGCGTCGAACATCTGGACGAAGTCGGTGACGGCGGCGCGGAACGCGTTCCACGCCCCGCGCAGTTCCTCGTCGGGCCGGGCGGCGAGCAGCGCGCGGGCGGCCTGCTCGGGCATGGGCTCGTCCGGTGTCCGCACGCCGGCGACCCAGTCCAGCGCGGCCGAGAGCGCGGCCGTGTCGGTTTCCAGCTCCGCGTAGAGAGCGCCCAGCACGTGCTCGTCGTGAGCCTTCCGGGACAGGAACGCTGCACGTTCGGCACGCACCGCCTCCACTCGGGCGGCGATGCCGCGCGCCTGCGCGAGGGTGAGCGCCGACGGGGTCCCGAGCACCGGCTGAACCTCGGCGATCAGCTCGGCGGCGGCGGCCAGCGGTCCGAGGTGGGCCGAGTACCAGGCGGTGGCGTCGGCGATGGACCCGGCCGCGAGCCTCGGACGTCCGCCCGGCCGCGGCGCGGGGACGAGCGTCCGCCGCCACCGGTCGAGCCGCTCGCGCACCTGGTCGGCGGCGGTGCAGGCGCCCGCGTCGGGACGGCCGCCGGCGCCGACCTGCTCCGCGAGAGCGGCCGGGGAATGCGGCCCCGCGGCGAGCCGCCCGATCTCCTCGGCGCCCTCCAGCAGCCCGTGGACCAGCCGGAAGTCGGTGTGCTCGCCCTGCCAGTAACGTCCGAGGAGCGGGCTCTGGGAGGCGGCCGCCTGCTGCAGCGCCATGGCGGCGTTGTACCAGGCCAGTGCCTGCGGGAGCCGCTCGGCGGCCTCCCTGCTCCATTCACCCGACACGGTCAGCCCGGCGAGCAGTCGCTTGTCGGCCCGGTGGGCACCGGACAGCTTCCCGAGTCCGGAGGTCTCGCCGAACCGCCGCACAAGGCCGGGGAAGTCGGGAACGGTGAAGATCTTCTCGGTGAACACCCGGGTCGCCGCGGCCCTGGCCTGGACGAGTACGTTCACGCGCTCTTCGAGGTTGGCGGCGGCGAGGACGGCGGCGGACCTGCGGTCGCTCGCCAGCCAGTCCGCTTCGGGGCGGTGCGGCCACCGCGCGAACTCGGTCAGCCGGCAGAGGGCCAGGGCTTGCTCGAAGGTGACCGGGGCGGGCATCCCGTAGACGGCGGCGATGTCGGCCAGCGACGACCGTGCGTGGCGCAGCATGTCCGCCTGTTCCCGGAAGTCGGCGCCGAGCCCGCGGAGCCACTCTTCGGTCAGCTCCGACAGGTCGAGCCCCTCCGTCGCCAGCTCGGCCAGTGCCGCCTCCTCGGCGGACGCCGAGCTGTCGATGCCGGACGGCAGGTGATCCCAATCCGGCCCGACCTCCCCGGCGACGGCGGCGACCGAGGTCCGCAGTGCGCCCAGCCGGGTGATGAATCCGGACACCTCTTCTCGTAGCGCCGGCAGTACGGGGGCGGTCAGCCACGCCTCCGGAACCTCGGGGCGGCCGCCCGTGGCGTCGAGCAGGGCGAGTAGCCGCTCGGTTGCGCCCAGCTCGGTCAGGCCCAGTGGCCCGGTGAGGTCATCGTGCGCGGCGAGGCGGCGCTGGAGCGCGTCGGCGTGCTCGCGCAGCAGTTGCAGGCGCGGCTGCGGCTGCCCGCTTCCGGTGAGATGCCGCCACGCGTACTCGGAGCCCTCGGCGACGGGCCGCCACGCGTCGCCCAGTCGCTCCGCTGCGGCACGGACGTCCTGGAGCCCGCCGGCGGTCAGGCCCTCCGGCAGCGCGGTCGGCAGCGGCGGCACGCCGGTCAGCTTGCCCAGCCGCCCGATCACGTCGTGCAGCGTGAAGCCGAGCGGCGGCCGGGTCTCGTTCATCGCCGCCGCGTAGGCCGAGAGCTCCTGGCGGGTGCGCAGAAGTCGCTGCCGATCCTCGTCCGACCCTGATCCGACGGCCTTGGGACGCTTCGCGAGGGCGTCGCCCAGCGTCTTTGCGACCTCCTTGCGGCTCGCGTGGTGGCTGTGCAGCGCCAGGACGAACGCCCCGAGCCCCACGGAGTCCAGGCGGTTGCGGACCACGTCCAGCGCCGCCGCCTTCTCGCTGACGAACAGTACGCTCCGGCCCTGGTACATCAGCGCCGCGATCATGTTCGCGATCGTCTGGCTCTTACCGGTGCCGGGCGGGCCGTCCATGATGAACGACCGGCCGTCGAGGGCCGCCGCGACGCACTGGCGCTGGGACGAGTCGGCGTCCAGGACGAGGGGCGTCAGCTCGGGCGGCTGGAGTTCGTCGATCCGGTCGGCGTCGACGGGTTCGAAGTACAGCTCGTCCTCGGGGAGGTGCGCGGCTTCGCCGAGTCCGATGGCCTGCACCAGGGGATGCGCCAGGATCTGGTCCTCGTGGTCGAGCAGGTCCCGGTACATCGCCTCCTTGTGGGAGCGGAACGTGGCGAGCACGACGTCGTCGTTGACCTCCCAGTCCGGGTGTCCCGCGACGGCGGTGCGCACGGCGGAGAGGGTGCCGGGGAGGTCCTTCATGCTGTCGGGGTCGGGCCAGGCCAGCCCGAGCTGCCCCATCTTGACGGCCAGCGCCGGGTTGGGGACGGCGTCCTCGCTCTGCTCGGTGATCAACCGGAACAGGCCGGGGCCGAGCCGGTCGAGCCGCACCGGGACGAGCAGCAGCGGTGCCAGGTTGAACCCCTCCGCGCCGGGCTCCCGCCACTTGAGGAACGCCACGCCGAGCTGGAGCGTCCACAGCCCGGTGTCGTTGAACATCTGGTTGGAGTCGCGGTACAGCTTGCGGAGCGCGGCGTCGAGGGCGAGCCGGGTGGTCTTCTGGGTGACGATCCCGCTGGTGTCCTCGAGCGTGACCAGACCCTCGTTCTCGGCGTCGTCCTCGGGCAGCTCCGCGAACCGCAGGCCCGAGTCGAGCCCGGTGATCAGGGGACCCGCCTGCGGTGACCGGATCGCCAGCGTGGCGGTGCGGGTGTGCCGGAAGTTCAGCAGCCGGTTCCGGCCGGTCAGATCGATCAGGTTGTCACGCCACTTGCCCAGCACGTTCCGCAGTGCGGCGCGCGGCAGTTCGTCCATCACCGAGTCCGCCATTGATCTGACCGCCTCCCTACAGGACCCGACAGCGAGTTCTTGGCAAGGGAGCGGAACGATTGTGGCACTTCACTCCTCGGTGGTCGGGCCCGGATCGGGGATTGGGGGACCGGTGTGCCCATTGGGACGCCCCGGTCGGCTCGCCGGTTGTCCGGTGGCGGCCATCGGCCACCAGTGTTCGTGTGAATTCGATCGACCACAAGACTATCTGTTTAAGGGGCCGACGTGTATGGTCGGTACCCGCACCGCTCTGGTCGTTCATGCAGGGAGGTCCCTTGAATCAGGGCGCCGACCTCGTGCGATTCTCCGGCGGCGGCCCGGTTGACCGGAGACTGTGTCCGCATACGGCCAGGCGTGTCAGGCCCCCGGCAAGGCGCCGCCGCCCGCTGCCCGCCGACCAGGGAGCTCCCGCCCTCCCGTCGCTCCGACCTGGGATGACGCCCCGTCGGAAAGGGGGCCCGCCACGCTTGTCGCGAGTAGCGCGTCCGGGACGCCGCACGGTCACCGCCCGGCGACTGTCGGAGAACGGTGTTCCCGCCTCGTCGGCACACCTATCCTGGCTGCCCGGCCTGTCCTCCGGCCGGACGACCCTGGTCAGTGCCGTCCTGGGAAGGCGGGTGCCGATGAAGCCGCTCGAA
Organism: Actinomadura sp. 6K520; assembly: GCF_004349245.1. GTDB lineage: Bacteria > Actinomycetota > Actinomycetes > Streptosporangiales > Streptosporangiaceae > Spirillospora. The sequence continues at coordinate 32,519 of NZ_SMLC01000033.1, read as the reverse complement.
CCGTCCGATCCCCGGACGATCGGCGGCATTGAGGTGCACGGCAGGCTCGGCGAGGGCGGCATGGGCGTCGTCTACTTCGGGGTGACGCCGGACGCGGAGCAGGTCGCGGTCAAGGTGATCCGGGACGATCTGGCCGGCCAGGTCGCCATCCGCGAGCGGTTCGACCGGGAGGTTCTGGCGCTCGGCATGGTCCACGGCCCGCGGGTCGCGGGCCTGGTGGCCGCCGCGGAGCCGGGCGCCGACCGTCCCTGGCTGGCGATGGAGTACGTGCGCGGCGAGACGCTCAGGGAGTACCTGGCGGTGCGCCCGGCGCTCACCGCCGAGATGGGCGCGGCACTGGGCGTGCTGCTCGCGGAGGCGCTCACCGACATCCACGCCGTCCGCGTCCTGCACCGCGACCTCAAGCCCGGCAACATCGTCCTCGGCTCGGACGGCCCGAAGGTCATCGACTTCGGTCTCGTCGCCCTGGAGGACGCCGGGGACGACCTCACCCGCACCGGCACGCGCCTCGGCACGCCCGTCTTCATGCCGCCGGAGCAGGTCGAGTCGGCGAAGGACCTCACTCCCGCGGCCGACGTGTACGCGGCGGGCGTGACGCTGCTCTACGCGCTGACCAAGCACTACCCCTACGCGCACAAGAACGAGCACGCCCTCTACTACGCGATCATGAACCCCGACAACGAGCCGGACCTGTCGGGCCTGCCCGCGTCGCTGGCCCCGGTTGTCGAGGCGATGCTCGCGCACGCCCCGGAGTCCCGGCCGGCCCCGGCGGAGGCGTCCGCCGAGTTCCGCCGCGTGCTGGACGCCGCCGGGCTGTCGGTCAACGACGCCCGCACTCACTTCGCGACGCTCACCTATGTCGAGCGGCCGGACGATCCGCCGTCCGACATCGAACCGCCGAAGCGTCCCGCACGCTCACGACATCGGGAGCGGTCGGTGCCCCGCCCGGTCGTGGCCTCCCTCGCGGACCGGCTGGCCGTCGCCTACGCGCCCGGCCCCAGACTCTGACCGCGGCCCGCCCGCCGCCACCGCCCGCCCCCGAGAACGACCCTCGAGAACAACCCGGTGAACGATCCGTTAGGAGCCCGCAGAGTGACCTCCTCCGCAGACACCGCGACCCCGTACGCGCCGGGCGCGCGCATCGAGGTCCGCGACGCGGAGTGGATGGTGCGCACCTGCACCCCCACGCCCCGCGACGGCTTCAAGATCACTGCCGTGGGGGTCTCGGAGTTCGTCCGGGACGAGGACGCGGTCTTCTTCACCGAGATCGACGACGTCGTCCCGCTCCGCCCCGAGGACACCCGGCTCGTCGCCGACACGTCCTCGGCGTTCGCGCGCAGCCGCCTGTACCTGGAGTCGGTGCTGCGCCGCACGCCGCTGCCTCAGTCCGAGCGGGGACTCGCGCTGGCCGACCGGTTCCTCCTCGACCCGCTCCTCTACCAGCAGCGCCCGGCCGAGCTGGCACTGAAGGGGCTGCGGCCCCGCATCCTCCTCGCCGACGTCGTCGGCCTCGGCAAGACCCTCGAAATCGGGCTGATCCTGGCGGAGCTGATCCGCCGGGGACGCGGTGAGCGCATCCTGGTCGTGACGCCGCAGCAGGTGCTGGAGCAGTTCCAGCACGAGCTGTGGACGCGGTTCGCGATCCCGCTCGTCCGGCTCGACTCGGTCGGCATCGAGCGGATCCAGCGCGACATCCCGGCCGGGCGCAACCCGTTCCTGTACTACAAGCGCGTCATCATCTCCGTCGACACCCTCAAGAACCAGGGCCGGTACGGGCAGCACCTGGAGAACATGCACTGGGACGCCGTCGTCATCGACGAGTCCCACAACCTCATCAACGAAGGCAACCTCCGCAACAAGCTGGCCCGCCTCCTCGCCCGCCGCACCGACGCGCTGCTGCTGGCGAGCGCGACGCCGCACAACGGCGACGCGAAGTCGTTCGCCGAGCTGATCAGCCTTCTCGACCCGGCCGCCATCGCGGACCCGAAGAAGTACTCGGCGTCCGACATCGACCACCTCTACATCCGCCGCACGAAGATCAGCGACGAGGTCCGCGACCGGATCCGCGGCCGGTGGCCCGACCGCGGCCCGTCCATCTCGCTGCGCACGCCCGCCACGCCCAAGGAAGAGGCGATCTTCGCGGAGCTGGCCGAAGTCTGGCTGCCCGGCTCCGACCGCACCGGCGGTTCGGTGGTCGACGCCGACCGCCGCCTGTTCCCCTACACCCTCGCCAAGGCGTTCCTGTCGTCGCACGTCGCCCTCGGCGCGACCGTCGCCAAGCGGCTGAAGAACGCGACCGAGCCGCGCGAGATCGAGGCGCTCAACAACCTGGCCTTCCTGGTCGAGCAGATGGGCGACCGCGACTCTGCCAAGCTCAAGGCCCTCGTGGACGAGCTGAAGAACATCGGCGTGAAGGCCAGGGGCACGATGCGCGCCGTCGTGTTCTCCGAGAGCATCCCAACCCTGGAGTGGCTCGCCCGGACCGTCCCCGCCGAACTCGGGCTCGCCGCCGACCAGGTGCAGGTCATGCACGGCGGCTTCTCCGACCAGCGCCAGCAGGAGATCGTCGAGGCGTTCTCCCTCGCCGACAGCAAGGTCCGGCTGCTGTTCACCGGGGACGTGGCGTCCGAGGGCGTGAACCTGCACCGCCAGTGCCACCACCTGGTCCACTACGACCTGCCGTGGAGCCTGATCCGGATCGAGCAGCGCAACGGCCGCATCGACCGGTACGGGCAGGAGCACGAGCCGCAGTTCCGCGCGATCGTCCTGACCTCGCAGACGGAGGGCGCGCTGGACGACACGACCGTCGCCGAGAAGCTCCTCAACCGGGAGGAGGAGGCGCACCGCAGCATCGGCACGGCCGAGGCCGTCACCCGCGAGTTCACGGCGAAGAAGGAAGAGGACCGCCTCATCAAGGACCTCCTCAAGGGCAAGTCGGTCGAGGAGTCCCTCGCGGAGGCGCCGCCGGTCGACTTCATGGCCGAGCTGTTCGGCGCGGTGGAGCAGGGCGAGGCGCGTTCGGAGGTGAAGCGCGCCCGCGTCCCGAAGCTGTTCGGGGCGACGGAGGAGTTCGTCCGGGAGGCGCTGCGCACCGTCTGCCCGGACCTGCGCGTCGACGACGACGGCGGGCTGCTGGCGTTCAAGCCGCCCCCGGACCTGGTGCATCGGCTGTCCGCGCTGCCGGCGTCCTACCTGCGCACCCACAAGATCACCGAGCGGATGAAGGTCACCTTCGACCGGGACCTCGCGCAGCGCAAGCTGGACGAGGCGCGCCGCACCAAGACCATGTGGCCGGACATCGCGTACCTGTCCGACCTGCACCCGATGGTGGAGTGGCTGGTGGACAAGGTGCAGGTGCAGCTCGTCCGCCGCCAGGCGCCCGTCATCGCCGCGAAGGTGGACGAGCCGACGTTCCTCGTCCAGGGCATCTACTCCAACGCGCTGGGGCAGCCGACGGTGGTCGACTGGATGGCGATCAGCGGCCTGCCCGGAGCGCCGGTCGTCCGCGACATGACCGAGGTCCTCACCGAGGCCGGGGTCGGCCCCAAGATGATCAACACGAGCCGGACGCCCGACTTCGAGCGCCTCACGCCCCTCATCGAGCCCGCGATCCACGCCGCGCGCCGCCACCTGGACGAGCAGCGCGACCGGCACGACGACGAGGTGGCGCGGCCGCTGCGGGAGTACGACGGGCAGCTCGAACTGTGGGAGCGGGAGAGCTTGAAGAGCCTGGACGGGACATCGCACGGCGCGAAGAAGCGGGGGCAAGTGAGCGGCACCGTCACCGACCAGAAGCGGCTGCTCAAGAGCCTGGAGACCACGGGCGAGCCGCTGCTGCGCATCCTCGCCGTCCTTGAGGGGGACTCGTGACGTACGACTCGATCGTCAACCGCGGCGACTACTTCTCGGCCCACTACCTGGCCGAGGTTCTCCCCAAGGACCTGAAGAAGAAGGACGGACTGCTCGCCCGCTGGGCCGAGGCCGAGAAGGACGGGCATCCCACCCCGCGCACCGGCCTGCGCGGCCTCAAGCGCAGCTACTTCAAGGACCGTCCCTTCTTCGCGGACGCCCTGGAGACCGTCCGCGAGGGCAGGGACATCCCGAAGATCGAGGAGTGGAAGAAGGCCCTCCACGAGCTGCACGGCGACGTCCTGCGCGCCCTGGGCTTCAACGCCGAGCCGCGCGTCCTGACGGTCGAGCGGTCGGACAGGCAGTACGAGGTCGCCGTCGCGCACGCCGAGCCGGCCGACCGTCCCAGCGTCGTCGCGATCGAGTGCGGCTGGGCGCCGGACGTCGACGCCGCCCTCGACAGCACCGACGCCGGACGGCTCCTCACCCCCGTCGAACTCGACCACCCGCACATGCTCCGCACCGGGGACAAGCTCGCGTCGTGGCTGTTCGCCGCCGACGAGCCGCCCCGCTACGTGCTGATCCTCGCGGGCGGCGTGGTCATCCTGGCCGACCGGATGACCTGGGGCGAGGGACGGTACCTCGCCGTCAGCCTGGACGTCGCGCTCGGCCGCAGCACCGCCGCGGCCGCCGAGATCGAGACGATCGCCGCCCTGTTCGGCGCCGACTCGCTCCTCCCGCCCGAGGAAGGCGGAGCCGAGCCCCTCGCCGAACTGCTCTCCGGCTCCCGCCAGCACGCCGTCGGCGTGTCCAAGGAACTGCGCGAAGGACTCCGCGAATCCGTCGAGATCATCGCCAACGAGGTCCTCGACCGGATGCGAGAGCAAGGCGTCCGCCCCGAAGAGGTCATGGAACCGGCGGCCTTCGCCAAGGAACTCGGCCGCGAAGCCCTCCGCTACCTCTATCGCATTCTCTTTCTGCTGTACGCCGAGGCCCGCCCGGAACTCGGCATCCTCCCCACCGACGACGAGGCGTACGTCAGGGGCTACAGCATGGCCCGCCTCGGGGACCTGATCGTCCGCGACCTGGTCTCGGAGGAGTCGCGCCGCAGCGTCCACCTCTACGAGTCGCTCGACCTGCTGTTCCACATGGTCAACGAAGGCCACAACCCGCGCGGCGCGGGCCGCACCCTCGGCTCGGAAGGTGAGGGACTCCGCTTCGAACCCCTCAAGTCGGACCTGTTCGACCCCGCCCGCACCCGCTTCATCGGCAAGGCCGCGATCGACCTGGACGAGGACGACCCCGACTCCCAGCCCATCGACACCCGCCTCCGCAACGAGGCGCTGTACAAGGTGCTGCGCCTCCTCATGCTCGCCAAGGGCAAGCGCAAGGAACGCGGCGGCTTCATCTCGTACGCGCAGCTCGGCATCAACCAGTTGGGGGCGGTGTACGAGGGGCTGATGTCGTACACGGGGTTCATCGCGAAGGAGGAGCTGTACGAGGTCGCCAAGAACGGCGACCCCAAGGACGGCTCCTGGATGATCCCCGCCTCCAAGGTCGACGACTACGAGGACGCCGTCTTCGTCCGCCGCGTGGACGAGAACGGCATCAAGACCGACGAGCGCGTCCGCTACAGGCCCGGCGCCTTTGTTTATCGGCTCGCCGGCCGCGACCGCCAGACCAGCGCGTCCTACTACACGCCCGAGTCACTGACGCAGGTCACCGTGCAGCTCGCCCTTCGCGAGCGCCTCGACCAGGACGGGACGACCACCAAGGCTCGCGAGATTCTCGACTGGACGATCTGCGAACCCGCCCTCGGCTCCGGCGCGTTCCTCAACGAGGCCATCAACCAGGTCGCCGCCGAGTATTTGAAGAGGCGGCAGGCCGAGAAGAACCAGAGCCTCGAACCCGACCGCTACGCGGAAGAACTCCAGAAGGTCAAGGCGTACATCGCGCTCCATAACTCGTATGGGGTGGACCTCAATGAGACGGCCGTCGAACTGGCCGAGGTCTCGCTGTGGCTGAACGTCATGCATCGGGGCTTGCAGGCTCCGTGGTTCGGCCTGCACCTGCGCCGGGGCAACTCGCTCATCGGCGCGGGCCGCCGCCTGTACGAGGCGCACCACCTGAAGAAGAAGGCGTGGCTCAACACCGCGCCGAAGGACCACCCGTTCCGCGACGGCCCGATGCCCGACGGCCTTCCACCATTTCCTGCTGCCCGCCCAGGGCTGGGGAGCGGTCGCGAGCGAGAAGGAAGCCAAGAACCTCGCGCCCGACGACGCCAAGCGCCTCGGCGCCTGGCGCAAGGGGATGCTCAAGGACCCGTCCACCAAGAAGAAGCAGGGACAGAAGCTCACCCAGGTCCAGCGCCTCCAGGGCCTCGCCCGCCGCGCGGAGTCCCTGTGGGAGTTGGTCATCAAGCGGTTGGAGCTGTCCGAAAGGGACATCAGCCGCCGTATCCAGGTCTGGGGTGCGGACGACCTCCGCGAGCCGGGGGAGGAGATCGTCTCCCGCGAGCAGATCCTTGACGACCTGATGTGGCCGGGGACGCCCTTCTGGCGTCTCAAGACGCTGATGGACGCATGGTGCGCCCTGTGGTTCTGGCCGCTCGACAAGGCCGGCCTGCTGGACGGTTCGGACGGCATCTACGAGCGGTTGAAGGACAACGTCCTCGACAGCGCGCCGCCTGCACCCGCCGATGTTGAGGCACCGGACCCCGACCCGGCCGGATTCCCGCAAAGCTGGGAGGCGGCGTCGCTCTTCGGGGAGACTCCTGTCCAGATTCCGATCAACCAGCCGAAGTCGCGTCCCAAGTCACCCCGCAAGCCCGCCCGCGTCGAGCGCCGCTCAGTGATCCCGCTCGCCGACCTGGACGACTGGCTCGACTTCGCCGAGGCCCTCCTCGGCACTGATGACATCCCGGAAGACTCTCTCGGTGCCCACTTCGCCTCGCTGGCGGAGCTGGGCGAACACGAAGACCAGCTCCCTGCCTGGATGGGCATGGACAACGAATTCAAGCTGAACGAACGTTTCCCCTGGCTCAACACCGTCGAGAGCATCGCCAAGCAGCAGGGTTTCTTCCACTGGGAACTCCAGTTCGCCCGAATCTTCTACACGGGCGGGTTTGACCTCCAAGTAGGTAATCCTCCATGGGTCCGTCCTCGCTGGATTGAGGCACCTATCCTGGCCGAAGTGGAACCATGGTTTTCCTTGGCCGACAGACCTACCGCAGAAGAATGGAATAATCGAAAGCTTTCGATCTTCCGAAGTGGCGCGGCAAAGTTGTACCTGCTGCGCGAATTGGAGAAGAGCGCTGGAATGCTGGGTTTCTTGGGCTCTTCAGTAGCGTACGAGCACCTTGAAGGGACTCAGCCTGACCTTTATCGCGCTTTCATGTGTAAAGTGTGGAAGAATCTGGCGCCTACTGGTTTGGCTGGGCTAGTTCATCCTGACACGCATTTCGGTGGGGCGAAAGAGGGAGTACTGCGGGAGGCGGCATATCGTCATTTGCGATTCCATGTGCACTTTTCTAATCAGCTATATGTGTTCGCCGAGATACGAGACAAGATCGAATTTGGTCTACACATATATGGCGCGCCAAGTGAGATTGCGTTCACACATCTCAGCTGGGCTTTCAGTCCATCTGTGATCGTCGAGTCACTCAGGCATGATGGATCTGGGGAGCTGCCTGGCGTCAAGAATTTCGGTGCGTGGGACGTGCGCCCTCACCGCGAACGTCTGATTGAAATTGACGAGAACTTGCTCAGAATTTGGCATGGCTTGCTTGGAATGGAAGGTCGGCCGGTAGGTCAGACTCCACTTCTATATCCGCTCACTCGAGCTGAGGCGGAAGCTATCCAGGCAATCGCCTCCTATAATCACCGCCTGGCTCGCTCCAGCCCTCGGATAAGTCGCGGGTTTGATGAGGCCAGGACACGTGCAGCTGGGCTTATCCGGTGGAGTAATTCGGTACCAGAGCGGCTAAGTGATGTCGTGCTACAGGGGCCCTACCTGGGCATCGCGACGCCTTATGCGAAACAGCCTAATATTCCTTGTCGCAACAATCAGGATTACTCGCCTTGGGATCTGCGAACTCTTCCCCCATATGCGATACCTGTTACAAACTACGAGCAAGTGTCGTCGACTGGCCAGTCCCAGAGGTTGTTGGAACAGTGGGACGGGCGCAATTATACGGAATACTATCGTCTGGCATGGCGTCGTATGATCCCTTTGGCAAACGAACGCTCGCTCTTTCCTGCTCTTATCCCTCCGGGGCCGACGCACGTTCATGCTGTCCATAGCCTAGCTCTTTCAAACGACCGAGAAACTGTGATTGCAGCAGGCTTCTGGGCAGCTCTTCCCATAGACTACCTGCTTCGTATCACTGGCAAGTCCGACCTACAGGTCACAGATGCATCCAGTATGCCCACAGGCTACCCAGAGCACCCACTGGCGAAAGCACTAACTCTACGCACTTTGCGACTGAACTGTCTTACGGTTGCATACGCTGCCTTGTGGGAAAGACTCTACCTGGAGGATTGGCAACAAGAGCGGTGGGTATTGGGTGACCAGTCCCTGCCGCCTCTCGAGAACGTGCGTTACGATTGGGATGCGGCTATCCCCCTACGCAGTGAGCGCGAACGCCGCGCGGCACTAGTCGAGCTAGATGCACTCGTCGCGGTCTGGATAGGGCTCTCCGTTGAGCAGCTAGTTGCGATATATCGATCACGCTATCCAGTGCTTTGTGATTATGAGTCCAAGATCTGGTTTGATGTGCTCGGTCGAAAGATCGCCGGTAATTACAATGCCTATGGAATCGGACAAACAAAAGACGATTTCATCGCCTTGCAGGCTCATCTGGAAGACCCGCATTACGCGCCCGTTCCGAACGGGTACAAAGCGCCGTTCTATCGCGCGGATCGGGAGGCTGAGTATCGGCAGGCGCATGCTGTGTTCTCGGAGCGGTTGGAGCGGGCGAAGGCTGAGGGGTGGACGCCCGACGGCGAAGATTCCTTGGCATAGAGGGTTGCGCTGGAATTGATTGCGTCCTGCTGGTCGGGCGATGGCTATTCATCGATCGCATGGCAGGTTGCCCGAAGGTAGGAGGGGCTGGGCTGGCTTGCGTAAGGTCTTGATGCTCATTAGCGGACTGACCTTGGCGGCCGCACTGATTCGTCTGTTGCGTCAGGCATCTTGGGGTCAGCGACAACGTAATCCTCAAGAAGGAGAAGAGGAGCAGGCGGGCGAATCTCCAGCGTCTCAGGAAGTCGGAGATCAGGACTCCAAGTTGAAAGTCCTGTTGGCTGTCGTTATCGCAGGGCTCGGGATTGCTTTGGCTGCCGCTGCCTGGGATCGCTTCACTGTCTCGGCGCCGCCGGCCCCGTCGGAACATTTCGACGGCGTGATAACTGTCTTTCTTCCGGAGAAGACTGATCTTGTTGATGTGGAAATCAAGCATGCGCTCGCTACTGGGGAACCCCCATTGGAGCAAGGTCAGGTAAATACAGGGATGTACCTGACAGTGAAGATGCAAGGAGCGCGGAAGGTGCAAGATTGCATCCCATGGGTCTTGGGGCTCTTCAATCAGGCGAAGTTGCGCAACCTAGCGCCGTCTTCCGAGGTCTCCACGGCCGGATCACCGGCGGAAGGTCCAGGCGTCCAGCGTGTCAAAGGTAGGTCGTGCAGCGACAGCAAGGGGCGTCACGAGGTCTCCGTTTCAGGCGATCTGTCCCGAAGCTTCTTCAGCGTATCCGGTTTTCGTCTTTCAGTGACGACGCCGACCGTTTGGGTCGTCAATGTTCCAAGAGCTGAATTGGATCGTGACGTTGAGCATTTTCCGGTCCGTGATGAGTCTCTGAAGACTTCCAGCCCGAAGAAGTGGAATATTGTCGTCAGGCTGCTGTATCTGACATCGCAGTACAGAAGAGACTCAGGGGCGGGCAGGGATGACCGGCTCGGAGTTACTCTGCAAGCCTCTGATAGAGATCCCGAGAGGCTCGGAGTTTTCCCGCAAGAGTCGGCCACTATGCAGCGGGAGTATGCTGCGTACACCTACTTGTCGGGAGAGGCGGCAGGTAACCGCTCCCTCTTCATTGCAGGTGTACTTGCGGGGCTTGCTGGTGGTCTCCTGCCATGGGCCGGGCAACTCTTGCTGGACGCAATCCCACGCAGACGACGAGAAGTCACATCGTGACCGGGTCTCCCCGACGAGCAGCACAGGGCACGCTCTTCGGCAGGGCTGGGGTCAGTGTGCGGCGCACGTGGCGTGCGGCGTGCTGATCGAGGGTACCTCCGTGTGAACAGCACGCCGCTGGCGTGGTCGTCGCGTCAGGGCTTGAGGCGGGCCCAAATCCACTTGCCGCCGGATGGGTCGGGGGTGTGGCCGCACTCGGTGGCGAGGGCGGTGACGATGGGGAGGCCCCGGCCGCCGTTGTCGTCCCAACTCTCCTCGGAGACGTCCAGCGTTTCGAGCGTCAGCTCGATCAGCGGGTGTACTCGGGGAGGGGTCGGGCTGGCGTCCCATACGGCGATGAGGACGCCGGCGGGGTCGCGGCTGCACTGGTAGCGGATCTCCTTGCCGGGCGTTGCCGCCACGGCGTTGGTGATCAGTTCCGAGGCGATCAGAAACACATCGTCCGAAATGTGCATACAGCCCCAATTGTGCAGGCGGTTTTTTGTAAGCGTGCGCGCCAGGCCCGGTGCTGCCTTCGAGGCGAGCATGGGGATCAGCAGGCAGTCCGGTGTCGTCAGCATCGATCGCCCGGTCCTTCCTGGAGAGATTCACGGTTTGTGTCTCCAGGATCACGTCCGGTGACTATGCTGGGATGTATTCGTAAACATCTCAACCCCGGGAGATGTCGATGAGCGCCGCCGACGAGATCGACCCCGCGTCCTCGCTCTATGACTGGTTGGCCTATGACCTGCGGTTTTACCGTCAGAAGCGGGGCCTCACAGGCGTCCAGGTAGGCAAGATCATCAACTGCGTCCGGTCCCATGTTGCGAACCTGGAAGCTGGGCGGGCCTGCATCGATATGGATCAGGCGAAGGCCCTCGATAGGATGTGGGACACGGGAGGGCACTTCGAGCGGCTTCTTTTCTTCGCACGGTCCCTTCACAACCCGGACTGGTTCCGCCAAAGCACGGAGTACGAGGCGAAGGCCAGAATCCTTCGGATCTACCAGGGGCAGACGATCCCCGTCCCACTGCAGACGGAGGACTACGCCCGCGCCGTCCTGTCAATGGCTCGCGTCGACGATGTCGAGAAGGCGCTGTTCGGACGCATGGCACGGCAGGAGTTGATCATCGGCAGGGAGGACCATCCTCTGATCATGGTTCTGCTCGACCAGGACTCGCTGGATCGTCCGACCGGAGGCCCTTCGGTCATGAAGGCTCAGCTACGGCGACTGCTGGAGTTGGGGGAGCGTCCGGCCGTGAGTATTCGAGTCATCGCCCGATCCGCCGGTTGGCACTTCGGGTTGAACGGGCCGTTCCAGATCATGAGCTTGGAGCGTAGGGACGTCGCCTACGTCGGCGCGTTCCGTGGTGGCCGCTTGGTCCAGGACGCTGCCGAGGTGCGGGAGATGGCCGTAGATTTCGAGTTGATCGGGGCGAAAGCCTCATCCGAAGGCGAATCCCGGGCCCTGATCGAAAGGCTCATGGAGGGTTTTGATGGTGATCAACTGGCGTAAGAGCTCGTACAGCGGTAGCTCCAACGACGAGATGTGCGTCGAGGTTGCCGAGCTGGTCAGCGGCGTCGGGATCAGGGACTCCAGGAATCCGCACGGCGGACTGCTTGACGTGAGCAGCGCGGAGTTTGCCGTGTTGGTCGGACAAATCAAGAAGGGTGCGCTCGACCTGGCCTAGCGAGTTGCCGCTGGTCCTGGGGCGGGCAGTTCGACGCCCACCCCAGACCGGCCAAGCGATGGCGGGAGAGTGACTCATGGAGAGGGCCACGGGATGAGGCCGACGTTGGTGGCTGAGGAGTTGGGGAGGGCACTGACGCGGTAACCACGACGACGTACGCGCTGGCGGACGAGCCAGTCCGCGACTGGCTGGAACCCTCCCTCAACCATCCGGAGGGACATCGCCCGGGGCAACTGGTGTGGCCTGCATATCAAGGCGCTACTACATGCGGCCTGCGGCCCTCCGCCGCGCCCGATGACCGGCGGGGCTTCGTCGGTCGACCCCGTCCGATCCCAGGCCCGCCTTCAGTGCTGGCACGTACACGCCGACCAGTCAGACGACGCCGACCAAGGCCGGGGGCGGCACGGCTGCGTCGTCGGCGGGCGCGCAGAAGCCGAGCTGCAAGACCGCATTGATTCCCTGCCCCTGTCATGGACCACGTCGGCCACGTGGTGCCTATGGCTCCGCACCTCCACGATGCCGGATTCGCTGCCTAGTACGGCAGTCGTAGAACGTGATCTGAGCGGGCAGGCGCGACCGTAACGTAGGACAGCCGCCCGATGATCTTCGAGTTGTGACGCAAGAAGATTGGGCGGCTGCTGCCGTCATGGTAGAGGCCGAGGCGGTCTGTGGTCATCTCGACGGGCTGATGGGCTCGATGGGGAAATGTTTCCGCAGGTGGGAGCCGCGGATGCAGGCGAGGAAGTATGTGCGGGCGTTGATGAGCGACCTGCCGCGCAAGAACTGCTGGACGATCGCCGAGCATGCCGGCGATGCGACACCGGGCAGGATGCAGCACCCTGCTGGAACGCGCGAAGTGGGACACGATGGCCGCGATGGCGGCCGTGCGTGGTTTCGTCTGCGAGCAACTGGACGACGGTGACGCGGTCGCGATCCTGGACGAGTCCGGCCAGGAGAAGAAGGGCACCGCCACGGTCGGAGTGAAACGCCAGTACGTGGGCTGCGCGGGCCGGGTCTCCAACGCCATCAACGTCGTGTACTGCAGTTTCGCCACCCGGGCCGGGCATGCGCTGGTCGGCGCCCGCCCCTACCTGCCACGCGAATGGGCCACCGACCCCGACCGGCGAGCCCGGGCCGGGGTGCCCGAGGAGATCGTGTTCGCGACCAAGCCCGAGCTGGGCCGGCAGATCCTGGCCGACCTGCACGCCGAGGCCCGGCTCCCGGGCTGGGTGACCGGCGACGAGGTCTACGGCCGCGACCCGGGCCTGCGCGCCTGGCTGGAATCGGACCAGGTCAGCACCGGGTATGTGCTGGGGATCTCCAAGTCGACCCGCATCGCGCTCAGCCCGGTCACCACAGCTCGGGCCGACAGCGTGCTGAAGACACTGATCGCCTCCGACTGGGTCATCGACTCGTGCGGGGCCGGCTCCAAAGGCGAACGCCGGTACGCATGGGCCTGGGTCGGCACCGCCGATCCCCGCCGTCACCTGCTGATCCGCCGCAGCCTCGTGGCGAACGACAAAGGCGTCCGCGAGCTGGCGTTCTACCTGTGCTTCGCGCCCGACGGCCGGCCGGTTACGTTGCGAGCGCTGATCAAGGTCGCCGGACGCAGATGGCCCGTGGAAGAGGACTTCCAGGTCGGCAAGGACGCCTTCGGGCTGGACCACTCGCAGGTCCGGACCTACCCGGCGCTGCTGCGCCACCTCGTCCTGGCCATGGCCGCCCTCGCCGTGGTCGCCGTCACCACCGCGCAAGCACGCACCCACGAGGACCTCGCACCCCTGCCGATCAGACCCCACCAGGCGCCACCGGCCGATCCAGGACCGATCCCCCTCACCGTCGCCGAGGCGAAACGCCTGGTCAACCTACTCACCCGCACCTGGCACAGCCTCGAGCACCACCTGCGCTGGCACACCTGGCGACGACGCCACCAAGCCCGCGCCCGCTGGTTCCACTACCGAGCCCGCCTCAACCGCCGATGACAAGATCACGTTCTACGACTGCCGTACTAGCCGCCGTCCGAGGCCGCCCGCCGTCCCGTACCTCCGTCCCGTACCTCCGGCCCGTTCGCCGGGGTCGGGCTGCCGGTTAGGTGCGGGCGGCGTTCCGCTGGTGAAGCGCCCTCAAATGCGCGCGCACGCGTGATCGGCGAGCCAACCATATGCCGTGGTTGTGGGGAAAGTGCCGTACAAGGGCTGATCTGTCAAGACTTGTCGCTAGTGCCCAGTGATGCGAAGCTTTCTGGCGGTGCAGCCGTCGAGAGGGAGGCCACGTAGTGTCGAGACCCTGGGAAGCCGATCACAATGCGGAGTTCCAACGGCGACTGGGAAAGACAGCCGCAGAGGTGGGGGACAGCCGCACGACCCAGGACTGCCCCGAAATCTGGGAGCTGGACAACGGGGACATCGCAGTCATCGGACGCGATGCCACCAGCGCATACGGTGACCGACTTCCGCCGGGCGTGAGCATCGGCCCCGACGAACGCCTCGTGATCATCTCCGGCCGCCTCCTCGCGGCGGCCAAGCCGGATATTCGGGACGCCTGACGCAGATCCCGGGGTGACGTCCTGAAACGCGCGGCCTCACGGCAGATCGCCCGGGTGGCCGCGCGTCGAGGAGCGTTCCTTCAGTATCCGGGGCGAGGAGAACGGCACAAACTCCGGAGGCTCGCGAAGAGATTCCGGCCGAGCGCGCGCCCATCCGTCCAGGTCAGACCGCCGTGATCGAGCCGCTCACCGATCCGGCGCCCAGCGCCTTGTTTGCTTCGCTCCGGAAACACCCCGGCACCCTCGCTGCCCCAACTACCGTTCGGGGGTGTCTACCCTCCGTATGCGTCTGCGGACAATCAGTCTCATCTTCCTGATCGCCGGATTCAGCGGCGCTGTTGCCCTCTGGGGCCTGTGCATGCCCGATGGGCTCTCGGCCCGTTGAGGGCGACCAGGCTTCGGTGCGGCGTCGGCCGGCGTGGTCGCCGTCGCCCTTATCGGCATCGTGGCCACGCTCATCTTCCAGGCGCGCGAGACGAAGATCGCGCGTGAGGAGGCGCGTCGGATCGCGATCGCCGAGCTGCTCAAGATGGCCATGGACGATCCCGACCTTGATGAGGCGTGGGGGCCGGTGCCGGCGCGGAACCTGTCAATGCTGGTGAGACGTCAGGCTGCGTGCATGGTTTGTGGTTCGTTGTCGGTCTGAAGTGGTGCGGGTGGTGGGTTGATCCACACCTTGTCCGGTAGTGGAGGCGGAGTGGGGCACCGGCCGCGGAATCGTTCGGGGTGGGCCTTGAAGGCTGCGTGGAGGGTGGCGGCCCGGCGGGCCTGGATCTGGGCTGCGGTGCCGTCGTGGACGGTCGCCGGGGTGTGCATCCCGATCCCGGAGTGGCGGTGTTGGTGGTTGTAGTAGACGAAGAACCCGGCGCAGAAGCTGTTGGCGTCCTCGATGGACCCGAATCGTCCGGGGAAAGCCGGGCAGTATTTGAAGGTCTTGAACTGTGCTTCGGAGTAGGGATTGTCGTTCGACACGTGCGGGCGGGAATGAGATTGGTCGATTCCCAGGAGGGCGAGCAGGCCGGTGACCGTTTTGGAGGTCATGGCGGTGCCGCGGTCTGCATGGATCGACCGGGGTGCCACGCCGCCGTTGGCGGTGATGGCGTGCTGGATGAACTCTTTCGCCAGCGTACCGTTCTCGGTGGGCCAGATTTCCCAGTGCACGACCTTGCGGGAATAGATGTCGATGATGACGTACAGCAGGTAATGGACGCCGCGGACCGGGCCTTTCAGCTTTGTGATGTCCCACGACCACACCTGGTCGGGGCCGTCGGCCTCCAACTCTGGTTTGACGGTCGCCGGACGCACGGCCTGGGCGCGCCGGTCGCCGGACTGGCCGCGTTCGCGTAGCAGCCGGTACATCGTGGCCTGCGAGCACAGGTAGACGCCCTCGTCCAGCAAGGTCGCCCACACCTGGCCGACGGACTTGTCGGCGAACCGAGGCGAGTCCAGCACCGCCAGCACATGTGCACGTTCGTGAACCGACAATTCGGCCGGATGGTGGAATGGCCGGCGCGGACCCAGCCGGGGCGGTGCGGGGTTGCGGTGCCGATGAAGGGTCGCCCGGGAGCGGCCCAGGATCGCGCACGCCCGGGTGGTGCCGACCGTTTCCTCCAGGGCGGGGAAATGCTCGTCGATGACCCGGTTCAGTTCTCGTCGGAGTCCGCGCTGCTTGAGATGTCTTGAAGCAGCGCGAATGCTTTTCCCGTAATGTCCAGCGCGGACTTAGTCTTGTTCAGCTCGCCGGCGAGTTTCTCGTTGCGGGACTCCAGTTTGGCTGCATCGGCCTTGAGTTTCTTGATCTCTGCCCGCAGCGCGGTCGTTTCCTCGTCCTCGGCATTGCGTTTCGGCTTGCCGGCGGACGCGCCCAGGGTTCCGTTCTCAGCTTGCTTGCGCCAGTGCTCGATGTGGGAGTGGTACAGCCGTTCGGACCGCAGCAGGGCGCCGCGTTCGGGGCTGCCCTCGGGCAGCGCATTGTAGGCGGCCAGGATCCGGGCCTTGTAGGCCTTGGTGAACGTCCGCCGCTTGGGCCGGTCCGGCTGCTGTTGGGTCACACGACCATCCTGCCCCGTCATGGCGGCCTGGTCGGCGAGGGTCATCGTCACTGTCTCGATCGTCCTGTCTCGCCCTGCTTCACATCACTAGGACTCGTTCGTCCCAGGTCTCACAGAAGTCTGACAGAGAGGGGGTCGTGGCCGAGTCGGCCAGCCTGGAGTTCGCGCAAGAAGAAGCGGTTGATCTGGTCGAGAGCCTGGTCGAGACCATAGATGGCTGCGCTGAGGTTGCCGAGGATGGCGTACGCGGTGGAAGGCTGAGTGAGGCTCGGCGGGCCAGCCGTGGCGTAGTTGAGCTGGCGGACGTGTTCGTGCAGGTTGGCTGCGAGCTGGACGGTCCCGTCGGCGTCCTCCGCCGAGCTGCGAACGTCGCCGGAGCTTGCGTGGCTGGTTGAGCTGTACCTCGCTCGTGACTGCACCTCCGATCAACTCGTCCAGGACCGCGCCCGGTCCCGCACCACAGAAGTGTGTGCGGTGGATTCCTATGAATCCACAACGTGTCGCGACACGGTCCTACCTTGCAGCCTCTAAACAGCTCGCAGCCTCTAAACAGCTCGGTACCCAAAATGTGCCAACGCATCCCTCTCAAGCTCATGCCCTGCTGCGGCGGGCGGCGGCGGCCTGGAGTGTGCCGCTGAGTTCTCGCAGATCTGACTGTCAGGGAGGCCGTCAACAGGCTATCTCCCCTAGGACAGGAAAGGGCATTTCAACTCGCCGGAATCTGTCGCATGGGGATCCCGGACTCTTGAGCGGGAGGAAGGTCCGGCAATGCCGATCGGTTGTCGGACTGAGGAGCAGAATCCACCTCTGGCCGAACTCGGACACTGCGCGACAGCTTGGGAGTGCCGCAGTGCGGGCTCTCCCTGCTGGACAGTCAACAGCCAAAGAGGCGGCTCACCGACTCCCACTGCCCGAGAGAAGCAACGAGACCTACTGGGAATCTATCTCAAATCGGGCATATCATGCTCATATGGATCTATCGGCGATCACACGCGAGGCTGTCCTCAGCGCGATCGTCGAGTGTGACGAGCTTGGCCGTCATCGCTTCCTCGACCGCTACGGGTTCGACCCAGCCCGCCAATACTTCCTCTACCACGATGGTGTCTACTACGACTCCAAAGCCATCGTGGGGGTGGCTTACCGTCACGTGACAGGTCGGCCACTGACCGCCGGCCAGTTCTCAGGCGGTCGTCAGACGGTCGTCCGGCTCCTCACACGCTTGGGCTTCGAGGTAGTCAACGATGAGCCGACCTCACCTCGGCGCCGCCTGATCGAAACCCTCGAAACGCTACGCATCGCCAGCACCGCCGATGGACCGGCTCGGCATCAGCCGATCACCCTCCTCTGGGCGTTCGGAAAGGCATCACACCGCCATCCGCGCCTTGTGCCCTGGCGAAACGCCTATGCCGAGCTGCGCGACCTAATGCGCGAGTACGGCCAACCCAGTTCGAGACCGACCCCTGAGTTCCCCATCATTGCGCTCGCACATACGGAACTATGGGAGTTGCGTGGCCACGTTGGGAACATTCCAGCTGCCCACGCAAAACCGATTTCCTGGCTTGAAGAGCAAGATCCTCACTGCGGCCTGCCGGCTTGGGTGTATGAACTAATCGTATCCAGCGAATCAGCACGAACGGAAGCCATTACGACTCTCGGAACGAGATTCTTTGGAGGCCTCCTTCCAGAGGCATTGCTTGCAGAGGTCGGGCTACACCAAGGGCAGAACACTTCCACGACGCCGTCTGGGGGCTCGCATCAGCTGAGCACCTACCTGCGTCTTTGCCAGACGGTAGAGGCCGCCGAAGAACGTGGCGACCACGACCGCACCTCAACCACTGCTCGTGAGCAGCCAGTGCGCTCTGCAGCCGCCACCAAAGCCGTCCTGATCCGAAGCGGCGGCCAGTGCGAAAATCCTCTATGCACCGGCCAGCCCAACGACGTGAACAAGAATGGGGACCCCATCCTTGAGGTAGATCACGTCCAAGATCGAGCAAAATGGGGGCGCAACCACCCCATTCAAATGGTAGCTCTCTGTCCCAACTGCCACGTCATCAAAACAAGAGGTCGAACGGGCGAGCAGCTCAGAGAGATCCTCCTCTCTGAGGCGCGGGCGAGACACACGGCTTGGATATCCCGAGCCTGATACCGACCAGCTCTTCGTCAGGTGAGTTCGAACCAGGTGTGAAGGCGCCCGCTCTCGTCGATGTCGTAGCCGGAACGAACGGCCAGTGCCTCGATCAGGACGATGCCATGGCCGTGGTCACGGAGATCCGTGCCCTGACGACGGGCCGGCAATGTCGGGCCGCCTGCGTCGATCACCTCGCATCGCAGAGAACTGCCGCAGTCGAACAAGGTGAGGGTGAACGAGCCGCCGTGGCGTGAGTCCGAGTGCTTCACGCTGTTGGTGCAGGCTTCGGAGATCAGCAGTTGCGCTGTTGCCGTACGGTCGGTGTCGCCTAGGACGTCGGCGACGAAGCGGCGAGCCTGCCCCACGCTCTCCGGGACAGCCGACAGGCTCACGCGGCCGAGGACAGTCCAGGTCGTCATGAGCTCATCGCTTCCGCGATCACAGGGACGGCGCGGGGGTCGGTGATCAGTGCCCAGTCGTTGGACCATACCCAGGCCCACGTCGCCATCTGGGGTGCGGGGACGCAGGCGATGAACCGGATGGCCTTCGTCCGCTGGTTGGTCACGCGCAGGACGGCGTTCGGCCCCGACCAGAGGACCTCGGGACAGAGTTCGTAGCGCTGCAATTGGTCCGCCAGCCAGGTCAGCAGATGCTGCCGACGTCCTGGATGCATTTCTTGTTCCAAATTGTCCACCATGACTCGCTTTCCCGATTCCACGCTGTGACCTTGGGGTTTTCGGGACAAGCGTGCTCCGTGACGGTTACGGTGTCGCCGTTCCTTGGAGCACTTGGAAATTCACCCGACGGACGGAACGCTCATGCACATCAACGAGTCCCCCGACCCCCGGTCGTCGATGTGGGCATGGATGGCTTACTACCTGCGGTTTCAGCGAATGCAGCACGGCATGTCGGGCCACGCACTGGCCAGGTTCCTCAACTGCGCGCGTTCCTCGATTTCCAGACTGGAGAACTGCGAAGCGAAGCTGACCGACGCCCAGGCTGCCGCCCTGGACAAGGAATGGAACACCGGCGGCACCTTCACGATCATGCTCTGGTACGCGCGGTTGGGACACGACCCCAACTGGTTCAAGAACTTCACTGACTCGGAGGGACGCGCGAGCGTCTTGAAGATCTACAGCGGCCAGCTGATT
This sequence comes from Actinomadura sp. 6K520, assembly GCF_004349245.1. Classification (GTDB taxonomy): domain Bacteria; phylum Actinomycetota; class Actinomycetes; order Streptosporangiales; family Streptosporangiaceae; genus Spirillospora. The sequence continues at coordinate 12,932 of NZ_SMLC01000033.1, read as the reverse complement.
CCCGCACTGCTCCAGACACCCGCGTACGCACGCGCCCTCCTGGTCGAAGGACGCGAGCCGGGCATTAACGCTCTGGTCGAGGCGCGCATGGCACGGCAGAAGATCCTGACCAACGACAGCCCCGCTGACCTGTGGGTGATGCTCGCGGAAACCGCGCTGCCCTGTCTGGTGGGCGGCAAGGCTGTCATGCGGGAGCAACTGGCCCGGCTCATCGAGCTATCTCACCTGCCCAACGTGATGCTCAGGATCGTCCCGAACACCGCCGGAGCCAATGCGGGACTCGACGGACCGTTCAAGGTCATCAAGGTCAAGGAGGGACAGGTCGGCTACGTGGAGGCGCCTACTGGAGGCCGTCTTGTTGCGGACGCTTCGGAGGTGGACGGCCTGCTTGACAGGTTCGACCGCATTGGGGCGGTCGCCCTCCCCGTAGACTCCAGTCGGAGTCTGATCGAGCAACTGATGGAGACCATGACGTGACTTCCCCCCAATGGCGCAAGAGCAGCCGGTCCAGCGATGGGACTAGCGGCCAGTGCGTGGAGGTCGCCCGGCTAGACGACGCTATCGGCCTACGAGACAGCAAGGCACCGAGCAGCGGTCACCTCTCGCTCTCCTCAGAGAGCTTCGCCGCCCTCGTGGCGAGCGTGAAGCGGAACGATCTCAATGTCGTTGGGAGCACAGCTTACTGAGGGAAGTCTCGGCGGGGCCTTGGATCCTGCGGCCCGGACGTCGTCTCTAGGCCTTCCACCACGCCCTCCAAAGGCCGCACCTGCTCACTGTGAGTGCGCAGGTTGGTGACGATGCCCGCCAGGGCCTCCAGCGTCTCTGCGTGATGGGAGAGCCAGCCGCCGGTTTGGTGGCCGACCGGGCCGTTTCCGTAGTCGTGGATGAGGGCGGTGTGGGAGTCGAATAGCAGGAAGTCGAAGTGGCTCTCCACAGGAGACGGCGGCACGAAGAACTCGATGTCTTCTCCCAGCCGGCTCCGCACCTCATAGTTGATCATCTCGTAGTGCAGGTAGGCAGTGAGCGGGTAGGAGAGCAGTCGCACCCGGGTGAACTCCAGATTCCGCGCCTTCACCTCGTCGCGAAGAGGCTGGTCCCCCATCGCCTCTTCCTCCAGAAGGCTGCGAGCCAGCGCGGCGTTCCCTGCCTGGAAGGCGTCCTGCGATCGGACGCCGTCGGCCTCGCGATATGACTGCCAGCACTCCAGCTTGAGGAAGCGCCTCTCGGTGCATGCCCAGGCCTCACCGAACGACTTCAGGAAGCCGTCCAGGGTGAGTCGCTCGCTGCTGTCGAGTGCCCATGCAGGGGGTTGATGCATCACTCGTCCAGGATGTCTTTCATTGCGCCGAGGAGGTAGTCACCGTACGGCTACCACCGGTGCACACTCCCGGCCAGGTGGGCGGCAAGCTCACTGGCCGGGACGCGGGTCTGCTCCCCTGAGTCCATGTCGCGCACTGTGATCACCTGCGCCTCCTTGTCGGACGCGCCGTAGATCAGCGCGAAGCGTGCCTTGCGGTCGGCGGCCCACTTGAGTTGCTTCGCCAGTTTGCGGCTGGCGGCCAGGTAGATCTCGGTGCGCAGGCCAGCGTCCCGTAGTTGTGCGGCGAAGCCCATGACTTCGGACGCGGTGTCTTCGGCGATCATCGTGACCGCGACGTCGATTCTGTGTGCGTCGCCCTCGCCGTCGCCGAGGAGGCCGATGATCCGTTCGACGCCGAGGGAGCCGCCACAGGCCGGGACGTCTGGTCCTCCGAGGGAGGAGATCAGGCCGTCATAGCGGCCGCCGCTGGCGATCGATCCTGGCATTCCCTCGGCGACCACTTCGAAGATCACGCCGGTGTAGTAGTCAAGGCCACGGACCAGGCCAGGGGTGAAAGCGAGTCGGTCTTCGCCGATTCTCGGGGATGCCAGTTCGAGTAGCCGGTTGATCTCGTCCAGGCCTGCGCCCCCGGCCTCGCTGTCCTTGAGCGCGGTCTGCATTCGCTCAACAGCGTCAGCGGCCGTCAGGTCGCCGACCAGGGCTTCGGCGAGGTCGGGCCCCAACGATCGGGCGTCCACCAACTCGGCCGCGACCTTGTCTGGGGAGAGTTTGTCGAGCTTGTCCAGGGTGATGAGAACACCGCCGCCGAGGCCGACCGGAACGCCATAGACCTCCAGCAGCCCCGACAACGCCCGCCGTGAGTTCACCAGTACCCGGTAGTCCCGCACGCCGACCACGTCCAGCGCATCAGTCAGCGCGCAGACCACCTCGGCATCAGCGAGTGGTGACGCCGAGCCGACCACGTCCACATCGCATTGCGCGAACTCGCGGAACCGGCCCCTGCCTGGCCGGTCAGCCCTCCACACCGGCCCCATGGCGTACCGCTTGTAGGGCGTAGGGAGTTGTGAGCCGTAGGCGGCGACGACTCGGGCAAGCGGGACGGTCATGTCGTAGCGGAGAGCGAGGTCGGCTTCCCCGGTCGCTTCGTGCTCGCCGCGCCGCAGGATTTTGAAGATCAGCTTGTCGCCCTCGTCGCCGTACTTGCCGGTCAGGGTCTCCAGCCGCTCGAAGGCCGGCGTCTGCAACGGCTCGAACCCGTACCGCTCGAACACCCCACGGACCTTCGCGAAGATGTGCTCGCGGGTACGCAGGGCGCTGGCGAGAAAGTCCCTGGTGCCCGAGGGCGGCTCGAACTGTTGTGACGCCACGGGAGCTCCTGATCAATGCGACGGCTCATCGCGATAGGTGTGTCACAGACCCGGTCCGCATCCGGACGTGGAGCGAACCATGGGACCGAACCTCTCCGAGATTATCGACAGCTTCCTCACCGCGCTGTCGAGATTATGAGGCGGCCGAGTCCCGGATTGCCTGAGCGGTCTCGTCAGTAACGTCGGAGTCGGGCAGGTCGGCGGGGCGGAGCCATCGGTGGGCGGTGTGTTCGGTGCTCAGGACGATGGGCCGACCGTGGGGGGCGAGGCCGAAAGTGTATTGGCGAGCTTTGCGGCCAGATCCGGAGATGCAGTCGAAATGGGTGACAAAGTCAGGATCAAGGGTGAGTGGTCCGGTCCAGCCGATTTCTTCGGCGAGTTCGCGTTCCAGTGCGGTGAGCAGGTTCTCGCCTGACTCGACGCCGCCTGAGGGCAACTCTTCGATACCGGCCATGAACGCGTCCTCGGTGGAGCGGCGCAGGATGAGCACTTGATCATCGGTGTGGACGATGGCGCCGACCACGAGTTTGGTTATGCCGTCGCGGTCGGCGTCGGCGTGCAACTGCTGGATGTCGAGGCCTGATGCGGTGGTCACGCTGGCAGGGTAGTGCGGCCAGACGATGAGACGAGGGCATTGAGGGCTTGGTCGAGGTTGTTTATCGCGATGTCGATGTAGGCGCGTCCGTCCGGTCCGTCGTCGGCGGGAACTCTGATTCGCAGCGATGTGGCGGCCAGATGTTCGGCCACATGTGGTTTGCGCCGAATACACGATGCCTTGTAGACGGTGACCGGTCATCTGGGCACAGCGAAGACGGGGTAGGTGTGCAGCGGCCGCCGCGAGTCGCAAGTGGTGATCTCGCTGACTCAATGCCGCCGGTTTAGGCTGGACTTGGCGACGCGCGCGGGGCAGCTGATCGCTCCTTCTGACGGGTCGGATCCGACAGCGCTGGCGCCCCGGCTCCTAGCGCTCACCAGGGCGAACGGCATACGCCAGGAACTGCGGATACCGACGGAAGTAGGGCCGTCTCATGCCGCAATCGGAAGTGTGTCGCATGACGCAAGAGATACATGGAAACCACCCGTAAGGTGAGCGCGTCATACAGAGCGGTCCGTGGGGTTCGGGTGGGTGGAGGTCCGTTGGGCGAGGGCGTCGAGCGGCGGCTGGCGGATCAGTCACAGATGATCAGCAGTGTCCAGGCGGACCTCAGGGAGGTCAGGGGCAGGCTGGTCGATGAGGTCGGCGAGATCCATCGCAAGGTCGGCAAGCTGGAGGAGGTTTCCCAGCGCATCGCGCGGCTCGAGGACCGGATCGCTCGGTTCGATGCGGTCCTCACCGAAATCCGCGATCAGCAGGTGCGCGAAAGTAATCTGGCGCGCGCCCGCGCCGAGAGAGCCCGGCTGCAGCAGGACTTGGACACCAGATTCGCCGGGCGCATGGAGATCCGGGGTCTCGCCAAAAGCCTCATCAGCGAACCCGGATCTGCCGCCATCCGCCAGCGGGTGCTGGAACACCGGACGGTGATCGGCGCGGCGGGCTCCTCCGCGCTCAAGGAGATCAACTACTGGCTCGCGCACGCAGTGGTCGCGGTCGCGTCCCAGCACCTCGGGCATGACCACACCACCGCGAAGGCATGGGTTCTGTCCTTCAGCAAGGACAGGGCCAAGAGCGACCTGTTCATGTCGTTGTTCTACTCAAGGCTGGGCGAGCATGCCGCAGCCGCAAGCAGCATGAACAGGTACTTGACAAACATCGACCCGAGCGTGCTCGGACGGGAGTTCTCGCACATCATCAATGCGCTCGCGGAAGGCGAACTCGGTAAGGAGGCGCGCTCTTACGCCTTCACCGCGTTGAACAGGTGGGGGCGAACGCTGAGTACGGGGGGCGGATCGACGACGCCCTATGGCGCGCAGTTCGACATCTGCCGTAACCATCTTCTGCTCAACAATGAACCCCTGCCTCAGGACGGGTTCCCCGTCCTGCGCCGCCATGTGCCCGGTGAGCAGTGGCTGGAGATCGCGGAGACCTGGCGGTACGCCATCGCGTGCGGAAACACGGCCGAAGCCTTCCGTGAGCGGTTCGCCGAACTCGCCAACGACACTACCGACGGCTTCCGGCAGGGCGTGCACAGGCACTCTCAGCAGGCCCTGGGAGCGCTCATCGACCAGCCCGAGCCGGACGAGGCCGAGGTGCTCCGCGCCATTCGTTCCAAGGAACTGATCGAGAAGTGCGACGGACACCTGGAGCGGGCCGCCCAACTCGAAAGTGAGCTGGGCGACCCGTATGCGGAGACCAACGACCTGGCTACCTTCCTCACCCAAGCGGCCTTCGAGCCCGAGGCGTTCGGGCTCGTCCCACAGGCACGGCGGTTCGCGCTCGTTTGTGCCAAGGACTGGATCATGCGCGTCGGTAGTTCGGTGACGGCCGAGGCCCGCGCGCACCGTCCGCACCGTGTGACGGTCGAACTGAACGGCTGGGAGGGCGAGATCGCTGCCGGGGCGTCCGCGCAGGAGGAGAGCGCCCGGATCATTCGGGAGGTGCGGGAGCACATCGCCGCGACCCGGAGGGTACAGCCACCGGACTCACGTACGGTCGCCGTCGCGGTCGGCGGTGCCGCGCTGCCCTTCGTCGGTTTCTTCCAGGTTGCGGGCATCGTCCGATGGTTGATAATCGTCCTAGGTATCGCACTAGTGGTGTACGCAGGCCTGGAACTGTTCACCTACCCGGCGCGGCTTCGGCGGCGGGACGCGGAGATCCTCGAGGAGCAACGCCGGGCGGGCATCACCATCACCGCCATGGTCGGGGAGGCCAGCGCACTGCTGCGGATGTGGGATGAGACCGAGCGTGCCGGCCAGGCGGAATTAAGCAAGGTATTGAATGGGCTGGCGCCGTGACCTCTCTTCGACCGGTCGGTACGACCGTTGCTGGCACCTATCTTCTCGATCACAAGGTCGGCGAGGGTGGGCAGGCCGAGTTGTGGGCGGCCCGGGACCTGCGCGGCGGTGACCGGGTCGCCGTCAAGCTCTTTAAGGAGATCAGCCCGCGTGCGGCGCGATTGGCCCGCCGTGAGATCAGCATTCTCGGCGATCTGCTGCCTAGCCCGTACGTAGTGGCGGTACGGGACCACGGCACCGAAGGCGACCTGCTCTTCCTCGTCATGGAATGGATCGAGGGCCGTCCCCTGAGCAGCGGCAGCCTGCACCGGCCGCGGTTGCAACAGGTGCAGCGCTGGTGCGAGCAGCTCTGCCTCGGCCTGGCGCACTGCCACCGGGGTGGCGTCTTCCACCGGGACATCAAACCCGCCAATGTCATGATCACCGAGACAGACGACGCCAAGCTGGTTGATTTCGGCATCGCCCGAACGCGCCAGTCGTCGCTGACCGCACCGGGTGTCCCAGCAGGGTCCCCCGCCTATATGGCGCCGGAACGCTGGCTCGAACGAGGCGGCGACCACCGCACCGACCTATATTCGCTCGGCTGTCTGATGTACGAGCTGCTGACCGGCGAGCCCCCGTTCGGACCGTGGCTGGGGCACGCCAACACCGAACAGTTACGCAACGACCACCTCTATAGGCCGCCGGTGTCACCGGCGGCTGGCTTCAGCGGCATTCCTGAGGCCGTCGACCGGCTCGTGATGGACTTACTCGCCAAGGAGCCAGGACACCGGCCGCAGTCCGCTGACGAGGTCATCGTGCGGCTCCGCGAGATTGTCCATCCCGCGGCGGGCGCGACCGTCATCGACGCCGAGGGCAGGCCCGCGACCAGCCCGGCGCCGGACGTCCCGCATGTCGATCCCGGATCCCTTGGCGAACTGCGGGCCGCTGACGCGGCGGTACGGGACGCCCGCAGGCGGTATGGAGAAGACCACTTGCTGACGCTGGAGGCCAGGGCCGATCTGGCTGGACGCATCGCACGCTCGGGCGATCTTGATGGCGGCCTGCGAGCCTACGACGAACTTATCGTTGACTACCAGCGCGTATGTGGACCGTACGATCCGAATACACAGCAGCTGATCGAAACCCGCATGACGTGGATGCTCGGGAAGGTTCCGCCCCCCAAGTGACCGCCACGTGAGTGAGTTGCTGGCCTGAAGTTGTGCAACTGCGCCGACATAGCGGCAATCAACGAGGCTCATGCAGAACGCGCCTATGTGACGCAGCTCTGTCGGCGTGTCACGCAGAGCGCCGGTACGGATGAACGTCAACACTGCATAGGCCCTGGTTGATGACGTGCGTTGTTCGCCGCAAATGAGCGGGTGCAAAACAGCGGTACGGGCCTATTCGATCATGGATTGGTGGAGTACCTCGTTGCGACCGAGTGTCTGGGCCAGCCAACAAGCCCCGAACAGGTCGCCTGCTGCCGTGGCTGGCCGCTGAGAACCAGCGGCCGAGCCGACCGTGCTCGACGACCTGGCCCACGCGGAGCCCCACGACGAGCTGAACCCGTCGAGAATTGATGAAGAGCTGGCAGCCCGCGGCTAGGCTTCTCTGCGATTCATGGGGAACGCGGGAGGGGACTTGCATGGGCAACGCGGCGTGGGGCGCCGGTTACCACACGGGCGTGGGAGAGGGCCTCGCTATCGGCGAAGCCGCCGGCGTAAAGAAGGGCGTGGCGATCGGCGTCGCTGCGAGCGCCGCCGTCGTCGCGACAGTTGGCGTCGGGCTCTGGAAGCTGGCTCCAGGGAGGCTTGTTTCGAAGCATCCCCTGGGCCGTGAGCAGGACCCTGCCGCCATGGACTCGACCCCGGTAGCCGAGAAAGGCGTCGAGGACGAGCAGGAAGCCCGCGAAGGCATCCCAAGCGAATAGGTTGGCGCCTCTGCCACTCCGGCTGTCCTCACGGAAGGCTATGCCTGCTGCGCACTCTCATCGGCTTGTCAGTGCGTTGATGCAAAGAGTGCATGATCGAAGCTGCACACTATGACGGGCCTGGGCGCCCAACAGGATGTGCCATGGGGGATCTCGGTGATGCGGGCCCGGGGCTTGTCTTGAGGCGGCATGTGGAAGAAGAGGTCGTCTCGGGTGAGGCGCGCCTCCCTGATGTGCGCTTCGAGCTTCTCGGTCATCTGGGCGCTGAGCTTGAAGCGGCGGTACTCCTTGTCCTTCGGGTAGTCCTTGACGAGGAAGTGGCCGCCTTCCGGATGGAACTTCGGGTTGAGCTCCACGACCGTCCGGCTGACCGTGAGGATGCGCGTCTTGAGGTTGAGGTCCTTGGGACGCAGCTCGCTGAGTTCCCCCCAGCGGAGGCCGCTCTCGATCTCGGTTTCGGCGAGGAGGCGGAAGGTGCCTTCGGGGAGGGCGTTGTAGACGTCGTCGAACTGCTCGGGCGTGACGATCCGGAGAGGCTTGCGCGCGATGGGCGGAGACTTCACCCCGCGGCAGGGGTGTAGGTAGGTGACCTGGTCGTCCAGTGCCGTGGTGAAGATGGCACTGAGGATGATCTTGTTGCACTGGATGGTCACGGGCTTCATGCCCTGGTTCTTGAGCTTGGTGATCCAGGCTCGGACGTGCTCGGGGAGGATGTCGACCATCCTCATGCCGCCGAACTCCGGCATGAGGTGCTTGTGGATGGCGTAGGTGTAGCCCTCCCGGGTGCTCGCCTCCATCTCGTGGTTCGGAAGCCAGGTGTTCTCGACGTAGTCTCTGAATCGCTGCCTTCCGCGGGCAGGTTCTCCGGTTCTACCTTCCGAGACCTTCACTTCGGCGCGCTGCCATGCTTTGTCCGCTTCTTTCTTGCTCGCAAAGGTTCCGGCAGACCTTCGTTGGCCGCGAATGTCGTCGTAGTAGGCCGTGTAGCGAGGCTTGCCGTCCTTACCCAGTCTCTTGCGTGTCTGCCCCATGGGCTCTCCGCCTCCCAGGCTTGATCATCTGACCCTCGTTTGACCCCGGACTGCGAGTGATGGCGCGACCCTGGAGATCACGCGCTGGCAGCCGAACAGGCCATCTACCTGGGATTTTATCGAGATCCAGCGTTTTCTGCGAGCCGCAGAAAACGTACAATATGCCCTTCGGGACAAAAAGGTCGTGGGTTCAAATTATGCCACCTCGGCAGGTTGATGCGGGTCGCAGAACGGTTCTAGGAGCAAGGGTCAGCCTTTCAATAGATTGACGGCCGTGCGGCTGAATGCGAGTTCCGGGCATCCGACGGTCGGTGGAAGCACTTCGCCCGGTCTGAACCGCAGACATGGCTCGCCGGGACGGGGCGGATCACTCGCGGTGAGGGCGCGGGCCCCAGATCGGCCACGCCCACGTCGCGGGATCACCGAGGGAGCCGTCGGTCAGGCCCAGGCCGATACCGGTGAGTTCAGCGACGAGGAGATCGACCAGTGGGCCGAACTCCTCGACATTGCCGTAGCCCACGTTGACCACGGGCCACCGGTCAGGATCCGGGTCACGTGTGTCCCAGCACAGGGTGGCTCGCCCCTCGGTGCTCCCGCAGTACAGCAGGCCGCCGGGCTCCGGGTGCACCGTGTAATGATGAATTGCCTCCGTGGAGTCCTTGGCCGCCGGTTCCGTTTCCTCAAGGAATTCGGTCTGGCCCAGGTGCTCGGCGGCGAGGTCATGCGGGTGCTCGATGAAGATCCCGTTCAGAGCGATCTGCCCGTCGGCGCCGTACGCCTCGTACAGGCGTTTGTAATCGGTCGGTAGTCGAGGGACGCCCAGCTCGCGCTCGACGGCCGCCCAGTTGTAGTGGGCCGGACTTCCCGGTCCGATGATGGTCTGCAACTGGGCCAGTGGGTCCCGGCGCCTTTCTTGGGCGTGCTCGGAGGCGGGGGCCCCGACGGGGTGTCCGGCTAGGGTCAGGGTGCGTGCGCGAGGCACAGGTGGGAGAGAAAGAGCCGGCAGGTCGAGGCGGCCGTCCAGCCACTCGTCGAGGAATTCGGTAGTGGTGAGGTTGAGTTGCTGATGCCCGCGACCGGCGAGCGCCACCAGCCAGCGGGCCGGGTCGTCGTGGAACGGCAGCCACCAGCACGTCTCCCCGCTCGTGCACACACCCCACAGCAGCGCCTCCGGATGTGGCGGCGCGTGCTTGCGGCACTCGGCCTCGATGTCGAAACCGTCGAAGCGCCCGGACCCGTCGTCGCACCCTGGGGCCAGCAGCCGGAGCACCCCCGCGAGTGTGCCCGGGCCGGTACGGGAGACCAGTGCGACGTAGTCCTCCGGGAAGGGACCGCCCGGAAAGCGCGGCTCCCAGCCGGGGCCACCGTCATCCGGGACGCTCCGGAGAGTCGCGGCCAGCTTCTGGCCCGCCTGCCGAAGGCCGGCCGCCGTGGGAACGGGATCGCTCATTCGACATCTCCAATCTTGATCCGGAAACGAGCCAGACCCTAGCGGCAGGCTCTGACCTTCTCTCCCGATGCAGCCGATCTGGGACAGGAGGGAAGACCAGGAGCGTGTCCCACGTGGGTTCGGTAGGCGGTGCGGCATGAAAGATCGAACGGACCCTGGCCTGGCTGTTCGGCTACCGGCGCCTGAGGGCCGGCTACGAACGCCACGGCCACCTGTTCAACGCCTTCCTCGTCCTCGCAGCCGCCATCACCTGCTACAAGAAGCTCGCCGAACTCCCAGACGAGACACGCTCTTTAGGCGAGTCCCGCGTATGCGCGGCACTTCGCATGCTCGGACGGTAGGCCCCAGGCGTTGAGCATCAGCATGAAGTTGGCCCAGCGCCAGGTGTCGTCCCCCATCTCGGCCAGTGTCCGGACGACGCGCTGCTGCGGTTCGGTCAGGTCCGCGTACGGCGGCAGTGGTGCGCTCCGCGGCTGCCCGAATACGCGTCGCAGTACGGCCTCGGCTGTGGGGAAGGCGGCGGGGCCGGAGCTGAGCGCGAGGCCTTCGAGCATGGCGCCGAGAAGCCTCGGATGCGCCTGCTCCTCGATCGCCGCGAGGGTGATCGTCACATATCCGCGTACGTCGCCTTCCAGATGCTGGATTCCGGGCGCGGAGTCCTCGGGCGGCTGGGCGGCGGCCGCCTCCAGCAAGTCGAGGACATCCGGGTCGGTGACCCCCAGCCGGGCCAGCGCGATCGCGGAGGCGCAGCGGAGCAGCGCGTTCTCTGCGGCCAGGAAGGTACGGATTCTCGGTACGAGGGCTTGGCCGGTCAGGAGGCCCGCGGAGACGATCGCGTTCGCCGTCACGCCGGGGACGACGTCCGGCTCCAGCAACCGCCCCAGCGCGGGCAGGATCCCGGTGGCCTCCTCCGGAAACCAGCCGAGCGTGTACGCCACGGCGGCCTGGATCTCTGGGTCAGGATCGTCGAGCAGGTCGCACAGTGCGGGAACCGCGGCGCGGACGGCGTCGTACGCGCCGAGTTCGGCTTCGGCGTGCCGCAAGGATCGGTCGTGGTCGTACGTGGCGCGGCGCATCTCGCGGACTCGGCGTTCGCCTTCGTCCGCAGCCTCCGCGACCCACCGGTCCATCCGGCGCAGTTCTTCGGCGGGGTCGGCGGTACGCATCCGCTCGATGCTCGCGCGCCATCCGGCGATGTCGACACCGTTCGGCAGGTACGACTCGTCGTAGCCGATGGCGATCGCGGAGAGCAGGTGCACGATTTCGGCGCGGTCCTGGACCCGGGGGTCCGCGGCCAGCGCGGCCAGGAACGGCACGGTATGCGCGGTCGCCTCGTACCGGCTGCCCTGATGGAAGATGTTGCCGTACAGCGCGTGCATCGCGTCGTCGCGCTCGCTCGCCGACTCCGAGACGAGCAACCGGAGCAGAACGGGCACGTCCTCGGCCGGGCCGTAGGCATGCCGCAGGCTCGCCCAGTCGATCTCGTCGAGGCCCGCGAGCGGGTCATCTTCCTTGACGCTCATGGCGCGCGATTATGCCAGCCGATACCGACATCGACGGCATCGTAATCCAGTGCCTCGGACGCCTCTCGGCCCCGCCCGAAAGTGCCGCTATCAAGGACGTGTTCGCGGCCGAATCCGCCACCTGGCGTTATAGGTGCTCAGGGGGTAGGGCCAGCTTGCCCATGGCTTGCCGCCCAGCCGATGCTGCGAGGGCTTAAGGCCGCCGGCCAGCTCGCAGACGGTGGGTTGGGCGAGGCCGAGAACACCTGCCGGCGTATGGGTGACTTCCGTGTCCGGCCAGGAGCGGACCGTATCGGGCGGACGGTCCAGCTCGCTGGGATATTCTGAGCGGACGGTCTTGCGTTTCGGGCTTCTCGGAGAACGTCCAATCGTTTGCCGCCGATACCTCGGGCCCGATGCTGGGCAGTGGTTGGCCGGGGTTTGCCGTTGGGACGCGAGAGGGTGTGTCCATGCCGCATACGGCTCGGCCGCTTCAGTCACGGCGGGTTCTACGGCTGCTCGGCCGATCACGACCATCCGGTGGTCTTCTACAGTCAGTGACCGCGCGCCCTCGATCTGTCCGACGGCCGGGCGATCTGCAGGGACGCGCGCCCGCGATCGGCGGCCTGATCGTGGGGACCTTCTCGTTGGGGCGGGGAGACGCTGAATAGCGCGTTGTCAGGTCGTCGTGACGGCCAGCAGTACTTGGACCACTCCCGCGAGTGTCCCGATCAGCGTCAGGGCGGTCATGAGAGTCTGCTTCCGCTCAATGGTCGGCTGTTCAGGCGCAGGTGCGCTGTGGTGGGAAGCCGCTTCACCATCTGGGTGAGGAGCCGGCGCTGTCACCTGCCGGGGGCTGCGACGAAAGCCGAGCATTCTTAGGAGCGCGTCGGTCTTGTAAACGGGGTGGGACGGCTGGTGGGTACAAGCCATGAGACGCCCGTTCGCGGGATTCCTGCAGGGAAGACCTCTGCTCGTCTCGACGCCGCATAGTGTAGGAACGGCGCACAATTCGTAGTAGGCCCAGGTCAGCAGCGGCAGTATCCATAGCTCTGGACGGCCGGACCGCCAGGCCCATACCGCCAGGATGATGACCGCGCCCCACCAGATCAAGATCGTGTTGCGTCGCTTTTCGGCTTTGGTCGGTCGCCGTGCCATCGCTGTCCCCGCCCTGCTGCTGCTCGACGGAGGCAGCGTAAAGGCGTCCACTTCGCCGGTGAATGCACTTTGCCACAGATCGAATGATCAATTGACTGTCGCTCATTCGGCCATATGGGCAGCCCGCAAGCCGCCTGTTCGACTCCATGCACCGTCCAGAAGGTGCGGTTTCTCCTCGCGAATGCGGTGGGATCCACACATGCGTCACATCGCGCCCGGGCTTGTGCGGCCTCGGGTGGCGGCAGGTGTGCGGGCTGTCGGGCTGCCGGCTTCCGGGAGGGCCGGTGCGGTGGGCCGGG
>NZ_SMLC01000339.1 GCF_004349245.1 Actinomadura sp. 6K520 | reverse complement strand
GCCCCGGCCCCGTCGCGCCCCCGGCCTCCGGCGGGCCGGTCAGCTCTGGCCCGGCCTGCTCAGACCCGTCTCGTACGCGTACACGACCGCCTGCACCCGGTCCCGCAGCCCCAGCTTCGCCAGGACGTTCCCCACGTGCGTCTTCACCGTCGTCTCGCTCACCACGAGCTCCGCCGCGATCTCCGCGTTCGACTGCCCCCGCGCCACGTGCGCCAGCACCTCGCGCTCCCGTTCGGTCAGCGTGTCCAGCCCGGGCGGCGGCGCCTCGTCCCGCACCGCCGGCAGCCGCGAGGCGAACCGGTCCAGCAGCCGCCGCGTCACGCTCGGCGCCACGATCGCGTCGCCCGCCGCCACGATCCGGATCGCCTGCACCAGGTCCTCCGGCGGCGAGTCCTTCAGCAGGAACCCGCTCGCCCCCGCCCGCACCGCCTCGATCACGTACTCGTCCAGGTCGAACGTCGTCAGGATCAGCACCTTCGGATCGTGCGAGGCCGCACCGTCCCGGACGATGCGGCGGGTCGCCTCGATCCCGTCCACCCCCGGCATCCGGATGTCCATCAGCACCACGTCCGGCAGCAGCGACCGCGTCAGCTCCACCGCCACCGCGCCGTCCCCGGCCTCGCCCACCACCGCGATGTCCGTCTCGGCCTCCAGGATGAGCCGGAACCCCGTCCGCAGCAGCGGCTGATCATCGACGAGCAGCACCCGCACCGCGCTCATCGCACCGCACCGCCCGCCCGGCGTCCCGGTCGCACCATCGTCCCGCTCCTCGCCTCACCGCGCGCCCGCCCCGGCGGCGGCGCTCACGCCCAAACCTACGGCCCGCCCAACCTACGGCCTCCCGTCCCCGGAAGACCAACTCCGGCCGCCTCCGCCGCGGAGCACCCACGCTGCTCACGCCTCCAGCGGGAACCGCGCCCGGACACCGAACCCGCCGCCGACCCGCGGCCCGATCTTCAGCTCGCCACCGTACAGCGCCACCCGCTCGTACATACCGACGAGACCATGCCCCGGATTGTCCTCGTTGTCGGCCACGAACGTCGCCGTGCCACGCCCGTCGTCCTCGATCTCCACCGTCAGATCACGATCCCCGTAGTACAACCGCACCCACGCCCGCGCCTGCGGGCCCGCGTGCTTCAACGTGTTCGTCAGCGCCTCCTGGATCAGCCGGAACGCCGCCACGTCCACCCCCGGCGACGGCGACCGCGCCTCACCCTCGATCCACAGCTGCACCGCCAGGCCCGTCTCCCGCACGTTGTCCAGCAGCTCCCCGAGATCACCCAGGCCCGGCTGCGGCGCCAGCTCCCGCCCCTCCCGCTCGGCGTCCCGGTCCGTCCGCAGCACCCCCACGATCCGCCGCATCTCGCTCAGCGCCGTCCGCCCGACCTCCTCGATCGTCGACATCGCCTCACGCGCGCTCCCCGCGTCCCGGTCGATGATCCGCCGTGCCGCTCCCGCCTGCACCGTCATCACGCTCACATGGTGCGCCACCACATCGTGCAGCTCCCGCGCGATCCGCGACCGCTCCTCGATCCGCGCCGCCCGCGCGTCGGTGCCCCGCGCCCGCTCCAGCCGCGCCGCCCGGTCCTCCAGCTCCGCGAAGTACGCGCGCCGCAGCCGCAGGTTCCGGCCCAGCACCCACACCCCGACGACCAGCGCGCAGTCCGTCACGATCACCAGCGGCGACGAGTCCACCGGCGCCATCACCAGATACACCAGGAAGTAGACGAACCCCAGCACACCGCCGAGCGCGCTCTGCGCCAGCCCCCGATGCGCCGCGACGCTGTACACGGCGATCAGGAACGCCGCCACGTCCGCCACCGACGGCGGATACCCCGCCACCGCCATGGCCAGTTCACCGCCGATGATGAACAGCAGCACCGGAAGCGGATGCCGCCGCCGCCACGTCAGCGACAACGTCACCACCGCGACCAGCAGCCCGTTCAGCACATCGGGATCCCGGAACTGCTCGTAGCCCGAATGGTCCGGGAGCTCCTCCAGGTACAGCTCCGGCAGCCCCACCAGCAGCAGGCCCACGGCCAGCAACGCGTCGGCGGCCCGAGGACGCGTCCTCAACCAGGCGCGGAAAGCACGAAGACCACGGATGCGGGGTGACACGCTCTCACCCTAGGAGGTCACACCAGGTCGTGACCCCTCCTGAACGGGGATCCGCGGTCCTCCCCAAGGAGGACACCGGCGCCCCCGCGACACAAAGCCGCACCTATCGTCATCGCGGCACTACAGATCGTCACGCTCCCGCGCCGAACCCGCCGGCTCCGCCACGTCCACCGCCTCCGCCGCAGCCCGCCGCGCACCCGGCACCACCGGCAGCGGCGGGGGAGTGCCCCCGAACTCCGGGCACCGCTCCCGGTGATCGCACCAGTCGCACAACCGGCCCGCTCGCGGCCGCCACTCGCCGGTGTCCATCGCCCGCCGGATCGCCTGCCACAGCGCCTCCACCTTCCGCTGCGTCGCCCGCAGATCCGCCTCATCCGGCTCGTACCGCAGAACCTCCCCGTTCCCCAGGTACATCAGCTGCAGCAACCGCGGCACCCGCCCCCGCAGCCGCCACAGCACCAGCGCGTAGAACTTCATCTGGAACAGCGCCCGCGCCTCGAAATCCGCCCGCGGCGCCGTCCCCGTCTTGTAGTCGACGATCCGCACGTCCCCGCTCGGCGCCACGTCCACCCGGTCGATGTAGCCCCGCAGCTTCAACCCCGAATCCAGCACCGTCTCCACGAACAGCTCCCGCTCGGCCGGCTCCAGCCGCCGCGGATCCTCCAGCGTGAAGTACCGCTCCACCATCCGCCGCGCCTGGCCCAGCCACTCCGCCCGCTCCGCGTCCCCGGCGTCCCCCTCCGCGAACAGCTCCGCCAGCTCCGGCTCCGCCTCCAGCAGCCGCTCCCACTCCGGCCCCAGCATCGCCACCGCCGCCTCGGCCGTCCGCCCGCCCCGCGGCAGGTCGTACAACCGCTCCAGCACCGCGTGCACCAGCGTCCCCCGCGCCGCCGCAGCGCTCGGCCGCTCCGGCAGCCGGTCGATCACCCGGAACCGGTACAGCAGCGGGCACGTCATGAAATCGCCCGCCCGCGACGGCGACAACGACCCCACCACCGACACCGGCTCCCCGGCCGCCGCGCCGTCCCCAGGCC
>NZ_SMLC01000338.1 GCF_004349245.1 Actinomadura sp. 6K520 | reverse complement strand
GGGGACCGGGGTCCGGCCGTCACGGCGATGGGGGAGGGCGCGGCGGCCGTGCTCGCCGGGCTGGAGCGGGTCGACGCCGTGCTCGCGGTCGGCGGGAGCGGCGGGTCCTCCATCGCGGCGCGGGCCGTGCGGGATCTGCCGATCGGGCTGCCCAAGCTGATCGTGTCCACGATGGCGTCCGGGGACGTGACGCCGTACGTGGGCGCGAAGGACGTGACGATGATGTACAGCGTCGCCGACATCGCGGGTGTGAACCGGGTGACGCGGCTGGTCCTCGGGAACGCGGCGGCAGCGGCGGCCGGGATGGCGAAGGCGTACGAGGCGGCGGCGTCCGAGGCGGCGCGGCGGGCGCCGGAGGCGGACGAGCGGCCCCTGGTCGCGGCCTCGATGTTCGGGGTGACGACACCGGCGGTGGACGCGGCGCGGCAGCGGCTGGAGGAGCTGGGGTACGAGGTGCTCGTGTTCCATGCGACCGGGGCCGGGGGCCGGGCGATGGAGGGGCTCGTGGAGAGCGGGCTGGTGGCGGGCGTCCTTGATCTGACCACGACGGAGCTGGCCGACGATCTGGTGGGCGGTGTCCTGTCGGCCGGGCCCGACCGGCTCACGGCGGCGGGACGGCGCGGGGTACCGCAGGTCGTGGCGCCCGGTGCCCTGGACATGGTCAACTTCGGGCCGCGCGAGACCGTTCCGGAGCGGTTCGAGGGGCGCGATCTGTACGTCCACAACCCGACCGTGACGCTGATGCGGACGACGCCGGAGGAGATGGCGGAGCTGGGACGGCGGGTGGCGGCGAAGCTGGCCGCGGCGACCGGGCCGACGGCGCTGTTCGTCCCGCTCGGGGGCGTGTCGGCGCTGGACGCGCCGGGGATGCCGTTCCACGACCCGGCGGCGGACGAGGCGTGTTTCGCGGCCATGGCGGGCGCGGTGGAGACGGAGAGGCTCGACGTGAACATCAACGATCCGTCGTTCGGCCGCGCGATGGCCGAGCGGCTGCACCGGATGATCTCGGGGGGAGCGCGATGAAGCGGGGAACCGTCCTGGAGCGGCTCCGGGCCGCCGTCGCCGAGGGCAGGCCCGTCATCGGCGCGGGCGCGGGGACCGGGCTGTCCGCCAAATGCGCCGAGGCGGGCGGGGTCGACCTGATCATCATCTACAACTCGGGCCGGTACCGGATGGCCGGGCGCGGCTCGCTGGCCGGGCTGCTCCCGTACGGCGACGCGAACCAGATCGTGGTGGAGATGGCGTCCGAGGTGCTGCCCGTCGTCAGGGACACGCCCGTCCTCGCCGGGGTGTGCGGCACCGACCCGTTCCGGGTGATGCCGGTGTTCCTCGACCGGCTCAAGGCCATGGGGTTCGCCGGCGTGCAGAACTTCCCGACCGTGGGGCTCTACGACGGCGTGTTCCGGCAGAACCTCGAAGAGACCGGCATGGGCTTCGAGCTGGAGATCGAGATGGTGCGGCTCGCGCACGAGCGCGACATGGTCACCGCCCCGTACGTCTTCGACGAGGATCAGGCGCGGGCCATGGCGGAGGCGGGCGCCGACGTCCTCGTGCCGCACGTCGGGCTCACCACGAAGGGCAGCATCGGCGCGGGCACGGCGCTGACGCTGGACGAGGCGGTCGAGCGGGTGCAGGCCATGCGGGACGCCGCGTTCGCCGTCCGCCCGGAGGTCCTGGTGCTGTGCCACGGCGGGCCGATCGCCGAACCGGACGACGCGGCGTACGTGCTCTCGCGCACCGAGGGCGTCGTCGGCTTCTTCGGGGCGTCCTCGGTCGAGCGCCTGCCGACCGAGCGGGCCATCACGCGGCAGGTGGCCGCCTTCAAGAATCTGGAGCTCTGATGCTGGTCAATCCAGGAGACGTGACGACGATGACCTTCGACTGGGGGTCCATCAAGTGGTTCGTCACGCCGTCGTCCGTGCCCGGCGCGGGCAGCACGCTCGGGGAGGTGATCGTCAATCCCGGCAAGGGGCACGCGCGGCACAACCATCCGGGCGCCGAGGAGGTCATCTACGTGATCTCCGGGGAGGCGGCGCAGATGGTGGACGACGGCAAGCCGTTCCGGATCGGCGAGGGCGACGCGGTCCACATCCCGAAGGGCGTCTGGCACTCGACGTACAACACGACGTGGCGCCCGCTCCGGCTGATCGTCACCTACACGCCGGGCGGCGAGGAGAAGGCCCTGGAGGCCGCGCCGGACCTGCGCCTGCTCGCGGCCGGCGCGGTCCCGGAATGGAGCCAGTCCTAGCCGCGTCACCGGGGCCGGCCGCGTGACCAGGCATCCAGGCCCTCTTCGGTGAGCAGGACGTCGAACGCGGCGTCGGCGGCGCCGATGAGCGGTCCCTGCGGGCCGAGGGGCGACCGCAGGACGGGCGGCGGCTCGGCGCGGCGGTAGCGCATGAGGGCCGAGGTGTAGCCGTCCTCCAGGGCCGCGGGCGTGCGCGCGATCAGGTCGGGGGCCAGGCCGGAGAGGGTGACGACGTCCGGGTCGAGGGCGTTGACCAGGGCGCCCATGCCCCGGCCGAGGGCGTGGGCGGCGCGTGCGACGGCGTCCAGGGCGGCGGGGTCGGACGCGGCCGAGGCGATGATCTCGCCGGCCGCGGTGCGCGGGTCGGCGGGCGCGGGACGGCCGAGGGCGCGGGCCATGGCGCGCCCGTCGACCGCCAGGTCCCAGCAGCCGCGGGCCCCGCACGGGCACTCCAGCGCGGGGTCGCCGAACGGCATGTGCCCGAACTCGCCGCCCGTGCCGGTCGCGCCGTCCACCGGGCGCCCCTCCACGACGAGGATGCCGCCGACGCCGACCTCGACCGTCAGGTGCAGGACGACCCGCGCCGCCGCCCCGGCCCCGCGCCGCGCGTCGGCGAGCCCCACGAGCGAGGCGTTGTTGCCGACGATGAGCGGGATTCCGGGCGGCTGCAGCGGCCCGAGGGCGACGTCGCGCCAGCCGAGCCCGGACGCCTGGATGATCGTCGTCCCGCTGACCGTCCCCGCGACGCAGACCGACACCGCGCGGACGCGCCGGGCGTAGTGGGCGTGGAGCGCGGCCACGTGCGCGGCGAGCGTCCCGACCAGGCCGGGGGAGCCGGAGTGGCGGCCGGTGTCCTCGGTGATGACGCGGCCGCCGAGTTCGACGCAGGCCACCCGCCACTCCTCGTGGCTGATGTCGACGACGCAGACCAGCGGGCCATGGGGGTGCGCGGCGAGGG
>NZ_SMLC01000337.1 GCF_004349245.1 Actinomadura sp. 6K520 | reverse complement strand
CTCGGAAAACAATCCCAGCAAAACAACCCCCCAAAAAAGGGAGGTTCATTGCCTCAAAGAAATCCCCACCACCCCCAACAAACAGGAGTGGCACGGGGCGACCCGACCAGAAACAACTGGCCGAGCCGATAAAGGCACTGGCTTTTAACACGCTGTTGAGTTCTCAAGAAACGGACACCCACCGCGCCGAACCCCGCTCCCGCGGACCCCGGCTCCGGGGCGACTCGCTTTTCACTCTACCGATTCCGGCCGGACTGTCAATTTCCGGCTTTTTCGGCAGCGCCGTTCCAGTGCCGCTTGCGCGGCGCCTTCCGGGCGGTGCAGCCATTTCACCAGATCCGGCGCGATTAGCAAAATCGGCCGTTTCCGCACCACCGCAGCACACCGGGCACGGCTGAGCCGTGTCGGTCGGTTCGATGGTGGTTCCCCGGTCGGCCGGCCGCCATGGCAGGCGTCCAGCATCCGTCAGGGGACGAGGGGTTAACCTACGGGGTCGGTGCGGCTTCGTCAAACCGGCGACCCCGGGCCGGACGGCCCCGGTGGAGTTCCGGGATGGTGGGGAACCTGTCGGGGCTGGTAATCATCTATCTACTTGGATTATCCAGCCCACGCACGAGAGGTGCCACCATGGCCTACCCGCCAGCTCCCCCGCCGCCGAACCCCTACGGCGCGGGGAGCCCGCCCCCGAACCACCTTCCCTGGGCGATCGCGACGACGATCCTGTGCTGCCTTCCGGCGGGCGTGGTGTCGATCGTCTTCGCCGCACAGGTCAACTCCAAGTGGCAGGCCGGTGACCACGCCGGCGCGATGAAGGCGTCCAACAACGCGAAGACCTGGGCCATCGTCTCCGCCGTCCTGGGCGTCATCGTCGGTGTCATCTACTTCTTCGTCGCGGTCGCGAGCAGCTCCAGCACCTGATCTCGATGACTTACGGGCGCCGGTCCGCCCTGCGCCAGCCGGGCGGACCCTTCACCGGGCGGCAGGGCGGGCCGCGCGGCCGTTCCGCGGCCGCGGTGGCACTCCGGCTGCTCAGGCCGGGTGGTGTGCTGATCATCACCATCGCGGCCGTCTCCTACATCGCCGCGGTCGACCCGAACGAGCAGGGCCACTATCCGACCTGCCCGTTCCTCGCGCTGACCGGGTTCCAGTGTCCCGGCTGCGGCTCCATGCGCACCATCCACGCGCTTGCCCACGGCCACGTCCAGGACGCCCTCGCGTTGAACGTGCTCACCGTGGCCGTCATCCCCGCGCTGATCTTCTTCTGGTCGCGGTGGGCGCTGGCCCGGGCCAAGGACCGCCCCACCCGCACGAAGGCGGCCCACCCGGCGTTCATCTGGGTGTTCTTCGCGGTCATCCTGCTTTTCTGGCTGGTGCGCAACCTGCCGTTCGGCTCGTTCCTCGCCGCCTGACGCACGAGGCGTTCACTTCGCACCACCCGCCCACGGCACACCCCGGGTTCCCATCGCATGCGCATCGTCCGCGGTTGGACCGGTGTTCACCGCCGGGCGGGTGGTGGGGGCTCACGACGGGTCGGTGAAGGCGGGCGGGCGCTTCTCGAAGTAGGCGCGGACGGCCTCGACCTGGTTGGGGGTGCCGCGCAGTTCGCCGAGCGTCCGGGACTCTTCGATGAACTGGCCGGCCAGGTCGTGGTCCGCCGCGCGGTTGAGGAGGCGTTTGGCGCCGCGTACGGCGTCGGGGCTGTTGGCCGCGATCTCCCGGGCGAGTTCGGTGGCGGCGGCGTGCGGGGCGTCCGCGGTGCGGGTGGCGAGGCCGATCCGCACGGCCTCCTCGCCGCTGATGATGCGGCCGGTGAATGTGAGCTCTTTCGCGACGTCCTCCCCGGTCAGGCGAATGAGCGCGGCGGTGCCCGTCATGTCGGGCACCAGGCCCCAGCGGATCTCCAGGACGGACAGTCTCGCGTCGGGCGCCACAATGCGGATGTCGGCGCCGAGGGCGATCTGCAGGCCGCCGCCGAGGGCGTGGCCGTGGACGGCGGCGATGACGGGCTGCGGCATCTCGCGCCAGACGTGCACGGCCTGCTGGCCGAGGTTCGTGATGCGGCCCGGCTCGCGTGCGGTGATGTCCTGGGCCAGGCGGCGGAACCGGGCGCCGCCCTCGGCGTCCGCGGCGTCGCCGGCCATGGCGGCGAAGTTGGCGAAGTCCAGCCCGGCGCAGAACGAGCGGCCCTCGCCCGACAGGACCACGGCGCGGACGGACGGGTCCCCGGAGAGCGACTCGCCGGTCTCGGCGAGCGCCTCGAACGTGGCGATGTCGAGGGCGTTCAGCTTGTCGGGGCGGTTGAGCCGCACGTCGGCGACTCCCCCATGGACGTGCACGGTCACGCGGTCGGTCATGCCGGGGCTTCCCGTCTGTCGGCGGTCACTTCAGGGCGACGATTCCATGCGCCGCCGCGGCCGGTCGAGAGAGGTGCCGCCCTGGGGCGCGCGGTGCGGTCAGCTGACGGGGACGATCTCCGCGCCGGTGAGCCGGCCGTCGTGGATCTCCAGGATGCCGAGCGTCCCGTGCGGCTGGCGCCGCCGGTCGGTGGGCGAACCCGGGTTGAAGATGCGGACGCCGTCGCCGGTCTCGTCCAGCGGGATGTGCGAATGCCCGAAGACGACGAGGTCCGCCTCGGGGAACCAGCGGCGCATCCGGGCGGTCCGGCCGCGGGCCTGGCCGCTGTCGTGGACCATGGCGACCTTGAGGCCGTCCAGGTCGAGTTCGAGGCGTTCGGGGGCGCCCCACTCGGCGACGTCCGGGCCGTCGTTGTTGCCGAGGACGGCGTGGACGGGCGCGTACCCGGCCAGCTCGTCGAGGACGGCGGCCGTGCACACGTCCCCGGCGTGCAGGATCACGTCGGCGTCCCGCAGGTGCTCGGCCACCCGTGGCGGGCAGGACTTCCAGCGCCGGGGCGCATGGGTGTCGGAGATGGCGACCGCTCTCACGTTCTCCATTCTCACGCGCGGGGGTTCGCGGCGCTCCCGGCGGGGCGGGTGATTTTGCCACCGCGGGGTCGCGACACCCGTGGGAAACAACTGTAAGCCCGGTGTCATTACCGCGTGCTGACCTGCGGAGTTACCCTCGAATTCCCTCGCGTTCGTCCAGGAGGATTCCGGCCGTACGCCCCCGGTCGTTCCGACACGGCGACCCAGCACCGCGAGGGCACTGCGGCCGGGCCCCGAGGAGGATGATCACTCCCTTGCACCGGCCCCGGGGCCCGGCCGTTTCACTTTGTTCTCCAGCGGATGGTCCGGGCCGTCCCCGCGGGCGGGGCG
>NZ_SMLC01000336.1 GCF_004349245.1 Actinomadura sp. 6K520 | reverse complement strand
CCCGAGCCCCGCCCGCACGGGGCGTCGCGGCCGGATCAGGCCGCCGCTCGCCAGCGCGTCCTGGCGGGGTTGCGCGCGGCCGGGTGCGCTCCGCGTCATATGGTTGGTGCCCCACGGGCCGCGTTCCGGCCCCGGCGGCGCTGCCGGGCACACGATCGCCCCGGTCCCGGAGACTGGAGTCATTGTGATCTTCACTCATGACACCGAGCACGCGCTCGCCGTCGTCGTCGACCTCATCAACACCGGCGCGGCGGCGTCCGGCACCGAGCGCCTCGGCGGCCTGCCCGGCCTGCGCGCGTTCGTGGAGCGCAACGCGTTCAGCGACGTGGGCCGGCTCACCGACACCGACCTGGTCCGGGTGCTGGACCTGCGCACCCGCTTCCACGCGGTGTTCCGGGCCGACGACGTCCAGGCCGCCGTCGACCGGATCAACGAGATCGTCGGGGAGGTCCGCACCACCCCGCACCTGACCGACCACGACGGCTACGACTGGCACGTCCACTTCTTCGCGCCCGGCGCGCCGCTGGGCGAGCACCTGGCGGCCGACTGCGGGATGGCGCTGGCGTACGTGGTGGCGGCGGGGGAACTGGACCGGCTGCGCACGTGCGAGGCGCCCGACTGCTCCCGGGTCCTGGTGGACCTGTCCCGCAACCGCTGCCGCCGCTACTGCGACAGCCGCACCTGCGGCAACCGCATGCACGTCGCCGCCTACCGGGCCCGCCGGCGCGAGGGAGCCGCCCCGTCCCCCCGGACCGCCCCGGCGAAGAAGGAACCCGCCACACGCTGAACCGCGGGGCTAGTGGCCGACGCCGAGGGCGCGGCAGGAGGCCAGCGCCCGCCGGGCGGCATGGACGTCGTGGACGCGGAAGACGCGGGCGCCGAGGAGGGCGGAGACGCCGAGGACGGCCATCGTGCCGACACCGCGTCCGTTGACGGGGCGGCCCAGCGTCTCCCCGATGAAGTCCTTGTTGGACACCGCGACCAGCACCGGCCATCCGGTGCCGGTGAGCTCGCGGAGGCGCCGGGTGATCTCCAGCGAGTGCCGGGTGTTCTTGCCGAAGTCGTGGGCGGGGTCGATCAGCACGGCGTCGCGGCGGACCCCCAGGGCGACGGCCCGCTCGGCCTCGCCGGTGATGTGCGCGACGACGTCCGCGACGACGTCGTCGTACCCGATCCGGTGCGGCCGGGTGCGGGGCGGGAGGGCGCCCGCGTGCGAGCACACCAGGCCGATCCCGTGCGCGGCGGCGACCTCGGCGAGCCGCGGGTCGGGCCCGCCCCAGGTGTCGTTGAGCAGGTCGGCGCCCGCCCGCGCCACGGCGTCGCCGACCTCGGCGCGCCAGGTGTCGACGCTGATCACTACGGCGGGGTGGCGTTCGCGGACGGCGGTGACGAGGTCGACGACGCGGCGCAGCTCCTCCGCGACGCCGACGTCCTCGCCGGGACCGGCCTTCACCCCGCCGATGTCGACGATGTCGGCGCCCGCGGCGACGGCGCGGTCCGCGGCGGCGAGGGCGGCGTCGAAGCCGTAGGTGGCGCCGCGGTCGAAGAACGAGTCGGGGGTGCGGTTCACCACGGCCATGATCGCCTGCGGGCCGATCTCGCGCCCGTTCAGCCGCAGCGGCGGCACGTCCGGTGAGGTCATGATGCACTCACCGTGGCACATCGCGGGCCCGGCGGGCCAACCAGAAGCGAATTCGGTCCAAACGGCGCCCTCTCTCGTCATCGACCTGGAGTGGTCGGTAATCTCATATGTCACGCTCGTTGCGGGATCTCCCGTGGTGGGCCCGCGTCGGACCTATTTCAGCCATGGAGGATCCGCTGTCCAGGCGAGCACTCATCACCGGCATCACCGGACAGGACGGCTCGTACCTGGCCGAGCATCTGCTTGGGCTGGGGTACGAGGTCTGGGGACTGGTGCGGGGGCAGGCGAACCCCCATGTGTCGCGGCTGCGCAAGCACATCGGCGACGTGCAGATCACCACCGGTGACCTGCTGGACCAGGGCAGCCTGATCTCGGCGGTGGAGCGGGTCCAGCCCGACGAGGTCTACAACCTCGGCGCGATCTCCTACGTGCCGATGTCGTGGCAGCAGGCCGAGCTGACCGCGGAGGTGACCGGCATGGGCGTGCTGCGCATGCTGGAGGCGATCCGCGTGGTGTCGGGCATCAGCCCGTCCCGGACGCCGGACCGCGAGCAGATCCGCTTCTACCAGGCGTCGTCGTCGGAGATGTTCGGAATGGTGCGGGAGACCCCGCAGAACGAGATGACGCCGTTCCATCCGCGCAGCCCGTACGGGGTGGCCAAGAGCTACGGGCACTACATCACGCAGAACTACCGCGAGTCGTACGGCATGTTCGCGGTCAGCGGGATCCTGTTCAACCACGAGTCGCCGCGCCGCGGCGCCGAGTTCGTGACCCGGAAGGTGTCGCTGGGGGCGGCGCGCATCAAGCTGGGCCTCGCGAACGAGCTGCGCCTCGGCAACCTCGACGCGCGGCGCGACTGGGGCTACGCGGGCGACTACGCACGCGCGATGCGGATGATGCTGGCGCAGGACTCCCCCGAGGACTACGTCATCGGAACGGGCCAGACGCAGTCGGTGCGGGAGCTGGTGGAGTTCGCGTTCCGCACGGCGGGCCTGAACTGGGAGGACCACGTCGTCCTGGACGCCCGCTACACCCGTCCCGCCGAGGTCGACCTGCTGTGCGCCGACCCGAAGAAGGCGCGCGAGCAGCTCGGCTGGGAGCCCGCGGTGACGTTCGAGGAGCTCGTGACGATGATGGTCGAGTCGGACCTGCGGCTGCTGTCGCGGTCCGCGCGTCCCGAGGACGAGCCGTTCAGCCCCGACCACTGGTGACCGCCGCGCCGGACGCGTGACCGCCGGACGCATGACCGCGGGCGAACGTGGGACGATGCAGGCATGTTCGCCGATGAGCCGGCCGCCTGATGGCCGACGTCCGGCTGGGCACCGGGCCCGGGCGCTGGATCCTGCTGGCGACGGTCCTCGGTTCGGGCGTGGCGATGCTCGACGCCACGGTCGTGAACGTGGCGCTGCCGGCGCTGGCGCGCGACCTGGGCGCCGACATGGCCGGCCTCCAGTGGACGGTGAACGCCTACACGCTGACGCTCGCCGGGTTCATCCTGCTCGGCGGCTCGCTGGGCGACCGGTTCGGGCGCCGGAGGATCTTCCTCATCGGCGTCGTGTGGTTCGCGATCGCGTCGGCGCTGTGCGGCATCGCCCCCAACATCGAGATGCTGATCCTGTCGCGGGCGCTGCAGGGGGTGGGC
>NZ_SMLC01000335.1 GCF_004349245.1 Actinomadura sp. 6K520 | reverse complement strand
GGGCGCCGTCAGCCGGCGGGGCGGGGGCCGCTCGCCAGGTAGACGACGTCGGGTTCGCCGCGCGGCACCGGCACCGGGCGGGTCCGCACGCGGGTGAACCGGCCGCGCAGCAGCATCTCGAACGCCGGTGCGGCGCCGGCGCTCCACACCGCCAGCGTCCCGCGCGGGGTGAGCCGCGCGGTGAGCAGGTCCAGTCCCGCGGCGCCGTACAGGCGCGCGTTGCCGGGGGTGACCGTCCAGTCGGGGCCGTTGTCGATGTCCAGGCACAGGGCGTCGAACCGCGGGCCGTGCGGGGCGGCGAGGTGGTCGAGCAGGTCGGCGCACTCCACGGTGACGCGCGGGTCGTCGAGCGCGCCGCGCGAGAAGGGCCGCAGTTCGGCGGCGTGCCAGGCGATCACGGCGGGTTCGCGTTCGACGACGGTGACGTGCGCCACGCCGGGCAGGGTGAGGGCCTCGGCGAGGGAGAACCCGACGCCGAGGCCGCCGATGAGCAGCCGTACCGGCCCGTCCAGGTGCTGCGCGGCGGCGCGGACCAGCAGCCGTTCGGACGCGCCGCCGCGGGTGTCCATGAGGAACACGCCGTTGCTGATGATCTCGTAGTGGGCGCCGGCGCGGCGCAGCACCAGTTCCCCGCCGGCACCGGCGGCGCGCTCGACCACCACCGGTTCGCCCGCCGTCCCCGCGGCCCCGGCCGCCGTTCCCGCGCCATCGCCCATGCCCGAACCCTAGCCCGCACGGTTCCCCGGGCTCGCGGGGTTTTCCGGGTCTGGGCGGCGGCGCCCGGTGTCCAGTACGGTGCCGGTCATGCCCGATCCCTCCCTCCCGGGCGGTCTGCTGCGCGGCCGCCGGATCCTGGTCGTCGGCGCGGGGACGCGGCCCAGCGCGGAGCCGGACGCGCCGGTCGGCAACGGCCGCGCCATCGCGATCACGGCCGCGCGGGAGGGCGCCCGCGTCGCGTGCGCCGACGTCGACGGGCACTCCGCCGGCCGGACCGCCGCGATGATCGCCGCCGAGGGCGGGGACGCGTGCGTCGCCGTGGCCGACGTCGGCGACCCCGGGTCCTGCGACCGGGTGGTGTCGCAGGCGGCCGAGCGGCTCGGCGGGCTGGACGGGGTGGTGTTCAACGCCGGGATCGGCATCGGGTACGGGCTGGCGGGCACGGCGCCGGCCGACTGGGACCGCGTCCTGCAGGTCAACCTGCGCGCCCCGTTCCTGGTCGGCAAGGCGGCGATGCCCGCGCTGGACGACGGTGCCGCGATGGTGTTCATCGGGTCGCTGGCGGGGACCAAGCCGGGGTCGCGGTCGCCGTCCTACGACGCCTCCAAGGCGGGCCTGGCCGGGCTGGTGCGCCACATCGCCGCCGAGGGCGCGCCGCGCGGTGTCCGCGCCAACGTGGTCGCGCCGGGCCTGATCGACACCGTCATGGGCCGCGACGCCGCCGCGGGGAACCGGAGCCGGGACCGCGTGGCCGGGCTGATCCCGATGCGGCGGCAGGGCACCGCGTGGGAGGTGGCCGACGTGGCGGTGTTCCTGCTGTCGGAGCGCGCGTCCTACGTCACCGGGCAGGTCGTCCACGTCGACGGTGGCCTGTCCACCCTGCGCTGAACCCCGCCCCCGCCCCTGTGCCCGCGCGGGCGGGCGGCGGCGCGGAACACCTCTTCCCCTCCCATGGTTACCGTGTAACGATGTAATCATCCGGGAGGTGCGATGATCTCCGATCCCCTCGACGGCGGGGCGCCGCTGGACGCCTACTCCCGCGTCGTGTCCGCCGTCGCCCGCGAGCTGACCCCGCGTGTGGCGGCGCTGCGCGTCCGGCACCGGGGCGGTGAGGGCGCCGGCTCGGCGGTGGCGTTCACCGGCGACGGGTTCCTGCTCACCAACGCCCATGTCGTCGGCGCCGCGCACGGCGGCGACGCCGCGTTCGCCGACGGCGCCACCGCCCCCTTCACCGTCGTCGGGGCCGACCCCCTGTCGGACCTGGCGGTCGTCCGCACCGACGGACCCGTCCCCGGCCCGGTCACCCTCGGCGACAGCGACGGCCTCGTCGTCGGGCAGCTCGTCGTCGCCGTCGGCAACCCCCTGGGCCTGTCGGGGTCGGTCACCGCCGGGGTGGTGTCGGCGCTCGGCCGGTCCCTGCCGACCAGGCAGCGCACCCGCGCCGGCACCGCCGTCCGCGTCATCGAGGACGTCATCCAGACCGACGCCGCCCTCAACCCCGGAAACTCCGGCGGCGCGCTCGCCGACGCGCACGGCCGCGTCGTCGGCGTCAGCACCGCCGTCGCCGGGATCGGCCTTGGCCTGGCCGTCCCCATCAACACCACCACCCGCCGCATCATCGGCGCCCTCATCCGCGACGGCCGCGTCCGCCGCGCGTTCCTCGGGCTGGCGGCCGCGCCCGTCCCCGTCCCCGCCGCGCTGCGGGCCCGCACCGGGCAGGACGAGGCGCTGCGCGTCGCCGAGGTCGTGCCCGCCGGCCCCGCCGACCGGGCCGGGCTGCGCCGCGGCGACCTGGTCCTGACCGCCGGCGGGGCACCGGTCTCGCACGCCCAGTCCCTGCAGAAACTCATGTTCGCCGAGGCGATCGGGCGCCCGCTGCCCATCACCGTGCTGCGCAACGGCGCCATGGTCGACGTCATCGCCGAACCCGTCGAGCTCGACGCCGAGCACGCCTGACCCCGCCCACCCCCCGGCCGGCCGCCGCGCGCGCCGGTCGCCCCCGCGGGCCGGGCCGGGGTCAGCGGCCGCGGAACGTGGCCCGGTAGGCGGTGGGCGCCACCCCCACCGCCGCCTGCAGGCGCGCCCGCAGCGACGCCGCCGTCCCGAACCCCGCCCTCGCCGCGACCGCCTCGACCGGCAGATCGGTCTCCTCCAGCAGCCGCCGCGCCCGCTCCACCCGCTGCGCGGCCAGCCACACCTGCGGTGACACCCCCGTCTCCTGCCGGAACCGGCGCGTGAACGTCCGCACGCTCATCGACGCCCGCCCGGCCAGCTCCGCCAGCGTCACCGGCCGGTCCAGCCGCTCCAGCGCCCACGCCCGCGCCGCCGCCGTCGAGGAGTCGCGCGGCGCGGGCACCGGCCGCGCGATGAACTGCGCCTGCCCGCCCTCGCGGTGCGGCGGCACCACCGTGCGGCGCGCCACGTCCCCCGCCACCGCCGCGCCGTGATCACGGCGGATCATGTGCAGGCACAGGTCGATGCCCGCCGCCTCGCCCGCCGAGGTCAGCACGTCGCCCTCGTCGGCGTACAGGACGGCCGCGTCCACCCGCACCCCCGGGAACCGCGCGGCGAACCGCTCGCACGACAGCCAGTGCGTCGTCGCCCGCCGCCCCTCCAGCAGCCC
>NZ_SMLC01000334.1 GCF_004349245.1 Actinomadura sp. 6K520 | reverse complement strand
GAGGTGTATAAGAGACAGGCCCCCGGCAGCGTTGCGCTCCCGGCGGGGTTCGCCGGGCGTCGGAAACGGCGCCGCCCGGAACCCGGAGCAGACGCATCGACGGCCCCCGGGCACGGCGAACACGAGCAAGATCAATATTTGACGTCATACCGTCCCGAAATGGAATGATCTTGCAGCTGGCAGAACTGGTCATCAGATGTCGAGGAGGACAGCCGTGCTGGATGCGGTCGACGCCGTGCTCGTCCGCGAGCTCCAGCGGGATGGCAGGGCGACGTTCCAGGCGCTCGCCGACCGCGTCGGGCTTTCCCGCACGGCCGTGCGGGCACGGGTGCAGCACCTTCTCGAGACGCGCGTCGTCCGCGTCGTCGGCATCGTGCACGCCGCCGTCGTCGGCGCGGAGGCGATCGGGCACGTGTCGGTCGCCGTGGACGGCCCGGCGCGGGAGGCGGCCGCGGCCGTCGCCGAGCGTCCCGCCGTCAGCTTCACCGCGCTGACCGCGGGGCCGTACGACCTCGTCGCGCAGGTCCGCACCCGCGACGACGCCGCGCTCGCCGCCGAGGTGGACCACATCCGGTCCGTCCCCGGGGTGCGCGCGGCCGAGGTCTTCCGGTCGGTGTCCACCGTGCGCGACAAGCACGCGGTGGTGCGCGAGCTCGGCGAGATCAGCCTGGACGACATCGACTGGCGGCTCCTGCACGAGCTGCAGCGCGACGGGCGCGCCCCCTACACCCGGCTCGCGCACGTCATCGGGCTGTCGCAGGCCGCCACCCGGGCCCGGGTGGTCAGGCTGATGCGCTCGGGCGTCATCCAGGTCACCGGCCTGGCCGACCCGCTGGCGCTCGGCGCCGCCGAGCTCGGCGGTTTCGGGCTGGTGGTGACCGGCGGGCTGCGGAAGACCGCCGAGGCGGTCGCCGCCCAGGACGGCGTCCGCTACCTCGCGACGGGCTTCGGCCGCTACGACATCATCGGGCAGGCCGAGGCGGCCTCCCGCAGCGAGCTGGTCGCCGTGCTGGACGCGATCCGCTCGGTGCCCGGGGTGACGGTCCGGGAGTCCTGGCACCACCTGGACGTGGTCAAGGAGTCCTACGCCGTCGAACTCCCCGCCTACCCCCTCAACGGGTCGTCCTGACCGCCCCGCCCCGGTCACGGCCCGGTCGTGGCCGGGGCGCCCCCGCCGGGTCAGTGGTCTTCGCGGGCCGTCTCCTTGGCGAACGCGAGGAAGTCGCGGGCGGCGGGCGGGAGCCTGCGGTGCGCGTGGACGAGCCCGATCATGCGGGTGAGCGGCGGCATGAACGACCGGACGGTCACGCCCTCGGTGTCCTCGATCTGGTTGCGGTACCACAGCAGGGAGCCCATCCCGGCGCGGACCCAGCCGAGCCAGGCGCCGCGCTCGTCGGACTCGACCGCCGCCACCGGGACGGCGCCGATGCGCCGCAGCAGCGTGTCGATCTCGGCGCGCCGGGCGCTGCCGCGGGCGGGCAGCACCAGCCGCATCCCGTCCAGCGCCGCGGGCGGCACCGGCTCGCGCAGCTGCAGCGCCGGCGGTGAGATCAGCACGACCTCCCGCTGCTCGAACGGGTGCGCGGACATGTCGCCGGGGACGGGCAGGTCGGTCAGCGCGAGGTCGGCGCGGCCCGCGCGCAGCGCCGCCGCGACCTGGTCGCGGTCCTCGCAGCGCACCACCCGGACCCGGACGGCCGGCTGGTCGCGGGCGAAGCGGGGGACGAGCCGGCCGGTCAGCTCCGGCTCCAGGGACGCCGTGACGGCGATGCGCAGGTCGGCGCCGCGCCCGTTGGCCCTGGTGACCGCCAGGGCCTCGATGGCGTCGACGGCGTCGAGCGCGACGCGGGCCTCCCGCACGACCTGCTCCCCGACGGGGGTGAGGACGACGCCGCGGCCGGAACGCGCGAAGAGTTCGACGCCGAGCTCGCGCTCCAGTTCGCGGACGGCCCGCGAGAGCGCGGGCTGGGCCACGTAGAGAGCCTGGGCCGCCGACGTCATCGTGCCGTGGTCGGCGGTGGCCACGACATAGCGCAGCTGCCGCAGATTCATGCCCCGACCGTATGACAACGAACCAATCGGGTCCTGGACATAGCCGGAATCGGACCGAGAAACGACGCCGGTGGCCCCGTCCGGCCAGGTGATCAAGGCCGCGCGTCCGGCGGCGGGTCCCCGCGCGGGCCCGCGGCGACGGTCTCCGGCTCGGGCTGCAGCTGCGGGGCGCCGACGCCGCACTGGGTCCGGCACTCCGGCTCGACCCTCTCCCCGGACGGGGTCCGCAGCGCGTCGTCGTCGACGGTCAGGAAGGTCAGCAGCGCCCCGGCGCCCAGCAGCGCGGCGCACGCCACCATCGCGATCCCGAACCCGCGCGAGAACTCGGCGGGATTCTCGTAGGCGTCGCCCGCCAGCCCGGCCAGCGGCGGGATCGCCGCCACCGCCAGCAGCCCGGCGGCCCGCGCCACCGCGTTGTTGACGCCGCTGGCCACGCCCGCGTGGCGGACCTGCGCCGTGGCGAGCACGGTGGCGGTCAGCGGCGCGACCGCCGCCGACAGCCCCAGCCCGAACACCACCACGGCGGGCAGGACGTCGCGCACGTACGAGGCGTCCGCCCCCACCCGGGAGACCAGCAGCATCCCCGCCGCCGCCACCAGCAGCCCGCCCGTCATCGGCAGCCGCGGGCCGATCTTCTGCGCGAGCGCGCCCGCCCGGGCCGACAGCAGCAGCATCAGCACCGTGACCGGCAGCAGCGCGGTCCCCGCCGCGATCGGCGAGAACCCGCCGACGACCTGCAGGTTCAGGACGAACAGGAAGAACAGCACGCCCATCCCGCCGTACATGATGAACGTGACGGCGTTGACGGCGGTGAACTGCCGGGAGGCGAACACGTCCAGCGGCAGCATCGGCCGCGGCGGCTCCCGGCCGGGGCGGCGGCCCGTGCGGGGGCGTCCCGCGCCGCGGGCCCGCTCGGCGAGCACGAAGGCGACCGCCGCCGCGCCCCCCGCCACGGCCGCCCCGGCGACCGCCGGGCTCGCGCCGGCCGCGGGCGCCTCGGTGAACGCGTACGTCGTCCCCGCCAGCGCGAGCGCCGCCAGCGCCGCGCCGAGCACGTCGAAGCGCCCGCGGGCGTCCGGGTCGGCGCTCTCGGGGACGTGCCGTACCGCCACCAGCACCACCACGGCGGCGAGCGGGACGTTCAGCAGGAACACCCAGCGCCATCCGGCCGCCTCGACCAGCCAGCCGCCCGCGAACGGCCCGGCCGCTCCGGCGACCCCGGCCAGGCCCGACCAGGCGCCCACCGCGCGGGGGCGGTCGTCGGCGGTGAACGACGCCTGGATGATCGCCAGGGAGC
>NZ_SMLC01000333.1 GCF_004349245.1 Actinomadura sp. 6K520 | reverse complement strand
TGACCCGCCCGCACCCGCCCGTACCCGCCGCATCCGCCCGCGGGCACCGGTGACCCGGAAATCCTGACCCGCCCCGGCGCGGCTTCGCGTACGTCCCCGGGGGGACGGCCCCTTCGGCCGCCCCCCGGGGACGTGCGCTTTTGACCGGGGGGTGACCGAATCGCGGTGACCTGTTTAGGCAGATCGGTGGGGGTAAAGAGGTGGCGTGCACGGAACGGAAAACCCCCGAATACCACCAGACCCCCACACACAGGGAGATATGACATGACTGGGCCGATCGCCCAGCAGACCTCGGGCACCAGCCAAGTCCAGCGCGGCGGCTCCGGCAGCGGCCTCGCCGACGTGGTCGACCTGATCCTGGAAAAGGGACTGGTCATCGACCTGTACGCCCGGGTGTCTCTGGTCGGAATCGAGATCCTCACCGTCGACGTGCGGATCGTCGTCGCCAGCGTCGACACCTACCTGCGCTTCGCCGAGGCCGTGAACCGCCTCGACATCGCCCACGACGGCACCTCGCAGGGGCTGCCGCAGTTCGTCGAGGGGATGCAGGAGTCCGGCGCGAAGAAGAAGACCCGCGGCGCCCTGGAGGGCGCAGGGGAACGCCTGAAGGAGACCTTCGGCGGCGACGAGGACTCCGACGAGGACAAGCAGTCCGCCAGGCGCCGCTCGTCCCGCAAGAAGGAGGACGAAGAGTCATGACCACGCCGCAGTCCCCCGGCGGCAACACCCCCGGGGACACCCCCCAGGACGACCGGGCGCCGCAGTACATCTACGGCGTGACCCGCTCGGGCGCCCCCCTGCCCGGTGACGTGCCCGGCCTGGACGACAAGCCGGTGACGCTGGTCGAGGACGGCGGCGTGTGCGCCGCGATCGTCAGCGACCTGCCGCAGGGCCGCGCCCTCGGCGAACGCGCCGACCTGGTCGCCCACCAGCGCGTCCTGAACGCCCTGGTCGACGCCGGCACCGTCGTGCTGCCGTTCCGGTTCGGCGCGGCACTGGCCGACCGCGAGGCCGTGGAGAAGGAACTGCTGGCCGGGAACTCCGACCGGTTCGGGCAGATCCTGGAGCAGCTCGACGGCATGGTCGAACTGCGGGTGAAGGCCACCTACGTCCAGGACGCGGTCCTGCGCGAGATCATGGCGGGCGACGCGGAGATCGCCGAGCTGTCGCAGCGGCTGCGGGAGGTCCCGCCCGACGCCGCCGACGCCGTCTACTACGACCGGATCCGCCTCGGCGAGCTGATCGCCCAGACGATGGAGCGGATGCGCGAGTCCGACGGCCGGACGCTGCTGGAGGGCGCCGCCCCCGCCGCCGAGGCCGCCGTCACCAAGACGCCCGCCCGCGAGGAGGACGTCCTGGACGCCTCGTTCCTGGTCCACGCCGACCGGCGCGCCGAGTTCGAGCAGGCCGTCGAAAAGCTCGCCGGCGACCACGCCGAGCGCGTCAAGGTCCGGCTCATCGGACCGCTTCCGCCCTACGACTTCGTCCCGGAGGAATGACGATGGGACTGTTCACCGGGCTGGTGACGCTGCCCCTCGCGCCCGTACGCGGCGTGATGTGGCTGGCCGAGACCCTGACCGAGCAGGCCGAGGCGCAGCTGTACGACCCGGGCCGCATCGCCGCGGAGATGCAGCAGGTCGCCGACGAGGTCGCCGCCGGGGAGATCACCGAGGAGGAGGCCGCCGAACGCGAGGAGGAGCTGATCCAGCGCCTCAACGAGGGCCGTGCGCGCGAGCAGGCCCGCCTCGCCGGCGGCGGCTAGGAGGCCCGCCATGATGTCCGCGTCCGAGGCCGCCAAACGCGCGGCCGAGCATGTCACCGCGATGACCGGCCGCAGCGCCGAAAGCGTGGTGGGCCTGGAACGCGCCGGCGAGGACGGCTGGCGCGTCCAGGTGGAGGTCGTGGAGACCCGCCGCATCCCCGATTCCGCCGACATCCTCGCGATCTACGAGACCGAGGTCGACGCGGACGGGGAACTGGTCGGGTACCGCCGCGCCCGCCGCTATCCCCGCGGACGAGTGGAGAGGGACTGACCGCAGATGAGTGAGATCTCCCGGCCCGGGACCCGGCCGCCACCACCAGTCCCGCGTTGACAGGAAGGGCCAACGCATCCCCCGGGGCACTGCAGGGCGCCCCGGGGGAGCGGCCCGCAGAACGGCACAGACCCCGGTGGGGGGCTCGCGCCGAGGGCCGAGCCCCTCACCGGCCCCCACCCGGAGCGAACCGGGCGCCCGCACGCCTCACCCTCACGCGGGGCGGACGGCGACGGCCTTGAAGAACGTGTAGCAGAACGTCCCGTCCTCGTCCGCCGCACGCCGCAGGTCCGCCACACCGCGGTCCCAGCCGGCGGGCGTGGACAGCCCCGCCGCGACGGCCTCGGCACCCACCGCCTCGACCATCGCGGTGAAGGTGTCCAGGGTGAACCCCCGCACGAGCGCGGGACGCGACGCGTCGGCGTACACGGTCCTGGGGGAGACCACCACGTCCTCGTATCCGGCGCCGGTCAGCAGCGGCCGCAGCCGCCGCCCGATCAGGCCGTCCCCGCCGGCCCGGTCCTGCAGCGTCACCAGGTGCCCGATCGCCGCGCGGGCGTGGGCGCTGTCGGGATGCAGGAACGCCGACCCGTGATCGCCCTCGATCACCGTGAGCGTCCCACCCGGCCGCAGCACCCGCCGCAGCGCCGCCAGCGCGGCGCCCGGATCGGGCAGATGCTCCAGGACGAAGCACACGAACACGTGGTCGAACTCGCCGTCCCCGAACGGCAGCTCGTGCAGATCGGCGCGCAGCCACGCGACCCGCGCGCCCGGACCGGACGCGGCGACGCGCGCGCGGGCCTCGGCCAGCGACGCCGCCGAGACGTCGACGGCGGTCAGGTGCGCGCCGGGGGAGCGCGCCACCAGGTGCACCGTCTGCGCGCCGACCCCGCAGCCGGCCTCCAGCACCCGGCTCCCGGCCGGGTAGGAGGTCCCCTCGTGCAGCAGCCCGGCCAGCGTGTCGGCCTGGTCGCCGAGCCGCCGCGCCTCGCGGCCCGAGTAGCCGTGCACGTAACCGCCCGGCCCCGCACCGCCGGGCCCCGTCGTCATCGTGGTGTCCATGAGACCACCGTGGCCCAGGCAATGGTCTTCCGAGAAAGTCCAATCAACAGGAGTCGGACCGGACCAATCCGCGGTCTGTGCGGCGGTCCTCACGCGGCCAGCAGCTCCGCCTCCCACAGGTCCCGGTACGCGCCCGCCACCGCGAGCAGCTCACCGTGCCGGCCGCGCTGCACCACCCGGCCCCGATCCAGCACCACCACCTCGTCGGCCGCGTCCAGTGCCGCGAGCCGGTGCGTGACCAGCAGCAACGTCCCGCCGCCCGGCGCCGCCAGCAGATCCCGGACCAGCGCGTCGGCCGCCACCGGGTCCAGCGCCTCCGCCGGCTCGTCCAGCACCAGCACCGGCGGATCCGCCAGCAGCGCCCGCGCCAGCAGCAGCCGCTGCCGCTGCCCGCCCGACAGACCC
>NZ_SMLC01000332.1 GCF_004349245.1 Actinomadura sp. 6K520 | reverse complement strand
CTACAACCCCCATAACCGCCCCGCCGCCCCTCACTAGAGGACGGCACGAGGCCGATGGCGTTCCGAGACAGCCTGGTCACCCGCAACCTGACGCAACTCTGCAGCTGGTCATCCGCGACAGGCATCGCAAGCTGATCGAGGTAGGCCGGCCGACACCAATCGGGAGCGTGTGCCCTGTCGGCGATTGACGCCGCGGTTGTCGAGTACGCGCTGGGACGAGGATGAGGTACCGCGAGTGGGCTGGCTGGTGGGCTACTGGTTATCGGGGAGTTCGAAGTCGGTCTTGGCGAGTTCTTCGACGTTGACGTCCTTGAACGTGACGACACGCACGTTCTTAACGAAGCGGGCAGGGCGGTACATGTCCCAGACCCAGGCGTCCTGCATCGTGACCTCGAAGAAGGTCTCGCCGTTGTCGGTGGCGCGCACCTGGAGGTCGACCGAGTTGGTGAGGTAGAACCTGCGCTCGGTTTCGACGACGTAGGCGAAGAGCCCGAGAACGTCGCGGTACTCGCGGTAGAGCTGCAACTCCATCTCGGTCTCGTACTTCTCGAGATCTTCGGCGCTCACGCTCGTGCCCCTTCCGTGCGTTCCTCGCCGGGAATCTCCCCTTCGGTCTCCTCCACCAACTCCATCTCTCCATTGTTACGCAGGGCACGGCCGACGTTGACGTAGGAGAAACGATGCTCAGGACAAGGTCCGTGCGCGGCGAGTGCTCTGCCGTGCGCCCGGGTCACGTAGCCCTTGTGGAGGTCGAACCCGTACTCCGGGTAGCGCTCATGAAGATTCACCATGATCCGGTCTCGGGTGACCTTCGCGACGATCGAGGCCGCCGCCACACAGGCCGCGACCTGGTCGCCCTTGACCACCGCCAGCCCGGGGACGCTCAGGCCGGGCACCGGGAATCCGTCACTGAGCACGTAGGCGGGCTGCTCGTCCAGGGCGGCGAGGGCTCGCCGCATCCCGGTCACGTTGCAGCGGTGGAGGCCGAGCCGGTCGATGTCGTGGCACGGGACGACCACCGCGCGCCACGCCTGCGCACGCTCGGTGATCTCGGCGTACAGTTCCTCGCGGCGCGCGGGAGTGAGCAGCTTGGAGTCGGTGAGGCCGTCGATCCTGCGCCGTCCGCCGCGAAGCACCACCGCCGCAACGACCAGCGGGCCCGCGCACGCTCCCCGTCCGGCCTCGTCGACGCCCGCCACCGGACTGAACCCGGCGTGCTCCAGGGCACGCTCGTACCGATACATCCCGGCGTCGCGGCGCGGCGTGAAACGAAGCGGACGACCTCTCATGCAACGCAGCGTACGTCCCAGCGGCCCCCACCGCTCCGGAACTCCCCTTCCCCCTTGCGGGTGTATGCGCCGGGGTTGGTGAAGGGGTCAGGGTTTCCCGTAGCGGCGGTGGCGGAGGTAGGCGAGAGGGAGGGTGCAGAGGACGCCCAGGGCATAGGGGGTGGCGGGGAGCGCCGCGGCGGCGGGCACTGCCAGGCCGCGCTGCTTGAAGGTGTCGGGGATCGGGAGGGTGCCGGCGCGGTCCACGGGCCAGACGATGACGAAGGCGCGGCCGATGACGCGGTCGACGGGGATGGTGCCGCCGCCGGGGTCCCCACGGTGGGAGCGGGAATCGTAGGAGAGTTCGCGGTGGTCGCCCATGACCCAGAGCTGGCCCGGCTTCACGGTGATGTCGAACGGGTCGTTGGACGGCTTGTTCCGCTCGTTCGTGATCGGGTCGGTGTAGAGGTACGAGCCCTCGTCCAGCGGGACGCCGTTGACGGTGACCCGGCCCTGCGCGTCGCAGCACTTGACGCGGTCGCCGGGGATGCCGATGACGCGCTTGATGTAGTCCTTCTCGTTGGGCGCGACACCGAAGGCCGTGCCGATCGCGCGCAGCACCTTGGAGACGGGGTTGCCGGGCTCGTTCACCTGAATCTCGGGGTCCCAGGAGTCGAGGCCGTTGAAGACGATGACGTCACCGCGGGCGACGTCACGGGTGTGGTAGACGATCTTGTTGACGAGGACCCGGTCGCCGACCTGGAGGGTGTTCTCCATGGAGCCGGACGGAATGTAGAAGGCCTGCACCGCGAACGCCTTGATGACCAGGGCCAGGACGACGGCGACCACGATGAGGATCGGGAGCTCTTTCCAGAAGGAGCCCTGCTTCTTCTCCTTGCCGTCGTCCTCGGAGTCGTCGCCCGTCTCCTCGGCCGAGTCCACAGGCTCCTTCTCCTCGGGCACCGCGCCCTCGGCTTCGGATCGCACGTCTCTCCGATCGTCCTCGTCAGTCATCAGAGCGAAAGCCTAGCGGCGCGGGCCCCGCGGGACGCCTCCCGTCGGCGTGTCGCCGGCGTCCAAGGCGGACTTCCCCCTCCGGAACCGGCAACGCCCCGGTCACCGTTACGGGTTCCCGGGGCGTCGTGGTTCATCGGCTCATGTCGTCCTGTTCGCGGGCGAGGAGGCGGCTCAGTTCTCCCGCTTCTCCTTGATGCGGGCCGCCTTGCCGCGCAGGTTGCGCAGGTAGTAGAGCTTGGCGCGGCGGACGTCGCCGCGGGTGACGACCTCGATCTTGTCGATCGAGGGGCTGTTGATCGGGAACGTCCGCTCGACGCCGACGCTGTAGCTGACCTTCCGGACGGTGAAGGTCTCGCGGGCGCCGCCGCCCTGACGCCGGATCACCACGCCCTGGAAGACCTGGATACGGCTCCGGTTACCCTCGGTGACACGCACGTGAACCTTCAGCGTGTCGCCCGGACGGAAGTCCGGGACGTCGGCGCGCATAGCGGCCTTCTCGATCTCCTGGATCAGGGTGTGCATCGCAGAGGTTCCTCATGGTCGAACGCGGGCGCCGAGAGGCCCCGGTGGATCGTGCGTGGGGGCGTCGCGCCGCGGAAAGTGGTCGTGGGGTGCCGTGCGGTCTGGACGCACGGACGCTCTAGTCTGCCATATCTTCGCCGTCAACCGGAAAACCGGCCTCGCGGAGGACGGCGCGATCATGCCTGTCGAGGGCCCCCGGGTCGAGGCGGGCGAGCAGTTCGGGACGGGTCCGCGCGGTCCTGCGGAGCGCCTCGTCGCGTCGCCAGCGGGCGATCGCGCCGTGGTGCCCGGACAGGAGGATGTCGGGCACGGGCCGCTCGCGCCAGACCGGGGGCTTGGTGTAGACGGGGCCCTCCAGCAGCGATTCCATGGCGCCGGGCGCGAAGGAGTCGTCGGCGACGGAGTCGGCGTTGCCCAGGACGCCGGGCAGGAGCCGCCCGATCGCCTCCACCATGACGAGGACCGCGACCTCTCCCCCGGCGAGGACGAAGTCACCGAGGCTGACCTCGTCCACCGGCATGCGGGTGCGGGCTTCCTCGGCGACACGCGAGTCGATGCCTTCGTAGCGGCCGCAGGCGAACACCAGCCACGGTTCGGCGGCGTACCGGACCGCGTCGGCCTGCGTGAACGGCCGCCCGCTCGGCGTGGGAATGACCAACCGCGGCGGCCGGAATTCGCCCGTCCCCGGCCTGTCTCTTATACACATCTCCGCGCCCACGAGACCCTAAGACATCTCGTATGCCGT
>NZ_SMLC01000331.1 GCF_004349245.1 Actinomadura sp. 6K520 | reverse complement strand
GCCGTGGCCCCCGCCCCCGTCCTCACCGAACATGTCACAGCGGGAAAGCCCCTCCGCTGAATATGCTCGGAACGTGAGCCCCCGGAAGAATCGTCGTGCGGTGTCGGGGCGCGCGTCCCCAGGTGGGGTGTCCTGGGTGCAGGAGACCGAGGAGGGTCCGGACGGGGAGTGGGTCGTCCGGGCGGTCTCCGGGGCCGGCGCGGTCAAGCCCTACCGGTGCCCCGGATGCGACCAGGAGATTCCGCCCGGCGTCGCGCACGTCGTCGCGTGGCGGGCCGACGACCGGGACGGACGGGACCGGCGGCACTGGCACCGTCCCTGCTGGCAGGCCAGAGGCAGGCGCTCACCACGCATCATGCGATCGCGCGGCGCACCCCGTTACTGAGGAGTCGTGTCATTGCGAAGCCGTGACTCCGCCGCCACCCGGCGGGCGGGGCTGCCAATCACCAACACAGGCTAGGAGGGTCATGGCGGAGATCAGGGCGTCCACGGTGCTGCCGGCGCGGCGTGCGGAGATCACGCTGCACACCGCCGACGGGCTGGAGCTCGTCGGCGAGCTGGCGCTGCCCGCCGAACGGCCGCCGGTGGCGACGCTGGTGTGCCTTCACCCGCTGCCCACGGCCGAGGGGATGATGGACAGCCACGTCCTGCGCAAGGCGTCCTACCGGCTGCCCGCGCTCGCCGACCTCGCGGTGCTGCGGTTCAACACGCGCGGGACGTCGTCGGCGCGCGGCACGAGCCAGGGCGAGTTCGGCGAGGGGGAGACCGAGCGGTACGACGTGGCGGCGGCGCTGGAGTACACCGAGTACCACGACCTGCCGCGCCCGTGGCTGCTCGGCTGGTCGTTCGGTACCGAGCTGGCGCTGAAGTGGGGACGCGACCCGCTGGTGGAGGGCCTGATCCTGCTGTCCCCGCCGCTGCGCCGCGCGGGCGACGCCGACCTGGACGCCTGGGCCGCCGACGGCCGGCCGGTGGTGGCGCTGGTCCCGGAGCTGGACGACTTCCTGCGTCCGGCGGAGGCCCGGGAGCGGTTCAAGCGCGTCCCGCAGGCCGAGGTGGTCGCGGTGGAGAACGCCAAGCACCTGTGGGTGGGCGAGCCGTATGTCCGGATCGTCCTGAACGAGATCGTGCGGCGGGTCGCTCCGGCGGCGGCCCCGCTGCCCACCGAATGGGACGAACCGGGCGAATAGTCTCACGCGGCCGATCGCGGCCACTCCCGTCACGTACGACTCGATAGCGGGTAACGATGGCTTAGCGATCGCGATCCCGGCGGCCCGCCGGGACGCCGTCCGGAGGGACCGCCGATGACCGTGCAGCTGTACGCCAGGGACGTCGGGTCCGGCACGCCGCTCGTCCTGTTGCACGCCTTCCCGCTCTCCTCGGCGATGTGGCTCGCCCAGCGGGAGGGACTGGCGAGCCGGTTCCGCGTCATCACCCCCGACCTGCGCGGCTTCGGCGGCTCGGTGCTCGGCGACGGCGAGCCGTCGATCGACGCGATGGCCGACGACGTCGCCCGCATGTTCCGGACCCTCGGCGTCCAGCGCGCCGTGGTCGGCGGGCTGTCCATGGGCGGGTACGTGGCGATGGCGCTGTGCCGCCGCCACCCCGACCTCGTCCTCGGCCTGGTCCTGGCCGCCACCCGCGCCACCGCCGACGCCGGCCCCGTCCGGGAGGCCCGGCTGCGGCAGGCGGAGCGGCTCGAAAGCGACGGCACCACCGCGGTCCTGGTGGACGAGGTGCTCCCCGGCCTCATCGGGCCCACCACGCTCCGCCTGCGCGCCCTCGTCTACGGGCGCGTCCGCGGGCTCGTCCAGGCCACCCCGCCGCTCGCCGCCGCCTGGGCGCAGCGGGCCATGGCCGGGCGCGCGGAGGCGTTCGAGACGCTCCGCAACCTGCGGGTACCCGCCCTCGTCATGATCGGGGACGAGGACGCGCTCGCCACCGAGGACGAGGCCCGCGCCATGTCCGAGGCGCTGCCGAACGCGGAGCTGCTGGTCATCCCGCGCGCCGGGCACCTGTGCGCGGTCGAGCAGCCGGACCTGTTCAACCAGGCCGTCGCCGAGTTCGCCGCCGCGCTGGCCAGGACCAGCCGCTGAGCCGCCGCGGCCGGGCGGCCGCGCCGCCGGGCCGCCGGGCCGCCGGGCTAGAGCGTCTCCTGCCTCGGCATCGCGACCTCGCG
Organism: Actinomadura sp. 6K520; assembly: GCF_004349245.1. Classification (GTDB taxonomy): domain Bacteria; phylum Actinomycetota; class Actinomycetes; order Streptosporangiales; family Streptosporangiaceae; genus Spirillospora. The sequence goes on along the minus strand of NZ_SMLC01000331.1, from coordinate 1,403 downwards.
GATCAGCAGCGAGATCGCCGCCGCGGTCGGGATCGCGAGCAGCGCCCCGACCACGCCGAGCAACGCGGCGCCGACGAGCGCCGCCACGATCGTCACCGCGGGCTGGACGTCCACCGTCCGTTTCATGACGCGCGGGTACACGACGTAGTTCTCCACCTGCTGGTAGATCACGTAGAAGATCACGCAGGCGATGAGGTCGGTGGTGGATCCCGTCAGGAACGCGACCAGCGCCACGACCACCGCGCCGATCGTCGCACCCACCAGCGGGATCAGGGCGGTCACCGAGACGATCAGCGACAGCGCCAGGGCGTACTTCACCCCGAGGATCGACAGGAAGATGTACGAGGACACGCCCGCGATGAACGCGATCGTGAACTGCCCGGCGACGTATCCGCCGATCCGGTCGAGGATCTCGTCGCCGAGCAGGGCGACGCGCGCCCGCCGGGAACGCGGCGCGAGCTTGTAGAAGAACGTCTTGATCTGCGGCAGCGAGCTGAGGAAGTACAGCGTCAGGATCAGGATCGTGAGGGTCTGGAAGACGCCGTTGATCGCGACCTTGCCGATGCCGGTGGCGGTGTCGGTGAGGCTGTTCTGGAAGTCGGGGCTGTTGACGGCCTTCTCCGCGCGGTCGAGCAGTCCGTACCGCTTGTCCCACTCGGCCAGCGTCTTGTTGTTCTGCAGCTGCTCGACGTACTCGGGGATGCTCTTGCGCAGCTCGGTGACCTGCTCGGTGATCGGCTGGACGAGGGAGGCGACGAAGCCCGAGAAGAACAGCAGCACGAGGAGGAACACCGCCGCGACCGCCGCCCCGCGCGGCAGCCCGATCCTGCGGAGCCGCTCCACCGCCGGGTTCAGCCCGACCGCGAGGAACATCGCCACCACGATCATCACGATCACGGACTTGGCGTTGGACGCGGCCTGCACCAGCAGCCAGGCGGTGATGACACCGAGCGCCGCGGTGAACCCGAACACGAACGGGTGGGCGCGGCCGAGCGGCAGACCGGGCCGCCCGAACGGGAACATCTGGTCGACGCCCGCCTCGCGCCTGCGCTGCTCGACGTTGTGGGCCGGGTCGGGCGCACCCGGGGTGGGCGGCGTCCGATCGGCCACCGGGATCGTCGCCGGCAGGCCGACGGGCGCGCCGGTGGCGGGGTCGCGTTCCCGGGCGGGTTCCTCGATCTCCTCGGGCTTCAGCGCACCGCTGGGTGCGACGAGGCTCTCGTCCGGCTCCTGCGCCTCTTCCTCGCCGGACGGCTCGTCCTCAGCACGGGTGGGTGCGGCGTCCTCGGCGGGCTCCGCCTCGCCGGGCTCCGCCTCGCCGGGCTCCGCCTCGCCGGGCTCCGCCTCGGCGGGCGGCTCGTTCCCGTGGGCGCCGGTTTCCGCGGACGGGGCCTCGCCGGACG
>NZ_SMLC01000330.1 GCF_004349245.1 Actinomadura sp. 6K520 | reverse complement strand
ACACATGATCACCCGTGAAGGCCCCCAGCGCCGCCGCGACCACCACCCACTCCAGCTCGGGCCGCCCCGACGCCGCGTACACCCCCGCCGTGATCACCAGGCTCTCGCTCGGCACCACCGGGAAGAACCCGTCCAGCGCCGCCACCGCGAACAGCACCAGGTAGAACCACGGCGACGACACCGCCGTGCCCACCGCACCCATGACCACGTCCAAGCCCATGCCCCGACGCTAGAAAACGGTCAACCGCCCGCGAATCCGCCGGACGACCATCACCACCCCCGACCAACGACAGGTCCCGCCCCCGTCCTGCGAACGAAGTACACCCGGATCCTCACCCCGGAGGACGCACCCCGCCACCACCCCGGGCCACCCTGGAAACACACCACCGACCAGGAAACAGACCCATGAGCCACCTACCCGCGCACCACCCGATCCGCGCCTCCGACCACGACCGCGACGCCGCCGTCCAGCGCCTCGGCGACGCGCTCTGCGACGGCGCCCTCGACAACACCGAATACGGCCGCCGCCTCGAACAGGCCCTCACCGCCACCACCCAGGCCGACCTCCACCGCCTCACCGCCGACCTGCCCGCCTCACCCGCCGCCCGCGACCGCGCCGAAACCGCCCGCCGCACCGCCAAAGCCCAAGCCGACCAACGCGCCTGGCGCAACGAATGGGCCTACTGGGCCGGCGGCGCCGTCATCATGACCGCCATCTGGGCCGTCTCCGCACTACGCGAAGGGGACTGGACGTCCTACTGGCCCGCCGCACCACTCGGCATCTGGGCAGCCATCCTCATCTCCTACGCCATCTGGCCCTCCGACGACGGCTGACCCGTACGCCCGCCCCACCGCCCGCCGCGAATATGGGTCGCATCCCGCGCGGCCCCTCCACCACACTGCAGCCTGTGACACACCTGCACATCTTCGACATGGACGGCACCCTGCTCACCGGCACCACCGCCAACCTCGAAGTCGCACGACACCTCGGCACCCTCACCGAACTCCATGACCTCGAAGCCCGCTTCGCCGCCGGCGCCCTCGACACCCGCGGCTTCTCCACCCGCATCCACCGGCTCTGGCGCGACCTCACCCCCGACATCGTCGCCACCGCCTACACCGCCGCGACCTGGCTGACCGGCATCGCCGACGTCTGCGCCGACATCCGCGCCCGCGGCGAGCACTCCGCCGTCATCACCATGTCGCCCGACTTCTTCGCCCGCCACCTCCTCGACCTCGGCTTCGACGACGTCATCGCCTCCCGCTTCCCGCCGATGCCGTTCACCGGCACCCTCGACCCCGCCGGCATCCTCACCCCCGACGACAAGGTCCACATCACCGACGAACTACGCACCCGCCACGGCCTCACCACCGCCCAGTGCACCGCCTACGGCGACTCCATGTCCGACGCACCCCTGTTCCGGCACCTCACCAACACCGTCGCCGTCAACGCCGACCACCACCTCGCCGACATCGCCGCCCTCGACTACCGCGGCACCGACCTCACCGAGGCCTACACCCTCGCCCGCACCCTCCACCCCGCCAGACCACAACCCCGCACGCCACGGCAGGCCACGGGCCCGGAGCCGCCGTGACGGACCGGCCTGTCACGGCGGCCTGTCACGGCGGCCTGTCACGGCGGCCCGGTCGCTCAGCGGGCGCCGTCCCCGCTCCCGATTCGGGGGGCCGAAAGCTCTCAGCGTCGCGTCGACGAGTGAGTCGGCGTATGCGGCGGTCAGCGGGCCGCTGCGGTGCAGCCACCGCTGGAAGAGGGGGGCGTAGAGCATTTCGAGGGCCAGGTCGAGGTCGGCGTCGGCGTCGACCTGGCCGGCCTCCTGGGCGCTGCGCAAGCGCGCCCTCTTCGCCTCTTCCAGCGGCTGGGCCAGCTTCTCCCGGTACTCGGCCGCCAGCGCGTCGTCATTGGCGATCTCGGTGGTGAGGGCCCGGATCAGCCTGTCGAAGGCCGGATCGGCGAACTCCTCGACCGTGGCGCGCATGACGAGCTTGAGGTCGGTCTCAAGGTCGCCCGTGTCCGGCAGCGCGACCGACTGCCCGTCCGCATCCTCGCTCAGTGCCAGAACGGCAGCGAAGACGACCGCGCTCTTCGACGGCCACCGCCGATAGATCGTCTGCTTGCCGACGCCGGCGCGGGCGGCGATGGCCTCGACGGTGACGTTCTCGTACGCCTCCTCTGTGATCAGTGCGCGGGCGGCCGCGAGGATCGCCTGCCGGGATCGTTCCTTGCGCCGGGAGTGGTCCGGTCCCTTGCTGCTGGGCATGCGTTCACTCTAGACCAGACACAAAACGAGACGGTCCGTATTGATAAGGGGGGAGCGGCGCCCTAGACTCCCAGATGAACCGATACGGTCCGTTTCGTTTAGTGAGGCACCATGGCGAACGTCAGAGTCTGGCTCATCACCGGCGCATCCCGCGGCCTGGGCAGGGCCTTCACCGAGGCCGCCCTGACGGCCGGCGACCGCGTAGTGGCCGCCGCCCGCAACGTCGAACCCCTGGAGGAACTAGCCGCCAAACACCCCGACCACCTTGTCCCGCTTCCGATGGACGTCACCGACCGCCAGGCCGTGTTCGACGGAGTGGAACGTGCGGCAACCGCCTTCGGCAGGCTGGACGTCGTCGTCAACAACGCCGGCGCAATGCTCTACGGCATGGTGGAAGAAGCCACGGAGGAGCAGATCCGCGCGCATATGGACGTGAACTTCTTCGGCGCCGTGTGGGTGGCTCAGGCCGTCCTTCCCCACCTGCGCACCCAAGGCGAAGGACGACTCCTCCAGGTCACCTCGATGGGCAGCGGCGGCGGCATGGCCACCGTCGGCTTCTACGGCGCAGGCAAGGCCGCGCTGGACTCCGTCAGCGAGGCACTGGCGATGGAGGTCGAGAGGTTCGGCATCAAGGTCACCATCCTGCAGATGGGCGGCTACAACACCGGCCTGTTCACCACCGGCACCACGACCACCGAATCCCTGCCGCAATACCAGCCACTGCACACCGAGATGGAAGCGATGTGGGGCGACGCCGCCGGCCCGGAGCCGGACACCGCCGCTCCGGTCATCATGGAACTGGCCGCACTGCCGGACCCGCCCCGACGGCTGATCGTCGGCAGCCAGTCCTTCGACCACGTCCTGCAGATGAGCCAGACCCAAGCGGACCTGTACCGGTCCTGGGAGCACCTCAGCCGTATCGCCCCAGGATGACCCGGGCCGCACCACGACAATCCCACGCCCGCGCCCGGCACGACCCCGTGCCCCCCGGCCTCACCCGCTGCGGCCGCCGTCGACCCGACCCAGAAGCGGATGCACCCGCATAGCCGCCTCCAGCTCACCGGGCAGCTCATCCCGATAACGACCCAGCGTCGAAAGATCCGCATGCCCCAGCACCCGCCGCACCGCGTCCATGTCCGTCGCCGCCGCCAGCAGATGCGTCGCCGTCGTATGCCGCAGCCCATGCGGCGTCACACTCCGCCGCCGCACCGGCTCCACCCGCGCCAGCACCCGGTCGATCACCGCCTGCACATCCCCCCGCGCCAGCCGCCGCCCACGCCACGACAGCAACAGCGCCTTGCTGTCTCGTACA
>NZ_SMLC01000032.1 GCF_004349245.1 Actinomadura sp. 6K520 | reverse complement strand
CGGGAGGCCCGCCGTACGGTGCCTGCCCCGCGGGCGGCTGCCCGTACTGGGGGTGCTGCTCCTGCGGACCGCCGAACGGCGGCGGGGGCGGCGGGGCCGACGGCTGCTCGCCGTACTGCTGGATCGGCTGCTCGACCATGGTGGGCGGCGGCGGAGGCGGTGCCTGGCGCTCGTCCTCGCGCGGTTCCTGCCGCTGCTCCGGCGGCGGGGTGCCCCCCAGCTGGGGAGCACCGAACACCACGGTCCGGTCGCCCATCGGCCGGGCCGGGGGCTCCTGGCCCTCCGGCGGCCTGGGCTGGCCCTCGTCCTCCGGCAACGGCCGCTGCGGTCCCTGCGTGCCGTCATTCTCGGTCATCGTCGGGCTCCTTCAGCGCCGTCGTCCCGGGGCTCCCAGGCACCCGGAAGTTCAGAAGCGCGCGGCGCATAACACGGCCTCCGAACCTTGTCACCCATGTCCCCACGTGGCGTCCTGCCATGCGGGGCCGTTTTCCGCCCCCAGCCTGCCCCGACCGCCAGCGGTATCGCAAATCACCATCCTGTAGACGCAGGACGCGCCCCGAACGTTCATCCCCCGCCAGTACCGGCTTGCACGTCCTGTCAGGAATGCCCGAGAACGGGGTGCGGGCGGTACGGCGCCTCCAGCCGCTCGACCTCCCCGTCGTCCAGCGTCAGGCTCTCGGCGGCGACCGCGTCCTCCACATGGGCGAGCTTCGTCGCGCCGACGATCGGGGCCGTCACCGCGGGCTTGCCGAGCAACCAGGCGAGAGCCACCCGCGCGGGCGGAACGCCCCGCTCCTTCGCGATCTCACGAACGACGTCGACCACGTCGAAGTCGGCCTCTGTATAGAGGGTGTCGCCGAAGGCGTCGTTCTTGGACCGGACGGTCTTACGCTCGCCGTCCCGCTCCCTGTTCCCGGCCAGCAGTCCGCGCGCAAGCGGGCTCCACGGAATCAGCCCCACGCCCTGGTCGACACAGAGCGGAACCATCTCCCGCTCCTCTTCTCGATAGACAAGGTTGTAATGGCCTTGCATCGCCACGAACTTCGTCCAGCCTCGGGTCTCGGCGACGTGCTGTGCCTTGGCGAACTGCCAGGCGTACATGCTGGACGCGCCGATGTAGCGGGCTTTGCCCGACTTCACGATGTCGTGCAGGGCCTCCATGGTCTCCTCGATGGGCGTCTCGTAGTCCCATCGGTGGATCTGGTAGAGGTCCACGTAGTCGGTGCCGAGCCGGCGCAGCGAGTCGTCGATGCTCGCCATCACGTGCTTGCGCGACAGCCCGCGGTCGTTCGGCCCCTTCCCCATGGGCATGTAGACCTTGGTGGCCAGGACGTAGTCGTCCCGCCGGGCGAAGAGCTTCGAGAGCAGCCTTCCCGTGATCTCCTCGCTCACGCCGTTCGAGTACCCGTCGGCCGTGTCGAAGAAGGTCACGCCCTCCTCCACGGCCCGCCGGACGATCGGCTCGGCCGCGTCCTCCTCAAGCGCCCACGCCCGTACTGCCGGGTCGCCGTAGCTCATCATCCCCAGGCAGATCCGCGAGACCCGCATGCCCGTCGTGCCGAGCCGTACCTGTTCCATCGCTGCTCCTCTCAACCTCTCCACGGTGCACGGCCACACCGGCGATCACCAGCCCCACCCCGGCTAGTTCCGGTCCCGTCGGAACCTGCCGCAGCACCACCAAGCCGATCACGGTGGCGGTCGCCGGCAGCAAGGCGACCATGACCGCATAGGTGGCACGGCTGAGCCGCGCCATCGCCAACTGGTCGCACACGTAGGGAATGACCGACGACGAGATGCCCACACCGATCCCTGCGGCGAGTGCCACCGGGTCCGTCAGCACCGTCGCGGCCTGCACGCCACCCAGAGGCAGGACGAACACCGTCGCGATGACCATCGCCATGGCCAGCCCGTCGATGCCCCCCGCCTCGGACTGTGCCGCCCGATGCGCGACCACCACGTACACGGCGAACAGTCCCGCATTCGCGAACGCGAAGGCGAACCCCAGTGGCTCCCCCTCAAGCCGCACGTCCGTCAGCACGTACACGCCGCACACGGCCGCTGCAAGGGCGGCGAAGTTCCGGGCCGTCCGAACCCCCACTGCCGCGAGCGCGATGACGGGCAGGAACTCGATCGCCGCCACCGTCGCCAGCGGCAGCCTCGCGATCGCCATGTAGAAGGACGAGTTCATCACGGCGAGCACGGCGCCCCAGACGACGATCGTCCGCCACCCGTTCCGGTTGAACCTGCGCCATGGGCGGCGCCAAAGGACGAACACCACGACGGCGCTCCAGATCCGCAACCCGGCCACGCCGAGCGGCCCCACGCGGGAGAACAGCAGGACGGCGAACGAGGGCCCCAGGTAGTGGAAGACCGCGCTACCGACGAAGTACGTCCAAGGCGGAAACGACATGGCCGTATCGTCGGCCGATCCGTAGGTTGGAGGAATGGCCAACCGAAGGGGCCGTCCGGGCCGCGCCTACGAACCGAAGCCGCTCGACGCGATCGACCTAAGGATCCTCACCGAGTTGCAGCGGGACGGCCGCGCGACCCTGGCCGAACTGGGCCGCCGCGTCGCACTGTCCGCCCCGGCCGTCGCCGAACGCGTCCAGCGCCTTGAGGATTCCGGCGTCATCACCGGCTACCACGCCACGGTCGACGCGGTCGCCCTGGGCTTCCCCATCGCGGTCCTCGTCCGGGTAAGCCCGAGCCCACGCGAACTGAGCCGCATCCCGAAGATCGCCGACGAGATCCCGCAGATCGTCGAATGCCACCGCATCACCGGGGACGACTGCTTCTTCTTCATCGCCCACCTGCGCAGGGTCGAGGAACTGGAACCGATCCTCGACCGCTTCACCCCGTATGCCCGCACGACGACCTCGATCCTTCAGTCCTCGGCCGTTCCGCGGCGTCCTCTCCCGGTCGACTGACGGCATCCGACCACGCCTAATCAACCGGTCTAGATCTCCCCAAAGGCGCCATAAAGGTGATCCGTCACGGTTTGCACCCTCGCTGCGGGAGGGCACCCTCCGGTCACCGGGTCGGCGGCCCCACGGCCGCGACGGGGAGGGGGTTCGATGACGACCAAGACGACTCACGGCGCCGCTTCGACATCGGCGCGTGGGCGGCAACTGACCTCGGGGTGGCTGACGTTCGCCGGCACGATCGCCCTGGTGGTCGGCACGTTCAACATCATCGCCGGACTGGTCGCGCTGCTCGACGACGAGTACTACCTCGTCGGCCAGAACCAGATCCTGGTGTTCGACTACACCACGTGGGGCTGGTTCTGGCTCGCTCTGGGCATCTTCCAGATCGCGGTCGGGGCGGGGATCGTGGCGGGCAAGATGTGGGCGCGCGTGGTCGGTGTCGTAGGCGCCGTCCTGGCGGCGATCGGGCACCTGGCGTTCCTGCAGGCGTTCCCCATCTGGTCGGTGCTGACCATCGCGCTGTGCGTCCTGCTGATCTACGCGCTCACCGCGCCGCCGCCCGGCAGCCGGGCCGCCTGATCGCACGCCGCTGAGCGGCGGCGGCAGGGGCCCGTCCGGACGGGACGAGCCCCTGGTGGATGTGCGGGGTCAGTTGAAGGCGCGGCACTCGACCACGGCGCGGCGTTCGGTCATGCCCTGCTGCGTCGCCGAGGTCACGCATGCCTGCTGCTTCGCGGTGAGTTCGGGCTGGCCGCACTCGGTGACGCTGGAGTAGGTGCGGCAGTCCTGGCGTGCGGACTCGGGCTGGGCTCCCTGGGCGGCCGCGGCTCCGCCCACCCCCGTGAACCCTACGGCCGCGGCGATCAAGGCACCGGTCATGACCCTCTTCACGTGCTTCCTCCCCCGTCGTGCGCATCAGCCAACGAGCGTCATCCTCCCCGGGGCCTCCGACCACCAAACGCCCTCAAACTCCAAGAAAACCACCAAATCCCCAGGTCAGCGGGCGAACTCGGCGCGGACACCGAGGAGCCGTACCGGCCGCCGTTCGGTGAACCGGTCGAGCGCGGCGAGGGCGGCTTCCTCGATCCGGTCCGCCGCGGTCGCGGGCGCCTCCAGCGTCCGGCCGTGCGTCCGGGTGATGAACGGCGCGTACCGGACCTTGACGATGACGCGGCCGATGTCCCGCCCGTCGTCGGCGACGTCGTGCGCGACCCGCCGCGCCAGTCGGGCGACCTCGCGCCGCACGTCCTGCCAGTCGTCCAGATCGTGCTGGTACGTGGTCTCCCGGCCGCGGGACCGCGGGACGTGCGGCGCGTCGCTCACCGGCGAGTGGTCCCGGCCCTGGGCGAGCAGCACCAGCCAGGGGCCGGTCGTGGGGCCGAGCTCCGCGGCGAGGACGTCCGGATCGGCCGCCGCGAGTTCGCCGACCGTGCCGATGCCCAGTCCGCGCAACCGCTTGGCCGTCTTGGCCCCGATGCCCCACAGCGCGTCCGCCGGGCGGTCGCCGAGCACCTCGAACCAGGTCTCCCCGGTGAGCCGGAAGATCCCGGCGGGCTTGCCGAAACCGGTCGCCAGCTTCGCCTGGAGTTTGTTCTCCCCGATGCCCACCGTGCACTCCAGCCCCGTCGCCGCGCGCACCCGGTCACGGATCCGCCGGGCCAGCGCCTCCGGATCGCCGTCGACCGCCAGGAACGCCTCGTCCCAGCCGAGTACCTCGACCACGAGACCGAACTCCCGCAACGTCGCCATGACCCGCTCCGAGACGTCCTCGTAGAGATCGCTGTCCACGGGGAGGAACACGGCGTCCGGACATCGCCGGGCCGCCGTCCGCAGCGGCAGCCCGGAGTGGACGCCGTAGGCACGCGCCTCATAGGACCCCGTGCTGACCACGCCGCGCTTCGTCGGATCGCCGTCACCTCCGACGACGACCGGCCGCCCGCGAAGCTCCGGATGGCGCAGCACCTCGACGGCGGCGATGAACTGGTCCAGGTCAACGTGCAGGACCCAACGAGCCACCTCCCCATTGTCCCTCTACCAGCAGGGACAGGGCTCAGGCGGGGACCGTCGCCCGCGCCACGCGACACCGACAAAGCGCTGCATTGTTCCCGGCAGGACGGAAAATGTGAGCAAATCAGCCTTTAATGGGATTTACCCTGAAGGAGACATTCTTTCGCTTTTCAGTGGTAGGGCTGCAAGGGCCAAAGAAAGGATGCACATGCTTACCAAGGAACAAATTCCTCAGGTGTTGGACCACCCGCTCTACGACGAGGGCGGCAGCAAGGTCGGCGACGTCAAGCACGTCTTCCTCGACGACGAGACCGGGCGTCCCGAGTGGCTGGGCATCCAGATCGGACTGCTGGGCAACAAGGAGACCTTCGTCCCGACCAGCGGAGCCGAGTGGGTTTCCGACCATGTCGAGGCGGGGTACGAGAAGGAATTCATCAAGCAGGCACCCCACGTGGACGTCGAGGCCGGGCACATATCGGCGGACGAGGAGGAGCGGCTGTACCGCTACTACGGCCTTGAGCCGGGCGGAACGCGCGCCCCCGCACAGCCCGGGGAGGCGCCGCCGGAGCGGGCACGCGAGCCCGACGACGCGATGACCCGCTCTGAGGAGCAGCTCCACGTCCACAAGGAGACCCGGGAGAGCGGCCGCGCCAGGCTGCGCAAGTACGTGGTCACCGAAGAGCAGCAGATGACCGTTCCGGTCAGCCACGAAGAGGTCCGGGTCGAGCGTGAGCCGATCACCGACGAGAACCGGGACGCGGCGATGCGCGGATCGGAGATCACCGAGGCCGAGCACGAGGTCACCCTGCACGAGGAGCGGCCGGTGGTGTCCAAGGAGACCACCCCGGTGGAGCGCGTGCGGGCCAGCAAGGAGACCGTCACCGAAGAGGAGACCGTCGGCGGCGAGATCCGCAAGGAGCGCATCGAGATGGAGGAGGAGGACGCAAGACGGCGAGGCCGCCGCGAGCGGTGACCCGCCTCCCGCCCCGGGCCGATCGGCGGCCCGGGGCGTCCCTGCGCCCTGCCCCCGCCACCGCATCAGGCCGGAGCCATCCCGCGGACACGGGGATCGGCTGCGCGCCTACCGCTTGAGGTCGGTCAGCAACGCGGCGAACGCCCGCCGGCTCACCACCAGCTTCGGGCCGTCCGGGTCCTTGCTGTCACGAACGGCGACCGTGCCGGGAACCGAGGCCAGTTCAACGCAGTCACCACCATTGGCGGTGGTGTAGCTGGACTTGCGCCATGCGGTCTTAGTCAGGTCCATTTCTCCCGTACCACCTTGCGAATCATTTCGAGGGACTGGTCCGTGGGCAGGGCCAGCGATCGGACGGCCATGAGGGTTCTGCTGAGGGTCGCGATGTCTTCCGGGTCGCTCATCGTGAGTCCGCGCGCCGCCATGTCCGCGTACGCGATCTCGGTCCGGTCAGCCAGGGTAGCGATGTTGAACGCACCGCTGTTGCCGACGTGCTCGCCCCGGCTCGGGACGATCTGCAGGGCCACGGCGCCCTGTTCGGCCATGAGGAGCAGATGCTCCAGTTGCTCCTTCATGATCTCCGGGCTGCCGGTGAGCCGGTGGAGGGAAACCTCGTCCTGGAGGAGCGAGAAGTCGGGAGGGGGCGGGTTCTCCCTGAAGAGGATGCTCTGCCGGTTCATCCGCGCTTCGACGGCGTCCTTGTCGCCCTTGAGAACCGCTGACGCGTAGGCCGGGGTCTGGAGCAGTCCATGGACCAGGAGGGGCTGGTACGACTCCAGCATGCACGCCTCGGGTTCGACGGTGTGCCAGTCGAACCACGTCGGGAAGGTGGCGTCCTTGACCAGGTCGTCGTACAGGTAGAGAAGCTCGCCGTTCGCGTCCAGGGCGTGGTCCATCGTCTCGGCGAACTCCCGCGTGCAGCGGGTCCGGCCGTTCTCGACCGCCCCGATGTACTGCGGCTTGACGCCCATGCCGCCGTTGGCTCGCCGGGCGACGGATTCCTGCGTCCAGCCCTTGGCCTCCCGCAGCCGCCGGAAGCGGCGCCCGAAGGCGAGCAGCGTGGGCGAGACCGTCCCGCGCTTCCGCTGTGGAGCCATGTCCTCATCCTCCCTTGCAAAGGGCGCCCAACCAACACCCAATCGGCATGGGCGCACGGAACCTGACTTGCCTCGCATGGCCTGCGATTTGTTACGCAGAGTACTTTGAAGATGGCTGACTGTCGCTGGAAATGCAGGACACGTTCCGAAGGTGGTGGCCATGCCTCCGACAGCTGTGGCGCCTGAGGTGCCGACGCTCGTGCTCGAACCGTCCGGACGGGCGCCGTCGCTGGCGCGGCGGTTCGTCGCCGACCGGCTCCGGGAGTGGGGAATCGCGGACGACTCCGACGCGCGGGTCGTCGTCTCCGAACTCGTCACGAACTCGCTGCAGCACGGGGAGGGGCCGATCGTCGTCCGGGTGCTGCGGGACGAGCGCGACGGGCGTCCCGTGATCGAAACGTGGGACGGAGGCCAGGGGCTGCCCGAGATCAGGCCGGAGGACCATGCGGCTACGTCCGGGCGCGGATTGCTCATGGTCTCGCAGCTCGCCTTGGACTGGGGCACCCGGCCGCTGCTGGAAGGAGGCAAGCTGACGTGGGCGAAGTGCTGAACCTGGAACGCGGCGTCCTGCTCTGGCGGACGCGAATGGGCCGGAAGACCGCCGTCCGGTACCTCGACGTCCTATCGGTCGCACTGCGGCCAAAGGGATGGCGCTTCATCAAGCTCTACCGGCCCGCCCCGACCCCGCTCCTGCGCGTCTACGCGTGCGGGCCCGAGGAGATCGGAATCATGGTGAGCGTCTTGGCCGTACCGGGCGGCGCCTGGGGCTACCACGAAGCCCCGCGCGGACGTCGGGGATACCTCGCCCCCTGCGGCGACGCGAAGGCCGCGGCGGATGTGGTGGACGGCCTCCTCAAACACCGCATGTACCCGTCCACCTGGTAAGCCGTGGTCCGGTCGCGTGACTCATCGGCGCCGCCGGGTCGGGGGCGGCATCACGAGCGGCGCTTGCCCGCGTACTGGCGGCATTCGCCGGTGAAGACGGTGGCCAGTTCGGTCTTGATGATCGCGGGGGCGATGGCGGCGAGTTCCGCGGGGTCGCGGTGAGCCTGCATCGCCAGGCCGTCGGTCACGGCGGCCAGGCGGACGGCGGCCGGTCTCGGTTCCAGGGACGGTTCGACCTCCCCGCACTCCTTCCCGTTGTGGACGGCCTGGACCAGTTCGTCGAGAAGTGTGCGGGCCGTCGCGATGTCGACCTCGGCCAGGGCCGGGACGTCCAGGGCACGCCCCTCGAACGCCTTGACGACGCGGAACTCGGCGCGGCGTTCGCCGTCCAGAGGCAGGAACTCCGCCAGCGCCTCGGCGAGCACCTGTGAGATGGGGCGGCGATGTTCGGCGCCCGCCTGGATCCGTTCGTCGATCCTGCCGCGGATGGACGCGCTGACGTGGGTGAACGCGTGCAGGAGCATCTCGTCCTTGGTGCGGAAGTAGTGCTGCACCAGCCCGACCGAGATGCCCGCGGCGGCGGCGGTTCGGGCGACGGTCACCCTGTCGAAGCCGTCCTCGGCGATGAGGTCGCAGACGGCCGCGGCGATCTGGCGGCGGCGCTGTTCGTGATCGGCGATTCTCGGCACTTGATAACCATATCGCGGTACGGTAAAACCGTATGGCCATATTGCCATCGATCCCGACCGAGGACTCCCCCATGCTCATCCGACGCTGGTGGCCGCTCGTCGCGGTCCTGCCGGTGGCGCTGCTCTGCGTACCGATCGTCCCGGCCGCGGCGCGACCCGACCGGTACGCGGCGATCGACGCCTACGTCCGCGAGCGGATGGAGGCCACGCACACCCCCGGGCTCGCCTACGCCGTGGTCGGCCCCGACGGCCCCATCCACCAGCGCGCCTGGGGGACGGACGGGCGAGGAGACCGCGTCACGTCCGAAACCCCGTTCCTGTGGGGCTCGGTAGCCAAGCCCGTTACGGCGACCGCCGTCATGACGCTCGTCCAGTCCGGACGGCTCCGGCTGGACGGCCGGGTCGTCGATCACGTACCGGAGTTCCGGTTCGGTGGTGCGGCGCACTCCTCCAAGGTCACGGTCCGCCATCTGCTGAACCAGACCGCCGGGATCCCGGCATCCGTCACCGCCAGGATCACCGACTGCTTCGGCTCCGGCTGTCCCGGGCCCGCCGAACGCCTCCGTGCGCTGGACGGCGTGCCGCCGCTCGGGCCTCCGGGAACCCGGTATGCCTACACCAGCGTCAACTACCTGGCCCTAGCCGCGGTGGTCGAGTCAGTCACCGGGCGGCCGTTCGCCGAGCACCTGCGGCGGGCCGTGCTCGGCCCGGCGGGCATGGACGGCGCCATCGCCGACGCTGCATCGGCCGAGCGGCTCCCTCCCGGGCACCAGCTCCTCTGGGGCTTCCCCGCCGCGACCGCGGACGGGTTCGACCACCACGGCGCAAGTTACGGCTACCTGGGGGGTGACCTGAACGACCTCGCCGCCTTCGCCTCACTCCAGCTCCGGTCCGGCCGGCCCGTGCTAGAGCCGGAGTCCGCGCGGGTCATGCGGGCGGAGGGGCGGCTGGAACCCGGCGGCGACGGGACGGGCTACGGGTTCGGCTGGCGGGTCGGCGGGCTGGACGCGCCGCTCGACGGCTCCATCTGGCATACGGGCGGTCACCCCGGCTACTCCGCGATGGTGTTCCTGCTGCCACGGCGGAACGTGGCCCTGGTCGTCCACCAGAACCTCTACGGGCTGCTGCAGGACGCGGCGGTCATGCAGGCCGGGTTCGGCGCGGCCCGGCTCCTCGCGGGCGGCCGGCCGGCCGACGCACCGTCCGCGTCCGGACACCACCTGGCCGTCTGGGGCGTCACCTCGGTCGCCATCCTGCTGCTCCTCGCGGCCGGGCGCTCGGTTCAGCTCCTCCGCCGCCCTGTCGTCCACGCCTCCACGCCGCGCCGTGCCACCATGACCGCCGCCTGGGCTGCGGCAGGCGCGTCGCCCGGGGTCGCTCTCGTGGCCCTGGCCGGGCGGGCCGGCTTGACCGCGCCGATGATCTGGGTGCCGGACGCGTTCCTCGCCCTGTGCGTCGCAGCCGTCGCCGGTGCCGCCACCGTCGTGCTCCGATCCGCGCTCGCCGTCCGCGCCCATCGGCGCCGCGGGTAGTCCCCGGAAACGGCGAAGGCCGCCGCCCGCGTGATGCGGACGGCGGCCTTCCTTCGTGCCTGGACTTACCGGTTGTACTGCCCGAAGTCGTACTCCTCCAGCGGCACGGCCTCGCCGGAGCCCTGCCCGAAGGCGTACTCGGCGCCGTCGTCGTAGGAGCCGACGGAGTACACCGCCGCCTTCGCCTCCTCGGTCGGCTCGACCCGGACGTTGCGGTACTGCGGCATGCCGGTACCGGCCGGGATGAGCTTGCCGATGATGACGTTCTCCTTGAGGCCGAGCAGCGGGTCGCTCTTGGCGTGCATCGCCGCCTCGGTGAGCACCCGGGTCGTCTCCTGGAAGGACGCCGCCGACAGCCACGACTCGGTCGCGAGCGAGGCCTTGGTGATGCCCATCAGGACGGGGCGGCCGGCGGCGGGCACGCCGCCCTCGGCCACGACGCTCCGGTTCGTCTCCTCGAAGATCGGCCGCTCGACCAGGTCGCCCGGCAGCAGATCGGTGTCGCCCGACTCGAGGATGTTCACCCGCTTCAGCATCTGGCGGACGATGATCTCGATGTGCTTGTCGTGGATCGACACACCCTGCGACCGGTAGACCTCCTGGACCTCCTGGACCAGGTGGAGCTGCACGGCGCGGGGCCCGAGGATGCGCAGCACCTCGTGCGGGTTGATGGCGCCCGCGATGAGCTGCTGGCCGACGTCGACGCGCTCGCCCTCCCGGACCAGGAGGCGGGACCGCATCGGCACCGGGTAGGCGATCTCGTCGGAGCCGTCGTCGGGGACGACGACGACCTTCCGCGACTTCTCCGTCTCGTCGATCTTGACGGAGCCGGCGACCTCGCTGATCGGGGCGACGCCCTTGGGGATGCGGGCCTCGAACAGCTCCTGGACACGCGGCAGACCGTGCGTGATGTCGCCGCCCGCCACACCGCCGGTGTGGAAGGTGCGCATCGTCAGCTGCGTGCCGGGCTCGCCGATGGACTGCGCGGCGATGATGCCGACGGCCTCACCGACGTCCACCCGCTTGCCGGTGGCCAGCGAACGGCCGTAGCAGGCGGCGCAGACACCGATCTTGGCCTCGCAGACCAGGGCGCTGCGGGTGCGGACCTTGTCCACGCCCGCCTCGACCAGGCGCGACACGACCGCGTCGGACAGGTCGGTGTCGGCCGGGAAGATGACCGTCCCGTCGACGACGACGTCCTCGGCGATCGTGCGGCCGACCAGGCTGGTCTCCGAGGTGGCCAGCTTGACCAGCGTGCCGTCGGGCATCTTGTCGGCGACCTCGAACGGGATCGTCCGGTCGGTGCCGCAGTCGATCTCCCGGACGATGACGTCCTGCGCGACGTCCACCAGGCGCCGGGTCAGGTAACCCGAGTCGGCGGTGCGCAGCGCGGTGTCGGCCAGGCCCTTGCGGGCGCCGTGCGTCGAGATGAAGTACTCGACGACCGACAGGCCCTCGCGGAACGACGACTTGATCGGACGCGGGATGGTCTCGCCCTTGGGGTTGGAGACCAGGCCGCGCATGCCGGCGATCTGGCGGAGCTGGAGCGGGTTGCCGCGGGCACCCGACTGGATCATCATCCAGATCGGGTTGTCCTTCGGGAACGCCTCCTCCATGTCCACCGCGACGTCCGCGGTGGCCTTGTTCCAGATCTCGATGAGCTCCTGCTTGCGCTCGTCGTCGGTGATCAGGCCGCGGTTGAACTCCCGCTGCACCTTCTCCGCGCGCTGCTCGTAGCCGCCCAGGATCTCCGCCTTGTTCGGCGGCGCGAGGACGTCGTCGATCGCGATCGTGACGCCGGACCTGGTCGCCCAGTGGAAACCGGTGCTCTTCAGCGCGTCGAGGGAGTTCGCGACCTGGACCTTCGGGTACGTCTCCGCCAGCTCGTTGACGATGGCCGACAGCTGCTTCTTGCCGATCTCGTCGTCGACGAACGGGAAGTCATCCGGCAGCGTCTCGTTGAACATGGCGCGGCCGAGCGTGGTCTCCAGCCGGTACGGCTGCCCCGGCTCGTAGCCCTCCGGCGCGATCCAGTCGCGCGGCGGCGGGATGTCCTTCAGCCGCAGGCTGATCTTGGCCTGCAGGTCCAGCTCACCCCGGTCGTAGGCCATGATCGCCTCGGCGGACGACCCGAACGCGCGTCCCTCGCCCGCGGCCCCGTCCTTCTGCGTCGTCAGCCAGTACAGGCCGATGACCATGTCCTGGGTGGGCATGGTGACGGGCTTGCCGTCCGACGGCTTCAGGATGTTGTTCGTGGACAGCATCAGGATGCGCGCCTCGGCCTGGGCCTCGGCCGACAGCGGCAGGTGCACGGCCATCTGGTCGCCGTCGAAGTCCGCGTTGAACGCGGTGCAGACGAGCGGGTGGATCTGGATGGCCTTGCCCTCGACCAGCTGCGGCTCGAACGCCTGGATGCCGAGACGGTGCAGGGTCGGCGCCCGGTTCAGCAGCACCGGGTGCTCGGTGATGACCTCTTCCAGCACGTCCCACACGACCGGGCGGGCCCGCTCGACCATCCGCTTGGCGGACTTGATGTTCTGCGCGTGGTTGAGGTCGACGAGCCGCTTCATGACGAACGGCTTGAACAGCTCCAGCGCCATCTGCTTGGGCAGGCCGCACTGGTGCAGCTTGAGCTGCGGGCCGACGACGATGACCGAACGGCCGGAGTAGTCGACGCGCTTGCCCAGCAGGTTCTGCCGGAACCGGCCCTGCTTGCCCTTGAGCATGTCGGACAGCGACTTCAGCGGGCGGTTGCCCGGCCCGGTGACCGGGCGGCCGCGGCGGCCGTTGTCGAACAGCGCGTCGACGGCCTCCTGCAGCATCCGCTTCTCGTTGTTGACGATGATCTCGGGCGCGCCCAGGTCGAGCAGGCGCTTGAGCCGGTTGTTCCGGTTGATGACGCGGCGGTACAGGTCGTTCAGGTCGGACGTGGCGAACCGGCCGCCGTCGAGCTGCACCATCGGACGCAGGTCCGGCGGGATCACCGGGATGCAGTCCAGCACCATGCCGAGCGGGCTGTTGCGGGTGTTCAGGAACGCCGAGACGACCTTCAGCCGCTTGAGGGCGCGGGCCTTCTTCTGGCCCTTGCCGGTGCGGATGACGTCGCGCAGCTTCTCGGCCTCGGCGTCGAGGTCGAAGTTCTGCAGCCGCGCCTGGATGGCCGCGGCGCCCATGCCGCCCTCGAAGTACTTGCCGAACCGGTCGCGCATCTCGCGGTAGAGCAGCTCGTCGCCCTCCAGGTCCTGGACCTTGAGGTTCTTGAAGCGGCTCCAGACCTCGTCGAGGCGGTCGAGTTCGCGCTGCGCGCGGTCGCGCAGCTGCTTCATCTCCCGCTCGGCGCCGTCGCGCACCTTGCGCTTCTGGTCGGCCTTCGCCCCGGCCTCCTCCAGCTCCGCCAGGTCGCCCTCCAGCTTCTGCTGGCGGGCCTCGACCTGCGCGTCGCGGGCCTGCTCGATCTGCTGGCGCTCCACGGAGATGTGGGCCTCCAGCGTCGGCAGGTCGCGGTCGCGCCGCTCGGCGTCCACGCTGGTGATCATGTAGGCCGCGAAGTAGATGATCTTTTCGAGATCCTTCGGGGCCAGGTCCAGCAGGTAGCCGAGGCGGGACGGGACGCCCTTGAAGTACCAGATGTGCGTGACCGGGGCGGCCAGCTCGATGTGGCCCATCCGCTCACGGCGCACCTTGGCGCGGGTCACCTCGACGCCGCAGCGTTCGCAGATGATGCCCTTGAACCGGACGCGCTTGTACTTACCGCAGTAGCACTCCCAGTCGCGGGTAGGACCGAAGATCTTCTCGCAGAAGAGCCCGTCCTTCTCCGGCTTCAGGGTCCGGTAGTTGATCGTCTCCGGCTTCTTCACCTCGCCGTGCGACCACTGGCGGATATCGTCGGCGGTCGCCAGACCGATGCGAAGCTCGTCGAAGAAGTTGACGTCAAGCAACAGTTTTCCCCTTGAGTTGATCAGACCTCTTCGACACTGCTCGGCTCACGCCGGGACAGGTCGATGCCGAGCTCCTCCGCAGCACGGAAGACGTCCTCGTCGGTGTCGCGCATCTCGATGGACATGCCGTCGCTGGAGAGCACCTCGACGTTCAGGCACAGCGACTGCATCTCCTTGATGAGCACCTTGAAGGACTCGGGAATGCCGGGCTCGGGGATGTTCTCGCCCTTGACGATGGCCTCGTACACCTTCACGCGGCCGAGGACGTCGTCGGACTTGATGGTCAGCAGCTCCTGCAGGGCGTAGGCGGCGCCGTACGCCTCCAGGGCCCACACCTCCATCTCACCGAAGCGCTGCCCGCCGAACTGGGCCTTACCGCCGAGCGGCTGCTGGGTGATCATGGAGTAGGGACCGGTCGACCGCGCGTGGATCTTGTCGTCGACCAGGTGGAGCAGCTTGAGGATGTAGATGTAGCCGACCGAGATCGGGTCCTTGTAGGGCTCGCCGGTGCGGCCGTCGAACAGCCTGGCCTTGCCGCCCGGGCCGACCAGGCGGTCGCCGTCGCGGTTCGGCAGGGTGGACTCGATCAGGCCGGTGACGTCGCTCTCCTGGGCACCGTCGAACACCGGGGTCGCGGTGTTCGTCCACGGCTCGGCCTCGTCGGCGCCGATCGCCTTGAGGGCCCGCTTCCAGTCGGTGTCGTCCCCCTCGATCTTCCAGCCGCGGGAGGCGACCCAGCCGAGGTGGGTCTCCAGGACCTGGCCCACGTTCATGCGCCCGGGGACGCCCAGCGGGTTCAGGACGATGTCGACCGGGGTGCCGTCCTCCAGGAACGGCATGTCCTCGACCGGCAGCACCTTGGAGATGACGCCCTTGTTGCCGTGCCGGCCGGCGAGCTTGTCACCGTCGGTGATCTTGCGCTTCTGCGCGACGTACACCCGGACCAGCTCGTTCACGCCGGGCGGGAGCTCGTCGCCCTCGTCGCGGGAGAACACCCGGACGCCGATGACCTTGCCCTGCTCACCGTGCGGCACCTTCAGCGAGGTGTCGCGGACCTCACGGGCCTTCTCACCGAAGATCGCCCGCAGCAGCCGCTCCTCCGGGGTCAGCTCGGTCTCGCCCTTCGGCGTGACCTTGCCGACCAGGATGTCGCCGGGGACGACGTCGGCGCCGATGCGGATGATGCCGCGCTCGTCGAGGTCGGCCAGGACCTCCTCGGAGACGTTCGGGATGTCCCGGGTGATCTCCTCGGGGCCCAGCTTGGTGTCGCGGGCGTCGACCTCGTGCTCCTCGATGTGGATCGAGGACAGGACGTCGTCCTGCACGAGGCGCTGGGACAGGATGATGGCGTCCTCGTAGTTGTGGCCCTCCCACGGCATGAACGCCACGAGGAGGTTCTTGCCGAGCGCCATCTCGCCCTGGTCGGTGCACGGGCCGTCGGCGATGACCTGCCCGAGCTCGACCCGGGCGCCCTCCTCGACGATCGGCTTCTGGTTGAAGCAGGTGCCCTGGTTCGACCGCTTGAACTTGGCGACGCGGTAGGTCGTCCGCGTGCCGTCGTCGTTCATGACGGTCACGTAGTCGGCGGAGACCTCCTCGACGACGCCGGCCTTCTCGGCCGTGATGACGTCGCCGGCGTCGGTCGCGGCGCGGTACTCCATGCCGGTGCCGACCAGCGGCGCCTCGCTGCGCAGCAGCGGGACGGACTGGCGCTGCATGTTGGAGCCCATCAGCGCGCGGTTGGCGTCGTCGTGCTCCAGGAACGGGATCATCGCGGTGGCGACGGAGGTCATCTGCCGCGCCGAGACGTCCATGTACTGGACGTCGCGGGCGGGCACGAGCTCGACCTCGGCGCCCTTCTTGCGGACCAGCACGCGATCGTCGACGAACGTGCCGTCGTCGTTGATCAGCGAGTTGGCCTGCGCGATGATGTAGCGGTCCTCCTCGTCGGCGGTCAGGTAGTCGATCTCGTCGGTGACGATGCCGTCGGTGACGCGCCGGTACGGGGTCTCGACGAACCCGAACGGGTTGACCCGGCCGTACGCCGCGAGCGAGCCGATCAGCCCGATGTTCGGGCCTTCCGGCGTCTCGATCGGGCACATGCGGCCGTAGTGGGACGGGTGGACGTCGCGGACCTCCATGCCCGCCCGCTCGCGCGACAGACCACCGGGACCCAGCGCGGACAGCCGCCGCTTGTGCGTCAGTCCGGCCAGGGGGTTGGTCTGGTCCATGAACTGCGACAGCTGGCTGGTGCCGAAGAACTCCTTGATGGAGGCGACGACCGGCCGGATGTTGATCAGGGTCTGCGGCGTGATGGCCTCGACGTCCTGGGTGGTCATCCGCTCGCGGACGACGCGCTCCATGCGCGCCAGGCCGAGCCGGACCTGGTTCTGGATCAGCTCGCCCACCGTGCGCAGGCGCCGGTTGCCGAAGTGGTCGATGTCGTCGACCTCGATCGGGACCGGGACGGCGCCGAGGGTGGCCTCCTCCTCACCGGCGTGCAGCCGGACGAGGTAGTCGATCGTCGCGACGATGTCGTCCTCGGTGAGGGTGCCCTGGTTCATGTCCAGGTCGAGGCCGAGCTTCTTGTTGATCTTGTAGCGGCCGACCTTGGCGACGTCGTAGCGCTTCGGGTTGAAGTACAGGTTCTCCAGCAGCGTCTGCGCGGACTCGCGCGTCGGCGGCTCACCCGGGCGCAGCTTGCGGTAGATGTCGAGCAAAGCGTCATCCTGGCCGGACGTGTGGTCCTTCTCCAGGGTGACGTTGATCGACTCGTAGGAGCCGAAGCGCTCGCGGATGCGGGCCTCGTCCCAGCCGAGGGCCTTGAGCAGCACGGTGACGGGCTGCTTGCGCTTGCGGTCGATGCGCACGCCGACGTTGTCGCGCTTGTCGATCTCGAACTCGAGCCAGGCGCCGCGGCTCGGGATGACCCGGCAGCCGTAGATGTCCTTGTCGGACGCCTTGTCGAGGGCCCGGTCGAAGTAGACGCCGGGCGAGCGGACGAGCTGGGAGACGACCACCCGCTCGGTGCCGTTGATGATGAAGGTGCCCTTCGGGGTCATGAGCGGGAAGTCGCCCATGAACACCGTCTGGCTCTTGATCTCACCGGTGGTGTTGTTGATGAACTCCGCCGTGACGAACATCGGGGCGGAGTAGGTCATGTCCTTGTCCTTGCACTCCTCAACGGAGTACTTGGGCGGCTCGAACCGGTGGTCGCGGAACGACAGCGACATGGTTCCGGAGAAGTCCTCGATCGGACTGATCTCTTCGAAGATCTCCTCCAGCCCCGACTGGGTCGGGACGCTCTTACTTCCGGCCTTCTGGGCCGCCTCGACCCGGGCCTTCCACCTCTCGTTGCCCAGCAGCCAGTCAAAAGAGTTGGTCTGCAGAGCAAGGAGGTCCGGGACTTCGAGCGGCTCCTTGATGCGCGCGAAGGAGACGCGGTTCGGACCGGTTGCGGTATTCGAGGCGTTGCGCGAGGCTGCCAAGAGTGGTCCTTCCGAGGGCTCGCGGCGTAACTTGGTGACACGCACGCCAGACGATCCACGTCCGAGACCTGCACAAGGGGGTCCAAAAGGGACCACGGCAGGGGTGCTCTCACACGCGGATAGTCAGAGGGCAGCGCAAAGGGGCAGTGTAGCCGACTGGTACACCGCTCGCAACTCTAGCGCCGCAGTATGCATCACGTTG
Organism: Actinomadura sp. 6K520; assembly: GCF_004349245.1. GTDB lineage: Bacteria > Actinomycetota > Actinomycetes > Streptosporangiales > Streptosporangiaceae > Spirillospora. Next base: position 40,435 of record NZ_SMLC01000032.1, on the reverse strand, counting down.
CCATGGAGCATCGCTCCTCAACGCCTCTCAGTCAAGAGCGGACTTGGACTTTTCGGCCCCTGACCTGCAGTGAGGAAGGCCATAGTTTAAGGCCCCGGCGCCGGTCGGCCGACCGCCCCCGCGAAGCCGCGAACGGCCGCCCCCGAGGGGGCGGCCGCACGGTGTTCCCAGGTCGTCCCGGCGAGCGGTCTCAGCGGATCGCGGGCCGGTGGTCCGGGCGGGTCAGGAGATCACGTCGACGTCCTGCGCCAGCCACTTGCCGTCGGTCTCGACCATCGTCATCTTCAGGCGCAGCGACTCGGGCAGGCGCTGGGTCTCGTCGTCCTTGGTGGCCGACGTGCGGTTGGCGTAGACGAGGACCACGACCTTGCCGGGGGCGGCGCTGACGACGCCCGTCTTGAGCACCGTCGTGGTTCCGACGAGCTGCTGCTGCGTCGCGCTCGCCTTGAAGGACGGCATCTCCTTCATGTAGTCGCCGCGCAGCTTCCCGGTCGTCATGTCGGCGGCCGTCTTCATGTCGGCGTCGATGGTCCGGTAGTCGTACGACGACAGCGCCTTGGCGGCCTTGGACGCGGCCCACGCGCCCTCCCTGCCGGCGGTCTCGACGGCGTTCTGCTCCCGGTCCTTGAGGTACAGCACCGTGGCCGCGGTACCGAAGGCGAGGACGAGGACGGCCAGCACGGCGATGACCGTGTACCCGGAGCGGGTGGCGTGGCCGCGGGCGTCCCCCTCGTCGTCGTCCTCGTCGTCTTCGTCGTCTTCGTCGGCGGCCGGCTTCTTCAGCTTGACCGGCCTGGCCGGCTTGCCGACCTTCTTCGGCTTCTCGACCTCGGCGGTCTCGTCGTCGGTCTCGGCCGACTCTTCTTCGGTGTCGTCGGCGTCTTCGGTGTCGTCGGCGTCCAGGTCGGCGGAGGCTTCCTCGCCGGGGTCGTCGTCCGCGCGGGTTTCGACCTCGGGGTCGTCCACATCGGCCACAGACGCCTGTGCGGGCTCTGAGGTCTCCTCTGCCGCGTCGACATCGCCGTCGGGTGCCTCGGAGGCTTCCGGGGCCTTCTTGGCGCGACGGGCCTTCTCAGACGTTTTGACGGTCTTTTTCGGCTCCGGCTCGTCCGCGGCGGCGGCGTCCGCGGCCTCCTGGGCCAGGCGGGCCGCCTCCTTCGCCTTGGCGGCGGCCTCCTCCGCCAGGCGGGCGGCCTCGGCGGCCTCCTCGGCCCTGCGCGCCTTCTCGTCCGCGGCGGTCTCGTCCGCGGCGGTCTCTGCCGCGGCGCTCTCTGCCGCGGCCTTCTCGTTCTTCCGTGCGGAGCGCTTGCCCCGGCCGAGCATGGTCACGGGACCACCTCCAGTTCGGACACGAGCCAGCGATCATCGACCCGGGTGAGGTCCATCAGGTACCTGTAGGCGCGCGCCGCGCCGTCCTTCACCTTGGGATTGGTGACCGTCCCGTTGAGGGACACCATCACTTCGGCGGAGTCGTCGTCGATGGACACGACGCCTGCCTCGACCTGGTCGACGCTCGACTTGGCCTGGGTCTTGCTGAGCTGGTCCAGGAGCTGCTTCGACTGGGTGCTGAGCTTGTTCTTCAGCTCGCCGGTGGTGCCCTCGACGATCCGGTCGAGGTCCTTCTGGGCGGTCTCGTGGTTGAGCGACATCAGGTTCACGCCCATCTGCCGCGCCGCCTGCGTGGCCTTGGCGCGCTCGTCGGCGTCGTTCTTGCCCTGCCAGGTGCGGGCGCCGAGCACGCCGGTGGCGACGACCAGCGCGACGACGAGCACGCCCAGGACGACCGTGGTGATCTGGGGCCAGCGGCGCCTCATCGGACCCCCCTCACTGGCTCAGGGGTCCGAGCATGAGCCACTTCCACGAAGAATCTCCCAACTCACGGGTACCGGCGGTGCGGGGCATGGCGTACCGCTTGCCGTCGGGCCCGTAGACGGCACCGGTCGTTGGATCGTATCCAGCGAATTCCACTGAGTTGGCCGGATACGAGAGGTAGAGGTTGCCGTTCGCCAGCTGTGCGGTCGGGGCCGCGGCCTTCGCCTTGGCGTCGCCGTCCTTTGCCTTGGCCTTGGCGTTCGCATTGCCGTCGCCGTCGCCGTCGCCGTCTTCGGCATAGGCGCCGCCCTCGGGGAAGCCGGCGCCGGCGGTGGCGCCCGGCGGGACCTGCGGGTACGGCGCGATGGCGTCGGCCGGGAAGTTGCGGGGGCCGCGGACGGCGGTGGACGAGTTCTTCGGCGCCTTGCAGCCGGCGTCCAGGCGGGGCTTCTTCTTGGCCGTGTGCTGCGGCCAGCGCCGCTTCACCTGCTCGTAGCCCTCGGTGCACGGGGGCGGGGAGTCGATGTTCAGCGCGAGGCCCAGGTGCTGGGTGCCATCGCCGGGCGTGACGGTGAACGCGCCCGCGATCGTCACCGGGTAGAGGATGAACAGCGAGCGCAGGCCCGCCTTGCGCGAGGAGATGACCTGGCCGGTGGTGGTGAGGTTCGCCAGGAGGACGGGCAGCGTCGGCGCGAGCTGGTGGATGGCCTTGTGCGTCTCGTCCACCGCGCCCGGCACGCTGTCGATGGTCCGGCGCAGCGCCGGGTCGTCGTTGCGGAGGGACGTGGTCAGCTCGTTCAGGTTCCGCGCGAAGCCCCGGATGTTGGCGGCCTGCCCGCGCTGGGTGTCCAGGACGGTCATGCTGTTGTCCAGGAGCCGCTTGGTGTCGGGGTACGCCTGGTCGGCGGTCTCCAGGATGCGGTCCGTGTCGTCGAGGAGGGACTGGAGGTCCTCGGCGGAACCGGAGAACGCCCTGTTCAGCTCGTCCACGATGATGCCGAGGTCCTCGGTGTTCACCGAGCCGACCAGCGCGTCGACGTTGCGCAGCAGGTCGGCGGTGGACACCGGCAGCGTCGTGCGGTCGCGCGGGATCGTGTACGGGTCGCCCTCGTCGAGGTAGGGCCCGCTCTTCCGTCCCGGGACGAGGTCGATGTACTGCTCGCCGACCGCCGACCGGTTCGCCACGACGGCCTTCGTGCCCTCGCGCGGGATCCGCTCGCCGCGCCGGAGCTCCAGCTTGACCCGGATACCGGTCTCGGTCAGCTCGATCGGCCCGACCCGCCCGACCGGGACGCCCCGGTAGGTGACCTCGGCGTTGCTGAACACGCCGCCCGAGTCGGTCAGGTCGACGTAGGCGACGTACTCGCGGCCGAGGAGGCCGCGGCCGACCCCGATGTAGTTCACAGACACGACCGCCACGCCGACGACGGTGATCACCGCGAAGGTGATCAGCTGGAGGATGATTCCGCGGCTGAGGATCACGAGAGGCCCCCCGTCATCAGGGTCCGCAGACCACTGTCACCGGATCCCGGGCCGAGTGCGCCGGGACGGCCCTGCTGGTCCGAGCGGGGCTGGTCCGAGCCGGGCTGGCCCGAGCCGGGCTGCTCCGAGCCGGGCTGGTCGCCGTTCCCCGGCAGGCCGGGCAGGCCGCCGGAGCCACCGCCGGGCGACTGCGGCAGCACGCCCAGCGGCGAGTCGGGCAGCGTCACGTTCGGGACCTGGAGCATGTTGCGCATCTGCTGGCCGCTGCCGAGCGTCTTCTCCAGGTCGGTGCCGCCGAACAGGTTGTGCGCGAGGGACTCGAAGTCCAGGTCGATGCGCAGGTGGACGTTGCCGTAGTCGCCCTCGATGACGTTCTCGAACGTCGCGGGGAACGGGAAGGTGATCAGCGTCTCCAGCGACTTCGGCAGGTCCGAGCCGGCCTTGTTGAGGTTCCGCAGGATCTTGTCGAGGTCCTGCAGGTTGGCGAGCAGGTCGGCCTTGGACTGGTTGATCACGTTGGTGGTGGTGCGGCTGAGCTTGTCCAGCGCGACCAGCATCTTGGTGAGGTCGGCGCGGTTGCGGTCCAGGACGGCGATCGCCGGGCCCGTCTGGTCGATGGTGTTCCGGATCGTCTCGCGCTCGTCCGCCAGCTTCCCGCTGAGCCGGTCGATGCTGTCCAGTGCCCGGGTGATCGCGGTGCGGTTGCGGTCGAGCGTGCCCGTGAACGTGTTGAGCCGGTGCAGCACGGACTTGATCGTCGCCTCGCGGCCGCCCATCGCGGCCTGCAGCTCCCGGCTGATCGTGGAGACCTGCTCCAGCCCGCCGCCGTTCAGCAGCAGCGACATCGCCGACAGCACCTCTTCGATCTCGGTGCCGCGGGAGGTGCGGTCCAGCGGGATCAGGTCGTCGTTCCCGAGCTGCCCGGTCGGGGGCTCGTTCGCCGGTGAGTCGAGCTGCACGAACTTCTCGCCGAGGAGGCTGGTCTGGCCGATCGTCGCGACGGCGTTGTCCGGCAGCTTGACGTCCTTGCGCACCTTGACGGTGACGACGGCGTACCAGCCGCGGTCGGACCGCGCGTCCCCCGCCAGCTCGATGTTCTCGACCTGCCCGACCGAGACGTCGTTGACCTTGACCGCCGACTGCGGGACGAGGTCCAGCACGTTCGAGAACTCGATCTTCACGGTGGTCGGGTCCGACCCGAGGTCGGGACCGCCGGGCAGCGGCAGCGACGACACGCCGTCGAACGTGCAGCCCGTCAGGGCCGTCACGCCGGCGACCGCGACGACGCCGAACAGCCGTGCGCGGCCGCCCGCGAGGCGTCCCGCCCGGCGTACCCGCCGTGTCGTGCTCATCGGCCACCTCCAGGCAGCAGCGCGGTGATGTCACCCGGCGCGCCCTGCGCCGCGGCGGCGCCGGTCCCGCCGCCGTTCGACCGGTTGTTCGTCTTGGCGGACTTGGGCGGCCCCTGGGGCCCGTAGGCGTCCGGCGGGATCGGGACCGGGTCGTAGTGCGTGGTCAGCGCGGTGATCCAGGACAGGTCCAGGTGCAGGCCCGTCAGCGCCTTGCCGATGCCGTTGTACGGCTCGACGAAGTCGAGGCACTCCTTGGCGGGCGTCCCCACCGAGTACGCCAGCGAGCAGACCCAGTCGGCCAGGTCGTGGAACTGGCGGAAGTTGTTGCGGGTGTGGATGGTGCCGCTGATCGGGTCGTACGCGCGGGCCAGGTTGTTGATGGCCAGCGGGCCGGCCTGCAGGATCTCGGCGAGGGCGTCCCGCTCCTTCACCAGCACGCCGGTGATCTGGGCGAGCTGCCGGACGCTCGCGGCCAGCTCGCCGCGGTTGTCCTTGACGAACCGCTGGACGTTGCGCAGCGTCGGCGCGAGGGTGTTGAGGGCCGCGCTCAGCTCCTCCTTCTCCCCCGCGAGCTGCGCCGACACCTCGTTGAGATGCCCGCCGAAGGACTTGATCTGCTGGTCGTTGGCCTTCATCGCGTCGGTGATGACGCGCAGGTTCCGGATCGTCTCGGCGATGTCACCGCGGTCGGTGCTCAGGGTGCTGAGCGCCTTGGAGGTGTCCGCGATCGTCTGCCGGATGTCGTCGCCCTGCCCCTCCAGGTTCGAGGCGCCGACCCGCAGCAGCTCCGACAGGGCCCCGCTGCCGTCCTCGTCCGGTGCGTTGGCGCCCTCCGGGCCGAGGGCCTTGGTGAGGTCGTTCAGGCTGCCGCCGATGTCGTCGATCTCGACCGGGACCGCGGTGCGGCTCGTGGTCAGGGTCGCGCCGTCCGCCAGGACCGCGCCGCCCTTGTACACCGGCGTGAGCTGGATGTACCGGTCGGCGACGAGCGTCTGGTTGATGATGACCGCCTGCGCGTTGGCCGGAACCTTGTACTTGGCGTCGTACTCCAGCTCGACCTTCACCGAGTCGCCGACGGGGTCGACGCTCGTGACCTCCCCGACGGGGATGCCGAGGATGCGGACGTCGGCGCCCGGGTAGAGGCCGACGGTCCGGGTGAAGTACGCCGTCATCCGGCGCTGCTCCGGCTTCTGGAGTACCAGCAGGAGCACGGCGGCCAGCACCGCGACGGCGAGTATCGCGCCGCCGAGTCGGAGGATGGTCCCTGAATTGCGCACGGAAACCTGCCTGCTCACGGGAGGAAGGGCAACGGGTTGTCGCCCGTGACGCCGGTCTGGCCATTGCCGGACGAGCCGTTTCCGTTGCCGGTACGGCCGCCCTGCTGGTGGGTGCTGCCTCCGCCTCCGCCGCCGCCCGGCCCGTCGCCGATCGAGGCGGGGATCGGCAGGAGGTTCTGGATCCACGAGTCGAACCAGCGGCCGGTGCCGGTCACGTCGGCGAACTGCCGGGCGAAGGGCGCGAACAGCTGCAGGATCCGGTCCAGGTTGTTCTGGTTCTTCAGCAGCACCTGGTTGACCCGCGCCAGGTTGTTCAGCATCGGCTTGAGCTGCTTCTCGTTCTCACTGATCAGCGCGTTCACCTGCTGGGACAGCGTCACGGTGCGGATCAGCAGCTGGTGGATCACCTCGCGGCGGGCCTGCACCGCCTGCAGCACCTTGTCGCCGTCCTGGACGAGCTCGGCGAAGTCCTGATTGCGGTCGGCGAGCAGCTGCGAGACATCCTTGGCCTTGCCGGTCAGCTCGTGCAGCTCCTCGTCGCGGGACGCGATCGTGTCCGACAGCCGCCGCAGGCCCCGCAGCGACGCCCGGATCTCCTCGGGGGAGTTCTCGAAGGTCTGCGACAGCACCTCGAACGACTTGGCGACCTGCTCGACGTCGATCGCGCCGACCCGCTGGCTCAGCTCGCTGATCGCCGGGACGACCTCGAACGGGACGTGCGTCCGCTCGATCGGGATCGTGCGGCCGAGCTCGCCCTTCCCGCGCGGGATCAGCTCCAGGTAGTGCGAGCCCAGCACCGTCTTGATCTTGATGCTGGCCTCGGTGCGGTCGCCGAGCCGCACCCCGTCGTCGACCCGGAAGGTGACCTTGACGTGGTCGCCGTCCAGGTCCAGGGCCTCGACCTCGCCGACCTTGACGCCGGCGATGCGGACCTCCTCGTCGGCTTCCAGCCCCGCCGCCTCCTTGAACTGGGCGGTGCGGGTGGTGCCGCCGGCGACCAGCGGGATGTTCTGCAGGTTCATCGCGAGGACGACCAGCACGATGATGACGGCGAACCCGATGAGGCCGATGGGGACCGGGTTGCGCTCGCGGAACGAGACCCTCATCTACTTGCACCTCGCGTTCTCGTTCACGATCGCCGGCGTCTGGTAGACCGGTCCGCCAGGCAGCCGCACCCGCGCGTCGAGGCCGCAGATGTACATGTTGAACCAGGAGCCGTAGGAGGAGATGTTCAGCAGCTTCTCCAGCCGGTTCGGCGTCCGCTGCAGGCCCGCGTCGATGTCCTTGCGGTTCGCGTCGAACGTCCCGGTGAGCTTGCGCAGCCCCGCGATGTCGTTCCGGATGTCCGGACGCGCGTCGACGAGCAGGTCCTGCGTGGTGCCGGTCAGGTCGTTGATCGCGGCCACCGAGTCGAAGATCGCCTGGCGGTCGTCGGAGACGCCGCTGACGAACCCGCGCAGGTCGAGGATCAGCTTGTTGACCTCGTCGTGCCGCTCGTCGATGGTGCCGAGGACGGCGTTCAGGTTGTCGATCACCCGGCCGATGACGCGGTCCCGGTCGGCGAGCGTGTTGGTCAGCGACGCGACGTGCGCGAGCAGGCTGTTGATCGTCCCGCCCTCGCCCTGCAGCACCGTGATGATCTGCATCGCCAGCGTGTTGACGTCCTTGGGCTCAAGGGCGCGGAACAGCGGCCGGAAGCCGTTGAACAGCGTCGTCAGGTCCAGCGCGGGCTGCGTCTGCGAGATCGGGATCGTGTCGCCCGGGTCCAGGTAGTCGTTGGCCTGGCCCTCCCCGTCGGCCAGCGCGAGGTACCGCTGGCCCATCAGGTTGCGGTAGCGGATGTGCGCCTGCGTGGACGACGGCAGCCCCGCCCGGAACGCGCCGTTCTCCTGGACGCTGAACGTCACCTCGGCCTGGTGCCCCCGGTGGAGCTTGATCTCCTCGATCTGGCCGACGCGGACGCCGGCGACGCGGACGTCGTCGTTCTTCAGCAGCCCGGTCACGTCCGTGAAGATCGCCTTGTAGGTCTTGGACGGCCCGAACCGCATGTTGGAGATCGTCATCGCCAGCACGCCGGTGGCCACCGCGGTGATGACCACGAAGGTCAGCAGCTTGATCGCGGCACTGGTCGTCTTCACTTGATCGTCACCACCGATCCGCGCAGCAGCGGCCCGAACAGCAGCGACGAGACATCCGGGACCTCATCGGCCGGCGTCCGCGTCATGGGCCCGACAATGCTCTTGATCTTTTCTTCCTCGCTCATCGAACCCGGGTCGACGAAGATGTTCGACACCGCCCGGCCGCGGCCGCCCGCGGGCGCGTTCGCCGGGTCGGGGTCCTTCCACCAAAGGTCGTCCTCGGTGCCGTCCAGCGCCAGGTAGTCCGGGAACGGGACCCGCGGGTTCGGCAGGTTGTAGCAGCGCGGGTTCCGCTGGTCCTTCACCTCGGGCAGGTCCAGCGGGTTCTTGTAGCCCGGCCGCGGCTTGACGATCTCGATCGTCAGGTTGAAGGTCTTGGACCCGTTCCCGCCGGCCACCCGCTCGGCCTCCGGCTTGATCTTCATGAGCCCCGCCAGCACGCACGGCATCGACGGCGAGTACCGGGCGACGAGGCTGAGCACGTCCCGGTTCGCGATGTTGAACCCGACGATCTTCGGTCCGTTGGTGCGCATGAACACGTCGCCGTCCTGCGCCAGCGCGGTCGTCGCCGGGATCAGCCGCTCGATCGTCGCCGTCTTGTCGGTGATCGTCTTGCTGGTCACGTTGAGGTTCCGGAGCGTCTGCAGCAGGTCCGGCGCGGCGGCGTGGTAGATGTCGGACACGTCCGCCAAGCCGTTCAGGTCGTGGACGAGCGTCCCCAGCTCCGGGTTGATCTTCTTCAGCAGCGCGTCCGCCTGCTCCAGGTTCTGCCCGATCTGCTCGCCGCGCCCCTGCAGCGCCGTGGCCAGGGCGTTCAGCGTCGCGTTCAGCTCCGCCGGCTTCACCGCCTGCAGCAGCGGCAGCAGGTCGTTCAGCACCTTGTCGATCTCGACGGCGGCCCGGGACCGGTCCTGCTGGATCACGGCCCCCTCGGCCAGCCCCAGCGCACCCGGCTGCTCCGGGATGTGCAGCTCCACGTACTTCTCGCCGAACAGCGTCTTCGGCAGCAGCCGCGCCTGGACGTTGCCCGGGATGAGCTTCGCCTTGTCGGGGTCGAGCGCCAGGTGCAGCGTCGCGCCCCGCGCCGTCGCGTCGGTGTCGCGCACCTCGCCGACGATCAGGCCCCGCACCTTCACGTCCGAGTGCGGCAGCAGTTGCAGCCCGGCGCGCTCCGTCCGGACCGTCACCTCCGTCACCGGGGTGAACGCCTTGTTGAACAGCGCCACGGTGAGCACCAGCAACAGGACGATCACCAGCAACATGGCGATCCCGAGCAACCGAAACCGGATACGTTCCGTCATGATGCCGTTACCCCGCGATCCGGACTGTGGTATCTGTGCCCCAGATCGCCATGCCGAGGAGCAGGTCCGCCACGTTGATGACCACGATGCTGGTGCGCACCGCGCGGCCCACCGCGACGCCGACGCCCGCCGGGCCGCCGCTCGCGTGGTAGCCGTAGTAGCAGTGGATCAGCATGACCAGCACCGAGAATATGATCACTTTTCCGAATGACCACAAGATGTCGTTCGGTGGTAGGAACAAATGGAAATAGTGGTCGTAGGTGCCGGTCGACTGTCCGTAGAACACCGTCACGATCAGCCGCGTCGCGCCGTAGGAGGCCAGCAGGCCCACGATGTAGAGCGGGACGACCGCGATCATCCCGGCCAGCATCCGGGTCGTGACGAGGAACGGCATCGACGGGACCGCCATGACCTCCAGCGCGTCGATCTCGTCGGAGATCCGCATCGCGCCGAGCTGGGCGGTGAACCCGCAGCCGACCGTCGCCGACAGCGCCAGCGCCGACACCAGCGGGGCGATCTCGCGGGTGTTGAAGTAGGACGCGATGAACCCGGTGAACGCGGCCGTGCCGATCTGGTTCAGCGACTCGTAGCCCTGCAGGCCGACCTGGCTGCCGGTGAAGAACGTCATGAATCCGACGATCACCACCGAGCCGCCGATCACGGCGAGGCCGCCGGTGCCGAGGCTCACCTCGGCCAGCAGCCGCAGCACCTCCGTGCGGTAGCGGCGCAGCACCCGGAACGTCCACGCGAACGCGCGGGCGTAGAACGACATCTGGTGGCCGAAGTCGTCCAGCCGCTGGAGCGGCGCGTTCACCGCCTTGGTAACGGCCTTACCCGTCTTCCCAGGAGCCGTGCTCATCGCCTCGCCTCCGCTCGGCTGCGAGCGGCCGTGCCCGGCGCCGTCTTCCCTCGTCGCTCCGGTCGCAGGCTCCCTGCGCTCCTCAGTCCAGACGACGCCCGTCCGCTCGCCCTGCTCATCGCCTCGCCTCCGCTCGGCTGCGAGCGGCCGTGCTCGGCGCCGTCTTCCCTCGTCGCTCCGGTCGCAGGCTCCCTGCGCTCCTCAGTCCAGACGACGCCCGTCCGCTCGCCATCACATGCCCTTCGACGGCACGAACTGGAAGTACAACGCGGAGATCAGGAAGTTCTCCAGGAAGAGCAGCATGAAGGTGATGACCACGGTCTGGTTGACCGCATCACCGACCCCCTTCGGCCCGCCCTTCGCGTTCAGCCCCTTGTACGCCGCGACGAGGCCGGCGGTGATGCCGAACACGAACGCCTTGAACTCGGCCTGCAGCAGGTCCGGCAGTTGCGCGATCGCGTTGAAGGACGCCAGGTAGGCGCCGGGGGTGCCGTCCTGCAGCATGACGTTGAAGAAGTAGCCGCCCATGAGACCGACGACCGAGACCAGCCCGTTCAGGAACAGCGCGACGAACGCGCAGGCGAGCATCCGCGGCACGACGAGGCGGTGCAGCGGGTTGATGCCCAGCACCTCCATCGCGTCGATCTCCTCGCGGATCTTGCGGGAGCCGAGGTCGGCGCAGATCGCCGAGCCGGCGGCGCCCGCCACCAGCAGCGAGGTGACCAGCGGGCTGGCCTCCCGGACGATCGCGACGACCGCGGTCGCACCGGTGTAGGACTGCGCGCCGAGCTGCCGGATGAGCCCGCCGACCTGCAGCGACAGGATGCCGCCGAACGGGATGGCGACCAGCATGGTGGGGACGACGGTGACGCTGACGATGAACCAGGCCTGCTGGATGAACTCGCGCCACTGGAAGGGCCACTTGAACATCGCGCGGCCGGTGTCCAGGCAGAGGGCGAAGAAGCGGCCCGGCTCCCGGATCGCGATGTTGGCGGCGCCGTCCCCGATCTTACGGAACGTCGTGGACGACCCGCCGCCCTTGCCGTCCCCTCGCTGGTCCGCGCCGATACCAGGAGTGGACATCAGTACCCTGCACCCGCCCCAGGCTGTCCAGGCGGCGGGTTACCCGGGAAGTGACCGGAGGAACCGCCGGGGTGCATGCCGGGCGCGGGCGGCGGCCCGCCGGCGGGCGCCATCGACGCCACGTACCGCGGCCACTCCTCCACCCAGTTGCGGCCCAGGTCGTCGACGAAGGATCCGGGCGGCGGGGTGACGCCGTGCGCGGCGCACCAGGCGCCGGGGGCGTGCTGCCCCGGGCGGATCCGGCCGTCGCTGGTCATCAGCTGCGGCGGGATCGGCGGCAGCTTGCCCGGGTCGTGGCCCTGCTTCGCCTCGGCCTCCAGCTCAGAGACGTCCTTCTCCTCCGACATCCCGATCGGGCCGATCTTGCGCGCGTTGAGGAACTGCCGGACGACCGGCTCCTCGCTGGACAGCAGCATCTCGCGCGGGCCGAACATCACCAGCTCGCGGCGGAACAGCAGGCCGATGTTGTCCGGAACGGTCCGGGCGGTGTTGATGTCGTGGGTGACGATGAGGAACGTCGCGCCGATCTCGGCGTTCAGGTCGACGATCGTCTGGTTCAGGTAGGACGTGCGGACCGGGTCGAGGCCGGAGTCGGGCTCGTCCACCAGCAGGATCTCGGGGTTCAGGACGAGGGCGCGGGCGAGGCCGGCGCGCTTCTTCATCCCGCCGGAGATCTCCCCGGGAAGCTTCTTCTCGGCACCGAGCAGCCCGACGAGTTCGAGCTTCTCCATGACGATCCGCTTGACCTCGGACTCCGACTTCTTCGTGTGCTCGCGGAGCGGGAAGGCCACGTTGTCGTAGATGTTCATCGACCCGAAGAGGGCGCCGTCCTGGAACAGCACGCCGAACAGCTTGCGGGTCTCGTAGAGCTGCGCTTCCGGAAGGTGGGGGAGGTCCCGGTCGCCGACCCAGATGTGCCCCCGGTCCGGCTTGAGCAGCCCGACCAGCGACTTTAGGAAGACCGACTTACCGGTGCCGGAGGGGCCCAGGAGAACGGAGATCTCTCCCGCGGGCAGCGTCAGCGACACGTCCTGCCAGATGGTCTGACGGCCGAAGGACTTCGTCAGCCCTTCGACTCTGATCTCGACGCCCACTCGTCACCTTTCGTCCAGGCCGGGGGAATCCCGAACCAATGAGCGAGTAGCTCTAGGCTCTTTGTCGTCACACCGCGTGTCCGCCCTCTTACTACCGTCCGGTAGCCGTGACGGGTGCCACTACCGTAGCGGGACTCCGTCCAATTGGAAGGGGTTCCACTCCAGATCAGCGGCCAAATGCGACGTCGTAAGACAATCGTTACTTACGGCGCCTATGAGACTAGTGGTCCAAGAACCGGTGCCTCAAGCGGGGTCGGGGTGTTCGGCCGGGGAAGGACGGCTTCGTCCGGTCCACCGGGACGCTCCGGCCCTCGTGTGGCCACAGCGTCAGAGGGGACGGTACGCCGCGCTCCAATATGCGCACAACCCGCCCGGACGCACGCTTTCCGGCATGCGTTTATCACTCCGGCACAACGAAAAGAGGCGGCCGCCCCACCCGTGGTGGGACGACCGCCTCCCGAGGAGCGAACGGAGCCGTAGCAGCCCCGGGCTCTGGAACGCCCTACTTGACGGTGACCGTCGCGCCGGCCTTCTCCAGGGCCTCCTTGGCCTTGTCGGCGGCCTCCTTGTTGACCTTCTCGAGCAGCGGCTTCGGCGCGCCGTCGACCAGGTCCTTGGCCTCCTTCAGGCCGAGGCTCGTCAGCGCGCGTACCTCCTTGATGACCTGGATCTTCTTGTCGCCGGCACCCTCGAGGATGACGTCGAACTCGTCCTGCGCGGCGGCCTCCTCGGCGGCCGGGGCGCCGGCCCCGCCCGCGGGGGCGGCCACGGCCGCGACCGGCGCCGCGGCCTTGACGTCGAAGACCTCCTCGAACTGCTTCACGAACTCCGAAAGCTCGAGAAGGGTCATCTCCTTGAAGGCGTCGAGCAGGTCGTCGGTGCTGAGCTTCGCCATGATCTTTCCTCCGCTATGGCTTGAAAACTGGGGATTACGTAACCGCGGGTGCCTACTCGGCGGACGCCTCGGCGGCCTCGGCGGCCGGCGCGTCGGCGGCCTCCTCGCGCTTGGCGCGCAGCGCCTCGGCGAGCTGCGCCGTCTGCGTCGGCAGGGCGTTGAAGAGCGCGGCCGCGTTGGACAGCGAGCCCTTCATCGCACCGGCGAGCTTCGCGAGGAGCACCTCGCGCGACTCGAGGTCGGCGAGCTTGGTGACCTCCGCCGCGCTCATCGCCTTGCCGTCGATGTACCCGCCCTTGATCACCAGCAGCGGGTTGGCCTTGGCGAAGTCACGCAGGCCCTTGGCGGCCTCGACCACGTCGCCCCGGACGAACGCGATGGCCGAGGGGCCTTCGAGCAGGTCACGGAACTGCTCGTCGACACCGGCCTCGTCCGCCGCGCGCCTGGTCAGCGTGTTCTTCACCACGCGAAACCGTGCGGTCTCGCCGAGATTGCCGCGCAGTTCCCCGACCTGCGCGACGGTCAGCCCGCGGTACTCGGTCAGCACGGCGCCGCTGGAGCTCTGGAACTCGTCCTTGAGCTCGGCGATCGCCGCGTCCTTATCGGCCCTGGCCATGCGGCCTCCTTCCGATTACCTGGGTGTTCACGACCCTCCCCGTCCCCCGGGGACGGGGCCCGATCGAACCGAAAAACGCCCCGGCGCAGGCGCACGGGGCGTCCAGGCAAGGCACGGAGGCCATGCGGAAGCTCTCGTCTCACCTACGCAGGCCGCCCGACGAATCGGGTCCTTCGGCCACCTCGGCAGGAGGTGACGACCGGCGGTCTTCGGCACCGAACAGAGTACGTGCACGTTCCCCGACTTACCAAATCAGCGAGGGGACCGCGCCATCACGGCGCGGCCCCCTCCCGTCATCGGCCCTGTCAGCTTCCCGGCAGGCCGCCGCCACCGAGCCCCTGCAGCATCTGGCTGAAGTCGGTGACCTGGTTCGCCGGCGGCGGAGTGATGTTCACCGGCTTGCCGAAGTCGCGGTACTTGATGGCCATGTTCATGACGCCCTCGGCGGTCTGCTGGGACTTCATGGTCATCTTGCGGGGCAGCTGCTGGTCGTCCACCCACAGGTCGAACTGCATGTTGTCCATGCCGCTCTGCGCGTAGCCCTTGCGGAGCAACTCCTGCTGGTCCGCGGGCAGCTTCGCGATCGCGTCCTCCAGCCGGTAGGTACCGGTGAAGTGCGTCGTCTGGACGCCGTCGACCGTCTCCTTGCCGACCTCACGCGCGTCCTTGGACGCCGTCAGCATCTTGGTGTTCTGGACGGGGTCCATCTGCTGCGACTGCTGGAGCAGCTGGTCGACGTTCAGACCGGACTTGCGGCCCAGCTCGTCCAGCGACATCTTCAGCCACGGCTTGCTCGCGGACCCGCCGCCGAGCTGGCTGAGCGCCGGCATCTTCATGTAGATGGTCCGGCCCACCAGCATCTGCTGCATGCCCGGCATCGACTGGCCGGCGACCGTCATCTTGTCGAAGTTCATGCTGTAGGCGAGTTCCGGCTTGAGCTGGTACTGCATCCCACCGGTCATCGAGACGTCGCCGTCCGCGGCACCGGTCATCTGCATCGCCATGCTCGCCTTGAAGGTGTCGAGCTGGCCGGTCTTCTCCGCTGCCTTGCCGAGCACCTGGGCGGCCGAGAGCTTCAGGTTCTCACCGGCCTCGCCCACCTTGTCACCGGCGCCGCCGAGGCAGCCGGTCAGTGAGAGGGCGAGGCCGGTGGCCAGCGCGACGCCCGTGGCGAAACGACGGATCATCGTGGGGGGTCTCCTTGGTCTGCTCCACGGCCCGCTACATCCGTGCACGGTCGGGCCGCCTGAAGGATCAGACGCACCAGGGATCCACCGGGTTCACCGTTGCGGCGATCTTGTTGGCGGAAGGTCAGTTCCCGCCGAGCAACCCGGCGATCGACAGTTCACCGACCTGGTCGGACGGCGGCGGGTTCACCTTGAACGACTTGCCGTAGTCACTGTAGAGGACGGTCACCGTGCCGGTCTCGCCCTGCTCGCCGTTCATCTTCGACACGAGCTTGCGCGGCAGGTTCTCCCCGTCCGTCCACAGATCGAAGTTGATCTTGTGGTTCGCCTTCTCCGCCGGCAGCCACTTGCGCACCTTCTCGCGCGACTCCGCGTCGAGCCGGTTCAGCGCGTCCTGGACGGTCACCGTCCCGGTGTAGTGCGTCGTCTCGACCCCGTCGACCTTCTCGGTGCCGACCCGGCGCGCGTCCTTGGAGCCGGTGAACATCTTCGTCTGCTCGGCCGGGTCCACCTTCTGGACCTGCCCGATCAGACCCTGGATGTCGAACCCGGTGTGCTGCGCCGCCTGGTTCACATCGATCTTCACCCACGGCTTGCCGCCGCTGACGAACTGGGCGAGCTGCGGAACCTTCGCGTACAGCACGTTGCCCGTGTACAGCGCCTGCCCCTGCGCCCCCGGGACGCTCTTCCCACCACGGCTGAACTCGTCCAGCTTCGCGCTGAACTGCAGCGTCGGCCGCAGCTGGAACTGCCCGTCGGCGCGGATCTCTCCGCTACCGCCCTGCCCCGTCCCGGTCACCGTGAGGTCGGCCTTGAACGTGTCGGCCTCGCCGGTCTTCTCCGAAGCCTTCAACAGCGCCTGACTGGCACTGAGCTGCATGTTCTCCGTGGTCCCCGTGCCGCCTCCGCCGCATCCGGTCAGAAGAAGCGCGGCGCTCACGGCGGTACCGCCGGCCGCCACCACGAGTCGTCGTTTCATGAGGTTCGAACCTCCCTTGTCGCCCTGCTGGTGATCCCAGTGTCACGGGGACGCCAACGACGCTACATCCCCCGGTGGTACGAATGCCCCCACCCGAGGTACGACCATCGTCGTAGGCGGGTTTATTGCATTGCCCTCGGCGGTCGGGCCCTGGGGGCCCTCCCTTCAACGGGCAATGCGCGCGATCGCTGCATCGCTCCGGCTCGCCCAGGGGCTCGCTGCGCGATCAGGTACCTCGCAGGCTCGGGACCTGCCTTCGGACGCGATCGCAAGCGTTGAGGTTGTCGCGGGGTTGCGGCGGGGGCTGAGGTCTGCGTGCGCTCGGTGGCTTGGGGTGGGGTCAGCGGTAGGCGTTGAAGGTCATGGAGCCGGTGAAGGTGGCGCCGGGGGCCTGGGCGTTGAGGCCGATCGTGGTGGGGCGGGCCTTGCTGTCGGCCCAGAGGTCCAGGCCGCAGCCGGTGTCCTGGGGGATCCACTCGCGGATCGCGGCGGCCGCGTCCTGCGGGAGCAGCGAGTAGACGCTGCCCATGCGGGCCTGCGCGGTGAACTGGGTCTTGCCGCTCTCGTCCGGCTCGCTCGCGGTCGTGCCGGGCAGCGTCCCGACCATGAAGGTGAACTGGCGGGGGTCGGACTGGGTCTGCAGGGTGTTCAACTGCGCGGCGGTGAGGGTGGACTGGGTCCACTTCTCCCCGTCGAAGCCCTTGAGGGTCCGGCCGCTCACCACGACCTTCTGGGTGATCTTGGTGAGCTCGCCGCCCTGCATCGTCTGGGTGACGCCGGTCGCGTTCATCGCGAACTTCGGGTACAGGGTGAACGACGCGGTCTCCGCGGCGTGCTTGTAGTCGCCGTTCGAGCCGATGGACACCTTGACCTCGGTCTTGCGGGTGAAGGCGTTGAGGCTCGGGCCGGGCTGGGGCGGCGCGGTGGGCAGGTTCGCGAAGGCGCCTCCCCTCGGGGTGCCCGGTGCGCCCGGGGTGTTGCCCGGCCCGGCCGGGCCACCGGAGCCCGGCGCCGCCGGGGCGCCCGGGGTGACGAGGCCGGTCGCCGTGCCGTTCGGGTTGGCCGGGTCCTGCCGGGACATGGCCGCGGACGCGGGCGACGCGCCCCCGTCCCCGGCGGAGTCACCGCCGACCTGGACCACCATCACGATCGCCGTGGGCACGACGGCGACGGCGGTGACTGCGGAGATGGCGATGGCACGGTCGGTTCGACGCTTCACGGAGAAGATTCAACACCAGAATTCCCACCGGTAACAAAACAATCCGGTCACCTGATTGTCCGGTTCCGGACGCGGATCTATGTATCCAGCCTGTCAGGTGCTATATGCCCGCACGCGAACAGGGCGCCCCCGGAGCGGGGACGCCCTGTGCGGCGACGCTTGCTCAGACCCCTTCGAGGTCGGCGGTGAGGTTGCGGACCGCGTTCGGGTCCACCGGGATGCTCGGGCCCATCGACGTCGTCAGCGACGCCTTCTTCACGTACCGGCCCTTCGCGGCGGACGGCTTGAGCCGCTGGATCTCCTCGACGGCCGCGGCGTAGTTCTCCACCAGCTGGCGCGGCTCGAAGGACGCCCTGCCGATGATGAAGTGCAGGTTCGCGTGCCGGTCGACCCGGAACTCGATCTTGCCGCCCTTGATGTCGGTCACGGCCTTGGCCACGTCCATCGTGACCGTGCCGGTCTTCGGGTTCGGCATCAGGCCGCGGGGGCCGAGCACCCGGCCCAGGCGTCCGACCTTGCCCATCTGGTCCGGCGTGGCCACGACCGCGTCGAACTCCAGGAAGCCGCCCTGGATCCGCTCGATCATGTCGTCGGAGCCGACGAGGTCGGCGCCCGCCGCCTCGGCCTCCTGCGCCTTGGCGCCGACGGCGAAGACCAGCACGCGGGCGGTCTTGCCGGTGCCGTGCGGCAGGTTGACGGTGCCGCGCACCATCTGGTCGGCCTTGCGGGGGTCGACGCCCAGCCGCAGCGCGACCTCCACGGTCGGGTCGAACTTGACGACCTTGGTCTCCCTGGCCAGCTGCACGGCCTCGGCCGGGCTGTACAGCCGGTCCCGGTCGATCTTCTCCGCCGCGGCGCGGTAGCCCTTGCTGCGCTTCATGATGATTCCCTTCTGGAATTCGTGGTACGGGCCAGCGCCTGGCCCTGCCACTGCCGTCCCGCCGCCCACCGGCGGAGGGAGCCGGCGTCAGGTCACTTGACCTCGATGCCCATCGACCTGGCGGTGCCCGCGACGATCTTCTCGGCGGTCTCCAGGCTCTTGGCGTTGAGGTCGGGCATCTTGGTCGTGGCGATCTCGCGGACCTGGTCGGCGGTGATCGAGCCGACCTTGGTCTTGTGCGGCTCGCCGCTGCCCTTGTCGACGCCCGCGGCCTTCAGGATGAGCTGCGCGGCCGGCGGGGTCTTGGTGACGAAGGTGAACGACCGGTCCTCGTAGATGGTGATCTCTACGGGGACGACGTTGCCGCGCTGGGACTCCGTGGCAGCGTTGTACTGCTTGCAGAAGTCCATGATGTTGACGCCGTGCGGACCGAGCGCGGTACCGACGGGCGGCGCCGGAGTCGCGGCCCCGGCCTGCAGCTGCACCTTGACGAGTGCGGCAACCTTCTTCTTCTTCGGAGGCATATGTACCCCTTTGTCCCATTTATTGGTGGTTCCGACTCCCGGTCATCCGGGCAACACGGCGGCTGGGACGCATCCACCGTGTAGGAACCGCTGCGATCCCGTCCCCCATGCGCGGGAGGCACATCTGCGGGACGGAAACCTTGTCGACCTGTCCGGGCCGAGCCCGCTCTCGCGGGAACCCGTCCAGGGTACGCGCTGGTCGGAGCAGGTCGGTCAGATCTTGGAGACCTGGTTGAAGGAAAGCTCGACGGGCGTTTCCCTGCCGAAGATCGAGACCAGGACCTTGAGCTTCTGCTGCTCGGCGTTGATCTCGTTGACCGTGGCGGGGAGGGTGGCGAACGGGCCGTCCATGACGGTGACCGACTCGCCGACCTCGTAGTCGACGGTGGCGGGGGCCTTCGCCTGCTCCTTGGTCTTGACGGTGCCCTCCTCGGGCTCCGGGGCCAGCAGGCTCGCGACCTCGTCCAGGCTCAGCGGGGACGGCTTGTTCAGCAGCCCGACGAACCCGGTGACGCCGGGGGTGTTGCGGACCGCGGCCCAGGACTCGTCGGTCAGCTCCATGCGGACCAGGATGTAGCCCGGCAGGACCTTCTCGTTGACCTTCTGCCGCTTGCCCTGCTTGATCTCGGTCACCTCGTGCTGCGGGACCTCGATCTGGAAGATGTAGTCCTCCATGTTGAGGGTCTGCGTCCGGGTCTCGATGTTGGTCTTGACCCGGTTCTCGTACCCCGCGTAGGAGTGCACGACGTACCAGTCGCCCGGCTGGAGCCGGAGCTGCATCTTGAAGTCGGCGTAGGGGTCGGCCGGGGGGCCGGCCTCCGCTTCGTCCTCGTCCTCGTCCGCGTCCTGCTCGCCCGCGACGGCCTCGGCGAGATCAGCGGCGTCCGCGGCGACGGCCGGCTCGGGGGCCTCGCCCTCGAGCTTCGTGTCCGCGGGCTCGCCTTCGCCGGCGGCGACGGCCGCCTCGGCCGTCTCCTCGGCGGGCTCGGCCGCCTGGTCTGCCGCAGCAGCCGCAGCGGACTGGGCCTCTTCAACGGCCTCGTCGTAGGGCTGGGAGGGCTCGGACACGGTGTCTCTTTCTCTCGGCTTGCGGTGAATGGACTTGCGGTGGTGCGGCGGCGGCTCGTCCCGTACGCCGCGGCCCCGGGCGCGATCAGCCGAAGACGGCGTAAACGCCCTGCTGCAGCCCGTAGTCGACGCCGGACACGATCCCGACCATGATCAGTACGAAGACCAGGGCCGCGACCGTGTAGGTGATGAGTTCCCGCCGCGTCGGCCAGATGACCTTGCGCAGCTCGGCGATGATCTGGCGCACGAAGAGCGCCGGAGTCGTCCGCCGCGGGGACTTCTCCTTCTTGCGCTTGCCCTCGCCCTTGGCCTCGGGCTCGTCGCGCTCGTCGGTCTCAGTCGCCATTTGCCGCCGTTCACCTCATAGGTCGTGATCCAACCACCATGTGGTTGCCGCACGGTCCCGTGCCGCGAAGCGCCACGGCGCCGCCATGTCGCGGCCGGCACGGGTGCGCGCACCGCACCTCGCAGGGCAGGAGGGACTCGAACCCCCAACCGCCGGTTTTGGAGACCGGAGCTCTACCAATTGAGCCACTGCCCTTCATTCCCCGGGTCAACGGAGAACACCCGGCCACGGGACCGGGTCGTGCCGCGTCCAGCTTACGACCTCTGCCGACATCCGTGTGCGGACAGGCTCGTAGAGCGGGGACACGCCACTAGGACGGTGAGTCTACGTGCCCCGGGCCCCCGCGTCGAACCGGATGGCGCGAGACGCCCGCCCCATGTCACCGGACCGCGTCGTCGGACCGTGCCAACGGACGCGCCGGTCCCGCCCCGGTATATCGCTCTGGCCACCGGACATCGTCTGTAACGATAGGGATATGAGCATCGACCGTCCTCGCATCTCCAAGCGCATCGCCGCGATATCCGAATCCGCCACGCTGGCCGTCGACGCCAAGGCCAAGGCGCTCAAGGCGGCGGGCCGCCCGGTCATCGGGTTCGGCGCGGGCGAGCCCGACTTCCCCACCCCCGACTACATCGTCGAGGCCGCGGTGGCCGCCTGCGCCGTGCCGCGCTTCCACAAGTACACGCCCGCGGGCGGGCTGCCCGAGCTGCGCACCGCCATCGCGGAGAAGACCGGGCGGGACTCCGGCTTCCGGGTCGAGTCGTCCCAGGTCCTGGTGACCAACGGCGGCAAGCAGGCGGTGTACGAGGCGTTCGCGACGCTGCTCGACCCGGGCGACGAGGTGCTCGTGCCGACGCCCTACTGGACGACCTACCCCGAGTCGATCAAGCTGGCGGGCGGGGTGCCGGTGGACGTGGTCGCCGACGAGACCACCGGCTACAAGGTGAGCGTCGACCAGCTGGAGGCGGCCCGCACCGACCGGACGAAGATCCTGCTGTTCGTGTCGCCGTCCAACCCGACCGGCGCCGTGTACTCCCGCGCCGAGATCGAGGCGATCGGCCGCTGGGCGGACGAGCACGGCCTGTGGGTCGTCACCGACGAGATCTACGAGCACCTGGTGTACGGGGACGCCGAGTTCCACTCGATGCCCGTGGTGGTGCCGGAGCTGGCCGACCGGACGGTCGTGCTGAACGGCGTCGCCAAGACGTACGCGATGACGGGCTGGCGGGTGGGCTGGCTGATCGGCCCGGCGGACGTGGTGAAGGCCGCGGCCAACCTCCAGTCGCACGCGACGTCCAACGTGGCGAACGTGTCGCAGGCCGCGGCCCTCGCGGCGGTGTCGGGCGACCTGTCGGCGGTGGCGGAGATGCGCACGTCCTTCGACCGGCGACGCAGGACGATCGTGCGGATGCTGAACGAGATCCCGGGCGTGGTGTGCCCCGAGCCGGAGGGCGCGTTCTACGCCTATCCGTCCGTCAAGGAACTGCTCGGCAAGGAGATCCGCGGCAAGCGCCCCGAGACGTCGGTGGAGCTGGCGGCGCTGATCCTGGAGGAGGCGGAGGTCGCGCTGGTGCCGGGCGAGGCGTTCGGCACGCCGGGCTACTTCCGCCTGTCGTACGCGCTCGGCGACGACGACCTCGTCGAGGGCGTCTCGCGGGTCGCGAAGCTGCTGTCCGAGGCGAGCTGACACCCCCTCGCGGTGACGAACCGGCCCCGGGCGCTCACGTGCCCGGGGCCGGTTCCGTCACGGGCGGACGCCCTCGGCGACGCGCATCAACTGGGTCTCGATCTGGCCGCCGCCCGACACGGTCACGCCGACGCCGGGTCTGGCGAGCCAGGAGATCTGGCGTCCGGAGCCGGGACGGTCGGCGGTGAGCGCGGGCGTCCCCCGCACGGACGTGCGGCCGGGCAGGCCGGGTGACTTCATGAGGTCGCGCGGGTCGGTGAGCCCGCTCCCTCTCACCACGGCGATCTCCAGCCACCCCGTGCTCCCGCGCCACTCGCACGTCGTCGTCTCGCGCTCGGCGCCGCCCGTCACCGCGCACGGGCCCGCGGCGGCGAGGCCGTCCGGGACGTAGGTGATCCAGCCCGGCAGGCCGTCCACCACTCCCCCCGGGCCGGGCTTGCGCGGGTCCCCCGCGGACCCGCCCGCCGGCGGCTGGGCCTTCGGCCGGGGTGAGGCGCCCGCCCCGGCCTCCCCCTTGGTTGACGAGGACACGGAGGGGCCCGGCGCGGGCGGTCGCTCCGGCTGCTCGATCGTAGGACCGCCCTCCGCGGGGCGTGCGGTCCCGGGGTTCCCGGCGGGTGTGGCCCGGAACGACTGGTAGGTGGGCACCAGGGCGAGCGCCGCGACCGTGACCGCGGCGGCGCCGGCGGCGGCGTGGATACGGGCCTTGCGGCGCCGGTGGCGGCGCCTGACGTCCGCGACGAGCGACGCCGGCGCGGTCGTCCCGGCCACCCGCTCGGCCATGGCCTGCCGCAGTTCACTCTCCAGGTCCATCGCTCATCTCCCCAGTGGCGCCAGGTTCGTGTCGAGGCGCTCCCGGAGCCTGGCGAGCCCCCGGGACGCCTGGCTCTTGACCGTTCCGACCGAACAGCCGAGCGCCTGCGCCGTCTCCGCCTCCGACAGGTCCTCCCAGAACCGCAGGACCAGCACCGCCCGCTGCCGCGGGCCGAGCCTGCGCAGCTCGTCCATGAGCGTCCCTCTCAGCTCGACGGCGTGTTCGGGCGAGGCCGCCGGCCGTTCCGGAAGCCGCGCCATGTGGATCTCCTTCAGTACCTTCCAGCGCCGGGAGCGGCTGATCACGAGATTGACCAGGATCTTGCGGACGTAGGGCTCGGGGTCGCTGCCGGGCTCGATCCGTCCCCAGTGCCGGTACGCCTTCTCCAGCGCGGTCTGCAGGACGTCCTCGGCGTCCTGCCGTGCCCCGCACATCAGCGCCGCGGTGCGCAGCAGGGCATCGCCGCGTGCGGCCACGAACTCCACGAACGTCTGGTCGTCTCGACGCCCCACTGTGCTCCGTCCCGGGCTGGCGAATCCGGCCGGTCTTCTGTCGGGGGTGGGCGGCTCCGCGCCGAGCCGCCCACCCGGCTACTGGTACCGCTGCGTGCTGCCGCGGCCTGGTCCGGTCCGTCTACCGGGCCTGGGCCAGCGCGGTGGTGACGTCCTTGAGGCCGCCCGCGAGGACGGGGCTGCCGCTGACGAGCAGCGACCGGCCGTCCGCGTCGAACAGCAGCACGCCGCCGCGGTCCGGGAGGATCGAGCCGGCCGTGCCGCCGGGCACGGTCACGGGGGTGCCGCCCCCGGGCAGCTTCAGCGCCTGCCGCAGCTGATTCTGCGTCATGCCGGCGGGCGTCCTCAGGGTTTCGACGGTGATCCACCGGCCGGTCTTGTCCGCCCACTTCTGCGTGACGGCGCAGATGTTCTTCTTCCGGAGGTCGGCGGAGCCGGGGACGGTCGAGACGTGCCGCAGGCCCTTGGCCAGCAGGACCTTCCGCTCGACCGTGCCGCCGACCTCGACCGCGGGCGCCAGCTTGGTGCAGTCGAGCCGGGGGACCGCGGGCAGGCCCGGCTTGGCGGGGACGCGGGCGGACGGCCTGGTCACCGGCGCCTCCTTCGTCGGCTGCTTCACGGACGGCGCACAGGTCGGCAGGTCGGCGGGGACCTTGCCCCGGGCGTCCGGCACCTTGGCGTCCGGGAGCTGGGCGTCGGGGAGCCGGGCGCCCGGGAGGTCCGTCTCGGGCACGTCCACCTTCGGCAGCTCCCTGGTGGCCGGGTTCTGCTCCAGGTGCTTCTGGACCTGCTTCTCCGCGCCCTTCTCCACGCCGGTCTCCGGGAGCTTGGCGCTGGGCAGCGCGGGCTTGGCCGGCAGGCAGGTCGGTGCGGTGCTCGGCACGGCGTCCCCGAGCTCGCGCTCCACCGCGGGAGCCTTGGCGCCCTGCGGGCGGAGGTCCGCCTCCTGGTGGGAGCCGGCCATCGCCCACGTCGCGCCGCCGCCCACGGCGACGGTCCCGATGGTGGACGCCGCGATCAGGGCGGCCTTCAGCGTGATCATCGTGTATCCCTTCCTGCCCGTGCTCTCTGCCCCGTGCTTTCCGCGTGGGGGGTGCCGTCTCTCTCTGGCGCCCCTCGTATACGCACGGTGTCCGGGCGGGGTTGCACGCGATTCCAAAGTTTTTTTGGATGCCCATGTGCAGGGATGGCCGTCGCGTGTCATGCGAGGTAGTCCGGTGGTGTGATCCTTCCGGAAGGGGGTTCAACGGCGCCGATCACCCGGCAGCATTGGCACATGGAGGCCCCTACCGTGTCAGCTCGTCCCGCCCAGGAGGTTCTGGGTTCCGCCCGTCATGACGTGGCACTGCTCCCCAAGGCTCACCTGCACCTGCACTTCACCGGGTCGATGCGGCATTCGACGCTCGTCGAGCTCGCCCACGTGCACGGCGTGCATCTGCCCGACGCCCTCGTGGAGGACTGGCCGCCCAAGCTGCAGGCGACGGACGAACGCGGATGGTTCCGGTTCCAGCGGCTCTACGACATCGCCCGCTCGGTGCTCCAGACACCGGACGACATGCGCCGCCTGCTGCGGGAGACGGCCGAGGACGAGGCGGCGGAGGGGTCGGGCTGGCTGGAGATCCAGGTCGATCCGAGCGGGTACGCGGCGAAGTTCGGCGGGCTGACCCCGACGGTGGAGCTGGTGCTGGACGGGGCGCGGGACGCGTCCGCGGCCACCGGTGTCGGCATCGGCGTGGTCATCGCCGCGAACCGGACCCGGCACCCGCTGGACGCCAAGACGCTCGCCCGGCTGGCCGTCCAGTACGCCGGCAGGGGCGTCGTCGGGTTCGGGCTGTCCAACGACGAGCGGCGGGGCCGGGCCTACGACTTCGAGGGCGCGTTCCGGATCGCCAAGCGCGGCGGGCTGCTGTCCACCCCGCACGGCGGTGAGCTGCTCGGCGCGGCGAGCATCCGGGAGTGCCTGGAGATGCTGGACGCCGACCGGATCGGGCACGGCGTGCGCGCCGTGGAGGAGCCGCGGCTGCTGGCGCGGATCATCGAGCGCGGTGTGACGCTGGAGGTGTGCCCTGCGTCGAACGTGGGGCTCGGGGTGGCGGCGACGGCGTCGGACGTGCCGGTGCGGCGGCTGTACGAGGCGGGCGCGTCCATCGCGCTGGGCGCGGACGACCCGCTGCTGTTCGGTTCGCGGCTGGCCGTCCAGTACGAGCTCGCCCGCGCCGACCACGGCTTCTCCGACGCCGAGCTGGCCGACCTGGCGCGGCAGTCGATCAGGGCCTCGGCGGCGCCCGACGACGTGCGGGGGCGGCTGCTCGCGGGCGTCGACGCCTGGCTGGCGGGCTGAACCCGCCGGCCGGGGGCGCACGGGGTCAGCGGCCCCGTTCCCCGGGGTGGTCCGCGAGCGTTTCGACGCCGCGGAGGCGTTCCGCCCAGTCCGCCGTCGAGCGGGCGAGGTCCTGGCCGGTGCCGTGCGGGACGTCGAACGCGGCGGCGACGTTCACCAGCAGGCCGGCCGCCAGGAACCGGGCGATCTCGGCCGGGTCCGCGCCGGAGAGGTCGCCCACCACCCGCCACAGCCGGGCCCAGCGGATGTGGCCGAGCCTGCCGAACTCCTCGTCCCGGACGGCGACCGCGTGCACCTTGAGCTGCATCCGGAGCAGGTCGGGGTCGTCCAGCGGGAGCCGTCCGTACGCCTCCGCCATCGCGGCGACCGCGTCCTCGCCGTGCCGGCCGCCGGCGGCCCGCCGCAGGACGTCCTCGATCTCGTCGAAGCAGCGTTCGGCGGCGGCGAGGAAGAGGGCGTGCTTGGTCGGGAAGAGCCGGAACAGGTAGGGCTGGGAGACGCCGACGCGCTCCGCGATCGTCCACGTGGACGTGCCGTCGTAGCCGCCGTAGGCGAACTCGGCCATCGCCGCCCGGACCGCCAGCTCCCGGCGCGCGCCCAGGCTCATCCGCGGGCTCATGGAACCACGTTAATGTCGGGCCTCGCCGTCCGGGGGCCACATGCCGCGGTGTTCGAGGTGGGTCACCAGCAGTTCACCGGCCCGTACGACGTGGTCGCGCATCCGTTCGGCCGCCGCGGCGGCGTGTCCGTTCCGCAGCGCGGCGAGGATGTGCTCGTGGTCTCGCTTGGCGAGGTCCGGCCAGCCGGGAAGCCTCCCGTACAGCCCGCGCGGGACGTACCGGGCGGCCGTCCCGAGCGACCAGGCCAGCTTCGCGGAGTCGGCGGCCAGGTTGATCTCGCGGTGGAAGTGGTGGTTGTGCTCCTCCATCAGGTCGGGTCTCCCGGCGGCGAAGGCATGTTCCAGTTCGCGGTGGAGCGTCTCCAGGTCGCGCAGGTTCTTCGGGCCGATCCGCGGGGTGGCGCGGGCGGCCAGCTCGGCGGCGATGCCCGCCTGCACCCAGAACAGGTCCTGGACGTCCCGTTTCGACAGCGGCGCGACGACGAACCCGCGTCTCGGCTCCAGGACGACGAAACCCTCGCTGCGCAGCGACTTCAGCGCCTCCCTGACCGGGGTGACGCTGATGCCGAACTCCATGGCGAGCCGTTCCAGCCGCAGGTGCTCGCCGGGCCGGACCCGGCCCTCCATGATCAGCTCGCGGATGCGGGCGGCGGCCTCGTCGCTCAGCTGGAGGCGCATGCCGAGCGCCTGCCGGGGGGCGGGTGCGGGTAGGGCCACGGTCGTACTCCCGTCCGGGCCCCGCCGCGGCCGGCCCCGCGGTCCTCAAGGGCCCTGCCTCCATGGTTCCCGCTCGGCGGCCGTTTCAGCCGCCGGGCGGGCCGGGATGCGGTTCAGGCCCTGATCCCTTCGGCGAGCAGCAGGACGCCGAACGCCGCGAAGCCGGCGGCGGCGCCGTACTTGATGACCCGTTCGGGGAGCCTCCTGCCGAGGATCTGGCCGACCACGATAGCCAGCGCGTCCGCGGCGACCATGCCGAGCGTCGACCCGGCCCACACGCCGGTCAGTGCCACGAGGCCGCCGTGGTCGGCGGCGAGGGTGATGGTGGCGAGCATGGTCTTGTCGCCCAGCTCGGCCAGGAAGAACGCTCCGCCGACCGCCAGGATCGCCGAGCCGGTGGCGCGCCGTGCCCGGTCGCGTTCGTCGTCGTCGAGTTCGTCGCCGCGGAGCGTCCACAGCGCGAAGCCGAGGAACGCCAGGCCGGCGAGGACGGAGATCGGGCCGGTCGGGAGCGCGGCGCCGAGCGCCGCGCCGACGGCGACGCTCGCCAGGTGGACGACCGCGGTCGCGGCGGTGATGCCGATGAGCACGTGCAGCGCGCGGAAGCGGGTGGCGAAGGTCATCGCCATGAGCTGGCTCTTGTCGCCCAGCTCGGCGACGAAGATCACGACCAGGCTGATGAGGAAGGCGGACACCGGGTTCCCTCTCGCTCGGATGCCGGGCGAGGGCGGGGGTTCGGGCGCGCGACCTCGGCCCGGCATGACTGCCGGGCCGAGGGTCTCGTCCGCCTCGCGGGCCCGTCTGGACGCGGCCCGTGCGTTCGGAGGCCCGCGTGACCGGGCGCCGTCGGCGGCGCCAGTGTGTCGACCACGCGATTGGGACTACTCCCCCTCGACGCCCGCGAGCCTACCAACCCGCGGGTCAGAGGGTCACACCGACCAGGACCGGCTCGTTGACCAGCTCGACGCCGAACGCCTCGCGGACGCCGCGCCGCACCTCGCGGGCGAGCGCCAGGAGGTCGGCGGTGCTGGCGCCGCCCGGGTTGGTCAGGGCGAGGGTGTGCTTGGTGGAGATGCGCGCCGGGCCGACGGTGTGGCCCCTGCCGAAGCCGGCGCGGTCGATCAGCCAGGCGGCGGACGTCTTGACCCGTCCGCCGGTCTCCGGGTAGCGCGGGAACGTCGCGTCCGGGCCGAGGCGGTCGGCCACGCGGCGCTCCAGTTCGGCGAGCTGGCCGGGTTCCAGGATCGGGTTGGTGAAGAACGACCCGGCGCTGCGGCTGTCGGGGTCGGCCGGGTCCAGGACCATGCCCTTGCCGCGCCGCAGTTCGAGGACGGCGTCGCGCGCCTCCTTCAGCGTCACCCTGTCCCCGGGCCGGACGCCGAGCTGCTTCGCGAGTTCGGTGTAGGCGATGGGCCGCGACTCTTCGGCCTCGTGGAGCGCGTACGTCACGTCCAGGACGACGAACCGGTCGTGGCCTTTGAAGGCGCTGTGCCGGTAGGTGAACCGGCAGGCGTCGCGGTCGAGGGCGACGACGGTGCGGGCCTCCCGGTCGTAGGCGCGGACCTCGACGATCGTCTCGCTGACGTCCTGGCCGTAGGCGCCGACGTTCTGGATCGGGGTCGCGCCGACGCGGCCGGGGATGCCGGACAGGCACTCGACTCCGGCGAGCCCGTCGGCGACGCAGCGCGCGACGAACGGGTCCCAGTCCTCGCCGGCCTGGACCCGGACGTGGACGGTGTCGCCTTCGGCGGCGACGCGTTCGGTGCCGCGCGTGCCGACGTGGACGACGGTGCCGGGGAACCCGTCGTCGGACACCACCACGTTGCTGCCGCCGCCGAGCACGAGCACGGGTTCGCCCGTGTCGTCGGCCTTGCGGATCGCGGACACGAGTTCCGCCTCGGTCGTCGCCTCGACGAAGCGGCGGGCGGGGCCGCCGAGCCGCAGCGTGGTGTATCCGGCCAGGTTCACCTCTTCAGCGAACACCGCCACGTTCGTGTTCCCCTCCCGTACGTGCCCGGTCACCCGCCGCGTCCCGTCCGCGCCGTCCGCGGGCCGTTTCCGCGCGGCCGCGTCCGGCGGCCGCCCGGCACCGGCCGGGCGTCCCGGCCGGTGCGTCGCCACGGTGCGGTTCAGGCGAGCCTGACGACCGCCTTCGCGCGCGTGAGGACCTTCTGGTCGTTCGACTTGGCGGTGAGCGCCACGACGACCTTGTTGTCGTCGAGCTTCTCCTCCACCTGGCCGCTGATCTCCAGGGTCGCGCCGCCCTCGTCGGGGACGACGACCGGTGAGGAGAACCGTACCCCGTAGTCGACGACGGCACCCGGGTCGCCGGCCCAGTCGGTGACGAACCGGCCGCCCTGCGCCATCGTGTACATGCCGTGCGCGATGACGTCGGGCAGGCCCACGGCCTTGGCGGTGGACTCGCGCCAGTGGATGGGGTTGAAGTCGCCGGACGCGCCCGCGTACATGACGAGGTTGGCGCGGTCGACGGCGTACGTCTGCGCGGGGATCTCGGTGCCGACCTCGACGTCGGCGTAGTTCACCTTCGCGGTCATCAGGCCCCCCGCTCCACGATCGTGTTGTAGGTCTTGCAGATCAGCTCGCCCTCGACGGTCTTGATGTCGGTCTCGATGACCATCTTCTCGTTGCTGCCGATCGACTTGATCTCGGTGACGGTCGAGGTGCAGGTCACGACGTCGCCGGCGCGGACCGGTCGGGTGTACTCGAAGCGCTGCTCGCCGTGCACGACCATCGCGTAGTTCAGGTTGAGGTCGGGGTCGGCGAGGGCGGCGTTGCCGAGGGACACGACGATGGGGAAGGTCGGCGGTGCGATGACGTCGGGGTGGCCGGCCGCCTTGGCCGCCTCCTGGTCGCGGTACACGGGGTTGCGGTCGCCGATCGCGTCCGCGAACTCGCGGATCTTCACCCGGCTGACCTCGTACGGCTCGGTGGGCGGGAAGGTCCGCCCGATGAAATCACGGTTGAGTGCCATGCAATCCCGTCCCTCCAGGTCGAACAGGTGCCTGGTGCCCGCCTGGGCACGCGCTGCTTCCGTCTCGGTCGGACGGTAACAGAACGGCGTTCAGCCCGCCCTCGCGGGTGTCGTGTCGCGAGGACGGGCTGATCACGTCAGGGCAAGCATGCGAAGAAGCGACCGTTTCGCGGCCGGGCCGTGCGTTGCCGGGCCACGGCGCCGCGACCGACCGGCGGCTCCCGGTGCGGACGATGGTTCCCGGCTCCGCGCGAGAACGCGGCGGGCGGTACTCCGCCCGTCCGGACGGCGCTGGTTAGCGGGTCTCCCGGTGCGGACGGTGGGTCCGGCAGTTGGGGCAGTACTTCTTGATCTCCAGGCGGTCCGGGTCGTTGCGCCGGTTCTTCCGCGTGATGTAGTTGCGGTGCTTGCACTCCTGGCAGGCCAGCGTGATCTTCGGCCGGACGTCGGTGGCAGCCACGATGGAGTGCCTTTCTTACTGGGGAATGGGACTTCGGACCTCGGCCGCCCGTGCGGGCGGCCGGTGATCGCACCCAGCCTGCTCACCCCCGGGACCGGGGATGAGAGACATGGGTAGTAGCGAGGGCCGGACTTGAACCGGCGACACAGCGATTATGAGCCGCTTGCTCTGCCTGACTGAGCTACCCCGCCGTGATGGTCGGTGTGGACCGGAATGCAAGGATACCGGATGCGCACCGCGCCCCGGAAACGCGAAAACCCGGATCATGATCGGGGCATCGGTTCCGCGGGCTCCGCCGGACCGCCTCCAGGATACCGGGCGCGCCGATGACCTGCGAAACGTCCTGCCGGAACCGGTGGGACGCTACCACAGCCCCCTGTACGGAGCGAATCAGGTATCCGCGGGACACCCGGCCCGGATACGCCGAAGGCCGCCCCTGCACCGGGACGGCCTCTGAGCTGGTGGTTCTGAACTGGTGAGCCCCTTTACGGAATCGAACCGTAGACCTTCTCCTTACCATGGAGACGCTCTGCCGACTGAGCTAAAGGGGCCTGCGTCGTTCGCGCAGTGAAACCATACACGGAGACGGGACCGCGCGCGAACTCGTTACCCCCGCCCGTAGCCCCGCCCGTAGAGGCCGGCGAGGGCGTCCGCCCGGTGCGCGGCGCACGGGTCCGGGCGGACGGCGTCCTCGCTGGTCAGCGCAGCAGACTGCGGGCGATGACGAGCTGCTGGATCTGGCTCGTCCCCTCGTAGATGCGGAACAGCCTGGCGTCCCGGTAGAAGCGCTCGACGCTCACGCCGCGCATGTAGCCCATGCCGCCGAACACCTGCACGGCGCGGTCGGCGACGCGGCCGACCATCTCCGAGCAGAAGTACTTGGTGCAGGACGGCCCGAGCTTGGTGTCCTCACCCGCGTCGTAGGCCCTGGCCGCCTCCAGGACCATCGAGCGTCCCGCGTACAGCTCGGCCTGGGAGTCGGCGATGAGCCCTTGCACGAGCTGGTACTCGCCGATCGTCTTACCGCCCTGGCTGCGTTCCTTGGCGTACGCGACCGTCTCGTCCAGGATTCTCTGGGCGAGACCCACGCAGACGGCGGAGATGCTGATCCGGCCGTGGGCGAGGGATGCCATGGCGGTGCGGAAACCGGTTCCCTCCGTCCCGACCATGTTGCGGGCGGGGACGCGGACGCCGTCGAAGAAGACCTCGGCGGTGTGGGCGCCGCGCTGGCCCATCTTCTCGTCGGGCGGTCCGATCGTCAGGCCGTCCGCGCCCTTCTCGACGAGGAACGTCGAGATGCCCCGGGAGCCGGTGCCGCCCGTCCTGGCGAAGACCATGAAGACGTCGGCCTCGGGCGCGTTGGTGATGAAGCGCTTCGCGCCGTCGATGACGTAGTCGCCGCCGTCGCGGGCCGCGGTCGTGGTGAGGGTGCTGGGGTCGGAGCCGGCTTCGGCCTCGGTGAGCGCGAACGCCCCGACGACCTCCCCGGACGCGAGTTTCGGCAGCCAGGTGTCCCGCTGCTCGTCCGTCCCGGCGTTGACGAGGACCTGCCCGGCGATGCCGTTGCTGGTGCCGAACATCGAGCGGAACGCGGGGCTGGCGTAGCCGATCTCGAAGACCAGCCGCACCTCCTCGCTCACCGTGAGCCCGAGACCGCCGTACTGCTCGGGCAGCGCGTACCCGAACAGGCCCATGTCCCGGGACGTCTGCCGCAGCGGCTCCGGGATCGCGTCGGTCTCCTCGATCTCCTCCTCGCGGGGGATCACCTGGTCGCGGACGAAGCTGCGGACGGCCTTGAGCACGTCGGCGAAATCCTGAGACTCCATGGCACCCATTCTAGAATCAGATTCCAGGATGGCGCCCGTCTTCGCCGCCGCCGATTCCGGCGCCGGAACCGGCGAGGTCGGAACCGGCGGCGGCAGAACCGGCGGCGTCAGAACCGGACGAGGACCGCGGTGGCGTCGTCGTACCGCTTCCCGCGCGGGCCGGTCGCGGACCCCTCGGCCTCCCTGGTCCGCCGGATCAGCTCCCGCGGCCCCTCCTCGTCCAGCAGCCGGAGCAGGTCGCCCCAGCCCATCCGCCCGAACCGCTCCACGAGCCTGGACGCCCCGTCGCTCAGCACCGCCGCCCGCCGCAGCCCCGCCACCGGCACCTCACCGGTCAGCCCCTCGTACGCGGCCTCCGGTCTCGTGCTCGCCACCCAGAACCCGCCGGGGCTGTTCCGCAGGCTCCGCACGGACTCCAGCGTGTAGCTCGGCAGATGGTCGACGCGGTCGTCCCGGAAGACGCGCACCTCGCCGTCGTCCACCACGATCGGCGAGTCGGCGAGGACGTACCACTCCACCGCCGGGCCGCGCCGGCGCAGCAGCGACACCGTAGCCGAGGGGCTGTCCGGGTTCTGCAGGTCGCAGGTCCCCGCGTGCCCCTCCCCCGTCACCTTGATCGCCTCCGCGACCAGGTCGGGCAGCGGCCGGCCGTCCTCCGGCGCCAGCAGCGCCGCGATCCGCCCGCCGAGCCTGCGCACCAGCCACGCCGGGTCGTGCCGGCACCCGCTGTCCACGCCCGGCGGTGCCGTCGCCCCGTCCAGCAGCGCGACCCACCCGGGGCCCGCCGCCACGAAGTCCTCGTTCGGCCGCCCCGGAGTCGCCTCGCTCGCATAACTCACCTGCACGGACGCAGGTCTACCCCCTGGGCCGCCCCGCCGGTCACCGGTAGACCAAAACCCGAACATCGGGCCCCCGCGGGTCCGGCCGCGCCCCTCGTACCGGACGGTAACAGCACGGGCGGGACCCGCATAGTCTGTTGAGAGGCCCGACACAGGTGGTCCGGGGAAGGAAGTCCAGGTCACCCGGCATGGAGGCGGTGCACCCGCCGCGATCGCTCCGCCGGATGCGGGTGGGGGAGGCGTCTCGGCGAGCGCTGCCGGTTAACGTTGCACCACGACAAATAACCGCATTGCGGGAAAGTCTCGGGTAAACACGCCATGCGACACCTTCCCGGCGGACATCTGTAGATGGGAGAAACAATGAGCGGTGAGCCGAGCGGGACAGCCGAGCCCCATATGTCGCGCCTCCTGCGCTCGCGGCGCGACGCGGTCCTGGGCCGGTGGGTCGAGCTGGTCACCGAGGGGACGCGCGGCCGCATCACCGAGGCCGAGGTGCGCTCGGAACTGACCGAGCTGTACGACCTGGTCGAGGGCGCGCTCACCGACCCCGGCGGCACCACCGCGGGGGAACTGCGCGCGGCGCTCGCCGACATCTCCCGCAGCCGCGCCCGGCAGGGCTTCAGCCCGACCGAGACCGCCATCGGCGTGTTCGCGCTCAAGCGGGCCGTCCACGAGGAGCTGGAAGCCGGCGACGACGGGGTCTACGCCGACTTCATCGAGTTCTCCGCCTACATCGACGAACTCGGGCTGGCGACCTTCGAGACGTACGCCAACGCGCGCGAGCAGGTCATCGCCGACCAGGCCGAGCAGCTGCTGGAGCTGTCCACGCCCGTGGTGAAGCTGTGGGACGGCATCCTCGGCGTCCCGCTGGTCGGCACGCTGGACTCTGCCCGCACCCAGGTGGTGATGGAGACGATGCTCCAGATGCTCGCCGACACCGGCTCCCGGTACGCCGTGATCGACATCACGGGAGTGCCCGCGGTCGACACCGAGGTCGCGCAGCACCTGCTGAAGACGGTCATGGCGGCCCGGCTGATGGGCGCCGAATGCGTCATCTCCGGCATCCGCCCCCAGATCGCGCACACCATCGCCGCGCTCGGCATCGAGTTCGGCGACATCGTCACCAAGTCCAGCCTCGCCGACGCGCTGGCCCACGCGCTGCGCGGCAGCGGCCTGCGGGTCCTCGGCGAAAAGGACTCGTGATGCAGCAGATACCGATCCTCAAGATCGGCCGGTTCCTGCTGGTGTCCATCCAGACCGACCTCCAGGACCAGACCGTCATCGCGCTCCAGGAGGACCTGGCCGACGCGATCGTCAGGACCGGGGCGCGGGGTGTGATCATCGACATCTCCGCGGTCGACATCGTGGACTCGTTCATCGGCCGGATGTTCGCCACCATCGCCGCCATGGCGCGGCTGATGGACGCCGAGACCGTCGTCGTCGGCATGCGTCCCGCCGTGGCGATCACGCTGGTGGAGCTCGGGCTGTCCCTGGACGGCGTCCGCACCGCGCTGGATCTGGAGCAGGGGATGCGGCTCCTCGAGTCGTCGCTGGGTGACCGGTGACCACCGAGCCCACCGGCGAGATGCCCATCGCCAGTAATGACGACGTCGTGCGCGTGCGGCAGGTCGTGCGGACCGTGGCGGCCTCGGCCGGCTTCTCCCTCGTCGACCAGACCAAGATCGTCACCGCGGCCAGCGAGCTGGCGCGCAACACGCTCGTCCACGGCGGGGGCGGTTCGGTGGGCATCGCCCAGGCCGTCAGCGACCGCGGCAAGCCCGGTCTCCGCATCGTCTTCACCGACCAGGGCCCCGGCATCCCCGACACCGAGCAGGCCCTGGTCGAGGGATGGTCCAGCGGGAACGGGCTCGGGCTCGGCCTGTCCGGCACCCGCCGTCTCGTGGACGAGTTCTCGCTCGACAGCGTGCCCGGCGAGGGCACCACGGTGACGGTGGCCAAGTGGACCCGGTGACGGTCGCCGACTGGACGGCCAGCCCGACCGCGGACGAGTCGCGCTGGTTCACCGTCGAGGAGATCAGCGCCGCCGCCGGGGTGCGGCGCGGCATCACCGTGTTCGCCGAACGGCTCGGCTTCGCCGGGGAACGGCTCGGCCAGGTCCAGCTCGCGGCCACCGAGGCCGCCACCAACCTCGCCAAGCACGCGTCGCGGGGCGAGATGCTGGTGCGCGTCGTCCGGGACGGGACCGCCGCGGCGCTGGAGATCGTCTGCGTGGACCACGGCCCCGGCATCGCCGACGTGCCCCGCTCCCGCCTCGGCGGCTACTCCACCAGCGGGACGCTGGGCCTCGGGCTGGGCTCGATCGAGCGGCTCGCCGACCGCAGCGGCCTCCACTCGCTCCCCCGGGTCGGCACCACGCTCTACGCCCGGTTCCGGCAGCCGGCGGACGGCGCCGCGCCCGCGGCGTCCCGGTCCGACCCGCCGTTCGCCGGGGTGACCCGCCCGATAACCGGCGAGGCGGAATGCGGCGACGCCTACGCCGCGCTGGCCACCTCCGACGGGTCGGTGTACGCGATGCTCTGCGACGGTCTCGGGCACGGCCCGCTCGCGGCACGCGCGGCGCAGGAGGCCGTCCAGGTGATGCGGGAGACCCGGCTGCCGGCGCGCCCCGCCGAGATCCTCGAACGGATCCACCGGCGGCTGCGCCCCACCCGGGGCGGCGCCGTCGCCGTCGCGCTGATCGTCCCGGAGCGGGGGCGGGTACGTTATGCCGGAGTCGGGAACATCTCGGGGTGGATCGTCCATCCGGACCGCCGCACCGGGATGATCTCGGTTCCGGGAATCGCCGGGTCGCATGCCCGCGTCCGGGAGCAGGTCTACGATCTGCCGCCCGGGGCGGCGGTCGTGCTGCACTCCGACGGCCTGACCGAACGGTGGGATCCCGCCGCCCGGCCCGGGCTGTTCGGCCGCGAGCCCCTGCTGATCGCGGCGAGCCTGCTGCGGGACGCCGGTTCCAGACACGACGACCGTTCGGTGCTCGCGGTGACGTCGCCAGGAAGGGGGTGACCGCATGGCGGACGAGCTCGTGCGGCTGCTCCTCACCGCCGAGGAGGACGTGTTCGCCGTCCGGCAGGCCGGCAGGCACGTCGCCGCCGCCCTGCACTGCCCCCACCACGACCAGGTCCGCGTCGCCACCGCCCTCAGCGAACTCGGCCGGGAGCTGTACTCCTGCTACGGCCGGGTCTCGGTCGCCTTCCAGCTCGACCGGGACCACGACCCCGGCCTGATGATCGAGCTCGTCTTCACCCCCCGGCCGGACGTGGCGTGCCCCGGTGAGGGCGTCGCGGCCGCCGCACGCCTGATGGACAAGGTCGAGGAGGACGTCACGGGGGAGGTCGGCGTCGTCCGGACCCGCAAGAACCTGCCGCCGGGCGCCCGCGTCACCGACGACGGGCTCGACGAGCTGCGCGTCCGGCTGCGGCGGATGCACCCGGTCTCCGCGCTGGAGGAGCTGCGCACGCAGAACGTCGAGCTGATCGAGGCACTGGAGGAGTCCCAGCGCAGGCGCGAGGAACTCCAGGAGCTCAACGCCGAACTGGAGCAGACCAACCGGGGCGTGATGGCGCTCTACACCGAGCTCTCCGAGGAGTTGGAGAAGACCAACCAGGGTGTCGTGGCCCTGTACGCGGAACTGGACGAGAAGACCGACCAGCTCCGCGAGGCCGTCGAGACGAAGAACCGGTTCTGGGCCAGCATCAGCCACGAGCTCCGCACTCCCATCAACGGCATCCTCGGCCTCGCCCGCCTGCTGCTCGACCCCCGGAACGGTCCCCTCGGCGAGGAGCAGCAGCGGCAGGTGTCCCTGGTCATCGACACCGGGGCGGCACTGCTCGGGATGGTGGACGAGCTGCTGGACATGGCGAAGGCAGAGCAGGGCCGGCTGGAACCCCGTCCCGGCCTGGTCGACACGCACTCCCTGCTGGGCCAGCTGACCGCGCTGCTGGCGCCCATCGCCAAGCGCCAGGGCCTGACGCTCACCGTGGACGCCGCCGATGCTCCGCCCGTCCTGCTGACCGACGAGGTGATGCTGACGCGCGTGCTGCGCAACCTGCTCGGCAACGCGCTGAAGTTCACCGACACGGGAGAGGTGCGGCTGACCGTCCGGGCCGCGCCGGACCAGGTGACCTTCATCGTGGCCGACACCGGCAGGGGCATCCCGCCCGCCGACCGCGAACGGGTCTTCGAGGAGTTCTACCAGGTCCCCGGCGTGAGCGCGGGTGGCACGGGCCTGGGCCTGCCCTACGCCCAGCGGCTCACGATGCTCCTCGGCGGCGACCTCTCCCTGGAAAGCACCCTCGGTGCGGGGACGACCGTGACGGTGCGGCTGCCCACCCACCGGCCGCTCGCCGACCTCGGCCTTCGGCACGTACTCATCGTCGGCGAGGAGACGACGCGCCGCACCCTCCGCGGCCTGGTCGAGGACGTGGCCGACCGGGTGAGCGAGGCCCCGGACGCCGCCACCGCGCTGGACCTCGCCGCGTCCGCCGCACCCGACCTCGTCCTGCTCGGCTCCGGCGAGGACGTCACCGCCCTGCCGCCCGACGCGATGGTGGTGGCGGTCACCGAGGCGACGGCGTCGGGCCCGCCACCGCCCAGGGCCGACGCCACGCTGAGCAGGGACCACATCGATCCGGTCATGCTGGCGGAGACCATGCGGCAGATCAGGGAACGGCGAACGCGAGGGGACCGATGACGGACGTGGAGCACTGCACCGCGCTGGTCGTCGACGACGACAACACCAAGCGGTACATCATCGGGAGCTGGCTGCAGCGCGCGGGCCACACCGTGGTGTACGCGACGAACGGGGCGGAGACCTTCCATCGGCTCGCCGAACACGACGTGAACCTCGTCGTCCTGGACGTCAAGCTGCCCGACATGAGCGGCGTCGAGGTCAGCGCGCGGATCAAGGCGGACCCGGAGACCGCGTCCATGCCCGTCATCCACATCTCCGCGTGGGCGGTGGACGTCACCGACCGCACCCACGGGCTCCAGCGCGGCGCCGACGCCTACCTGACCGACCCCATCGACCCCGACGAGTTCATCGCGACCGTCGAGGCCGTCATGCGCTACTACCGCGCCCGGGTCCGGGCCGAGCGGGTGGCCGGCCAGCTCACCGCGTTCACCCGCACCTCCCTCGCGATCAACGCCGCGGAGAACTTCGAGGAGCTGACCACGGTCGCCGCCCGCGGCGCCTACGACATCTTCGCCGAGCCCGCCTCGGTGCTCGTCCTGGCCCCGGACGGCCGCCCCCGGCGGGCGGTCACCCTGGACGGCACACCCGAGCAGCGCACGAGCCCGCCCGGCGTGTTCGACCAGCTGACCGGCCTGATGGAACTCGGCGACGCGCCCGACACCGAAGTCGCCATCGTCTCCGCACACCAGTGGAAGTCGGTGCTGCCCGACGCGGTCGCCCACGGCGACGTCGCCGTCGTGATGTCCCGCTCGAAACGCGGCCGCCCCCCGATCTGCATCGGCATCGAGGCCCGCGGCGAGCCCGACGAGGTCGACCTCAACATCCTCCGCCAGCTCGGGCAGGCCCTGGCCCTGGCGATGGAGGCCATGCGCTCCTTCACCGAGCAGCACCTGATCTCCCTGACCCTGCAGCGCAGCCTGCTCCCCTCGGAGCACCCGTCCGTCCCGGGCTGGACGTTCTCCGTCCGCTACGAACCGGCAAGCGACCAGGCGGAGGTGGGCGGCGACTTCTACGAGGTCATCGACCGCGGCGAGCACGTGCTCGTCGCCATCGGCGACGTCCAGGGCCACTCCCTGCACGCCGCGACGGTCATGGCCGAGATCCGCCACGCCCTGCGCGCCTTCGCCGAGGAGGGCCACGACGCCGTCACCATCCTGAAACTCCTGAACGGCGTCATGCTGCGCTACCACGACGACCAGACCGTCACGATGTGCCTGATGACCCTCAACGTCCGCACCGGCGCCCTGCAGGTGGCCAACGCGGGCCACCTCCCCCCGCTGTACCTCACCGGCGGCGAGGCCCGCTACGGCACGGGCGGCGGCGTCCTCCTGGGCTTCCCCGCCGACCGCGTGGCGATCGAGGAGACCGAGGTCCCCCCGGGCGGCACCGTGGTCCTCATCACCGACGGCCTGATCGAAGACCGGGGCATCTCCCTGAGCACCAACCTGGAACGCCTGCGCACCATAGCCACCCCGGTCGACGACGACCTGGAACGATTCAGCGACCGCCTGATAGCCGAATTCGGCCACCGCGAAGACGACGTGGCCCTGGTGGCCCTCCGCCGCACCCCCTGAACGACCTCCCGGGCGGCCTCGGCCTCCACGATCGCGCTCCCGACCGTCCAGCCCGGAACCGGACCCATGGCCCCAGGTTTCGGACAGGGGCGGGCGCACATTACTGGACCATTTCGCGGCGGCGACCGCGGGCGTCCCGCTGCATGAGTCCGCTGATCAGTACGGTCGCCGGGCGCGGGCGAGAACCCTCCACTGATCATTTTCGGCCCCTCTAGCGGCCACTTCCGGTCAGCGATCTTTGTATCCACGCCGGCCCCGAGGGCCCCGGACCTCCCGGCGCCGCCCGGCAGAACAGCATTGTTTTCGCAGGTCAAGGCCATGAAAGGGCGTCCCGCAGACGGGCATGGTCCATCCGCTGGTGCGACTGAGGCCACCAGCGAGAGGACCACCGAGGGTAACGACACCGCATTTCACGACATCCCTCCCACCTGCGACTTTATCCACATCTCCGCAATAATCTCACTCTGGGCGACTATCGTCCCCCTGGCGCCGCGCTCGTGGCGTATCCCCCGGCGCACTCCCGAAGGAGCCCTGCCCCCGTGAAGCGTCACGACCCGCGTCCGCGCGTCCTGGCGGCCGCCGCCGTCGGGCTCGCGGGCCTGGCCGCGGCGGCTCTCCTCGGCTCACAGGCGTTCCAGCGGCACCCCGCCACCGCGGATCCGCCGACGCCCCCCGCCCCAGGCGCGCCGCAGGCGGCGGACGTCGCCGGGCCCTCCGCGGCGCCCGCACTGCCGCGTTCGGCACCGCTGCGGCTGGACGTGGCCCGTATCGGTGTCCGGGCACCGCTGATGTCCCTGGCCAAGAACCGGGACCAGACCGTCGAGACGCCCCCGCTGAGCCGCGCGCAGGAGCCCGGCTGGTACCGGCTGGGGCCCGCGCCCGGCAGCCGTGGCGCCGCGGTGATCATCGGCCATGTGGACACCGCGGACGGACCGGCGGTCTTCCACCGGCTCGGCGAACTGCGTCAGGGCGACCGGGTCGGCGTGCTCCGCGCCGACGGCCGCACGGCACTCTTCCGGATCGACTCGGTCGAGCGCTTCGACAAGGACCTGTTCCCCACCCGCCGGGTTTACGGGGACCCCGGCCACGCGGCGATCCGCCTGATCACCTGCGGCGGGCGCTTCGACCGCGGCAGCGGCCACTACACCGACAACGTCATCGCGTTCGGACACCTGGTCGGATCCGCCGGCGCGGGAACCCGCTGACATGCACGCGCCCTACGACCCCGCGT
>NZ_SMLC01000329.1 GCF_004349245.1 Actinomadura sp. 6K520 | reverse complement strand
CTGGAAACCCAGTTCGGTGTAGGGCGGCGCGGCGTTCTGGTCGTCCCCGTCATCACCGGCGGGCGGAGGCGGCGCGGACGCGGCGAACGCGGCCCCCTGCCCCTGCCCGGGTACAGGCGGCGACGGCGGCTCGTACGGAGCCTCGGACGGCGGCACGGCGGCGCCGGGGCCGTCCTCCCGCCGGGGTTGCGCGGGCGGCTGGACGAACGGGCGGTCGGGCTCGGAGGGCGCCCCCTGGGGGCGCGGGGACGCGCCGGGCGCGACCCCGGGCTGGCTCTGCATGCCGACCATGGGCGAGGGCGCCGGGTTGGGCGGCGGCGTCACGGTCGGGGTGACGGCCGTCGCGCGGGCGCGGCCGCGGCCGATGATCCCCGCGATGATCGCGGTCGGGACCGGGAAGCCGCGGGGCCGGGCGGGCATCCCGCCGAGCCGGCACCAGGCCAGGTCGACCTCGTACATCGCCGCCAGCAGCGACTCCGCGCCCGAGCCGGAGCCGGCCGCCGAGCGCAGCGGTTCGGGGAGGCGCATGTCCTGCGGCCACAGCCGGCGGAGCGGATGGCCTTTCTGCTCCGACACCGCCTGCACCGTGTAGCGGATCTCAGGGTCCAGCCAGGGGACGATGTTGCCCACCATGTCCTTGCGGACGACGTCCAGGTCGGCGGCGAGCAGCGCGGCGGCGACGAGGCGCGGCTCGATGTAGGCGGGGTCGGCGGGATCGCCGGAGAGGCCGGCTATCAGCTCGCTGAGCGTGTAGAAGGCGTGCCGGAAGTTGTCCCCCGGCGAGCTCTCGTTCCGCAGTGCGGGGACCAGGTTCGGCGGGCAGCGGGTAAGCCACTGCTGGACGATCGCCTGGTCCCCGTAGGGCAGCGCCCCATAGTCGACGGTCGGGTTGGCGAGCGTGGTGCCGAGGATCGCGAGCAGCGCGTCCGCGCGGGCCTGGTACCGGACGTCGTCGCGCAGCGCGCTGGCGACGGCCCACATCGTCCGCAGGACGACCACCGCCGCGTCCACCCGGCTCGCCCGCAGGCGCTCCGCGTAGAGGCCGACCAGCGTCTCCAGCGCGGGCGGGGTGAGCCAGCGGGGGCCGTCCACGTCCGGGAGGGGCTTGGCCCGGTACGGCTTCCAGAGGTCGAGCATCTGCGGGTCGAGCCGCGAGTCGAACACCGGCGCGGACGCGCACCACAGCATCACGCCCCAGGCGGCGACCACGGTGGACGGGGCGCCGGCGGCGAACTCCGGCCACCAGTGCGGGTACTCCGGCGCGGGCAGCGCCGCCGCCGACTCGACCGTCGAGCGGACGCGCGAGGACACGTCGGTCGCGAAGCCGTGCCCGACGAACGTCAGGCCCCCCGGCGGGTCGTAGGAGAAGTCGGGCCCGGCCGGGACGACGTGCGGCGGCAGGTTGGGCGCCTGCCCCGGGGCCTGCTGCGCGGGCCTGCCCGCCATCCGGACGGCGGGGGTGCGCGGCGGCGGGCACAGGTACCACTGCCCGTCGGACGGGTGCAGCCGGTACCAGCGGGCCCACGCGCCGAACAGCCACCAGGTGCCGTCCGGCAGCGCGAGCATGCGCCCGCCGATCGCGTGATGGCGTTGCTGAGGAGGCGCCGACGGCCACCACGCGGCGGCCACCATCGCCCTCGTGTCCCGCTCTGCCTCCGCGAACGGATCCTGCCCCATCTGGGGGCTGGGCGGCGGAGCACTGCCATAGCCCGGTCCCCACACCACGATCGTCATCGTAGTCAGCAGAAGGCGACCGGAGTGCCCCTCACCGGGTCATCCCGCACATATACGCAGGTCGGCACGTCATCAATCCGAGCGGTGCGGCCGGATCCGGCAGTCGCCCGCGGCCGGCGGTCACCCGTGCCCGGTCACTGCCACTCGGCGGTGCGGTGCCGCCGCGCCTTCGCGACGTACACCTCGGAGGTGTGCTTCAGGACGAGCCGGTCGTCGTCGGTCAACTCCCGGACGACCCTGCCCGGCGTCCCGGCGACGAGCACGCCGGAGGGGATCTTCTTGCCGGGCGGCACCAGCGCGCCCGCCGCGATCAGCGTCCCGGAGCCGATCCGGGCGCCGTTCAGCACGATCGCGCCGATCCCGATGAGCGAGCCGGTCTCGACGTGGGCGCCGTGCACCATCGCCTTGTGGCCGAGGCTGACCCGGTCCTCCAGGACGGCGGGCACCCCCGGGTCGGCGTGCATGCAGCTCAGGTCCTGGATGTTGCACTCGTCGCCGACGATGATCTCGGCGTCGTCGCCGCGCAGCACCGAGCCGTACCACACGCTCGACGCGCGGCCCAGCGTCACCCGGCCGACGACGACCGCGCCGGGCGCGACCCACGCCTCGGGGTGGATCTCCGGCCGCTCCGCACCCAACGATCCCACGTAGCTCATGCGGCCGATGCTAGGCGGCGGCCCGTCCGGGACCGGACGGGACCCCCGGCGCGCGTGGTTTGGGCGAATTGGATAGTTTGTCGGGCCCATCCAGGTGAAGAAACGGCAGCGAGAAGTGCGTTCGGGTTGCGCGAATGGGGCGGACCGGACGAGAGTCGTTCGTACGTTTCCACATGTGGGCCCGCTGACAGGCGGGTGAGGATGTTATCGCGACCGACCCTGACGGGGTGATGGCCCCGCCAACGACCCCCCAAGGCACCATGAGCAACGAAGCCGAAATACTGCCGAACCTCCTCCAAGAAGAGTCCTTCGAGATCGTCATGCGCGGCTACAACCGCCGCCAGGTCGACGACTACATCGCCCGCGCCCAGCAGAAGCACCGCGAGCTGGAGGCGCGGCTCGCCCGGGCCCAGGACGACGTCGAGCGCATCCGCCGCGAGATGGCCGAGCTGCGGGAGGCGCGCAAGCCCACCGGCGACGACCTGAGCGACCGGCTCCGCCAGATCATCAACCTCGCCGAGGACGAGGCCCAGGACAAGGTGGCCCAGGCGGAGGCCAAGGGGTCGGAGATCCGCAAGGACGCCGAGCAGGAGTCCAAGCGGATCATCGACGACGCCCGCGCGCACGCCGAGAAGAACCTCACCCAGGCGCAGGACAAGGCCGAGTCCGTGCTC
The DNA here is from genome assembly GCF_004349245.1 of Actinomadura sp. 6K520. GTDB lineage: Bacteria > Actinomycetota > Actinomycetes > Streptosporangiales > Streptosporangiaceae > Spirillospora. The sequence goes on along the minus strand of NZ_SMLC01000329.1, from coordinate 580 downwards.
GCCTCCGCCAAGCAGGAGTCCGAGAGCATCCTGTCGGGCGCCAAGCAGGAGGCCGAGCAGACGGTGAGCAGCGCGCGGCTGGAGGCCGAGCGCACCCTCACCGCGTCCGAGCGCCGCGCCAGCGTGATCAACGAGGGCGCGACACAGCGGCTGACGTCGCTCACCAAGAACCACACCCAGGCCCTGCAGCGCCTCACCGAGATCAGCGAGACGCTGCACCGGCTGCTGACCGCCGAGAACGAGGCGGGCCCGCTGGAGAAGATGGTCGAGGACGCCGTCCGGCAGAGCGCCCCCCGCAAGCAGCAGCCCCCGCAGGCCCAGCCCGCGCAGGCCCAGCCCGCACCGGCGCAGCCCGCACCGGCGCAGCCCGTGCCGGCCGGCCCCGTCCAGCCCGCGCAGGGGCCCTCCTCCGGCGCGCAGCCCGGGGCCGGCCAGAAGCCGGTCCCGCCCGCGCCCAAGCCGGCCCAGGCCCCGCCCCCGGTCCCCGGCCAGCAGGGCCCGCCGTCGATGAAGAAGCCCGAGCCGGCCGCCGCGCCCGCGCGGGACGGCGACGCACCCGCGCCGCAGCCCAAGCCCGCCC
>NZ_SMLC01000328.1 GCF_004349245.1 Actinomadura sp. 6K520 | reverse complement strand
GGCGCGGGGCGGGTCACCACCAGCACCGGGCACCGGGCGCGGGACGCGGTGTAGAGGCCGACCGACCCGAACAGCAGGCCCTCGAAGCCCCCCTGCCCGCGCGAGCCGACGGCCACCAGCGCGGCCCCGTCGCTGCCGCCGACCAGCGCGCCGCCCGGATCGTTCTCGATCAGGCTCGTCGTGACGTCCAGGCCGGTGTGCCGCTTCAGCGCGTGGTCCCGGGCCTCGGCCAGCATGGCCTCCCGCTCGGCGACCAGCCGCCGCAGCGCATCGTCCGGGATCGTCCCGCCCGGTTCCAGGACGCGCGACGCGTGCACCAGCCTCAGCGGCAGGCGGTGGCGGGCGCCGTAGTCGGCGGCCCAGTCCAGGGCCCGCCAGGAGTGCGCGGAACCGTCGATCCCCACGATGATCGGAGCCGCCATGGGCGCCACCTCCAGCTCGAAGTCCACCTCGACACTAGACGCCCCTTCCCCAAGATCCACGGCCGAAAGGCCCTGCCTTGCCGGACGAACGTCCCGCGAGTCCCGCGGTGGTTTTCACAGTGCCTGTGTGAAAACCCGCGCGAGCTACTCCTCGCCGGGCTTCGGATGGCCCGCGACCAAGGGGGTGTCCACACCGACCGGGCCGAGCTTGGCCGCGCCGCCGGGAGTGTCCAGCGGCGCGTCGCGGCCGGGGAGCGTCTCGGTGAAGAACCGCGCGTTGTCGTCCCGGTAGGGCTCCAGCGCCGCCGGCAGGTCGTCCTCGTAGTAGATGGCCTCGACCGGGCAGACCGGTTCGCACGCGCCGCAGTCGACGCACTCGTCGGGGTGGATGTACAGCGCCCGCTCGCCCTCGTAGATGCAGTCGACCGGGCACTCCTCGACGCAGGCGCGGTCCAGGACGTCGATGCACGGCTCACCGATCACGTATGTCACTGCGGTCTCCTCGATCGGACCCGGTGGCGGGCCGCCCATTTTGCCTCATTTATCTTGTATAAACAAATTCCACTGTATTAACCCTCGGCCTCCAGCACCGGGGTCCGCGGGGGCGCGGGGCGTGGGATTCTGTGGCCGTGGGCTCGAACGCGGGGACGGACGGCGGCCGGGTGGCCGTGGGCAGGCCGCGCGCGACCTCCCCCGCCGCCCTGGAGCGGCTCGCCTTCGAACTGTTCGCCCGGCAGGGCTTCGACAAGACCACGGTGGACGACATCGCGGCGGCGGCGGGTATCGCGCGGCGGACGTTCTTCCGCTACTTCTCCTCCAAGAACGACCTCGTCTGGGGCGACTTCGAGGGGCAGCTGCGCAGGCTGCGCGAGCTGCTCGCCGAGACCGGCACCCGCATGCCGACGATGGACGCGGTGCGGCGGGCCGTGGTCGAGTTCAACCGGTTCGACCCGCAGGAGGTGCCCTGGCACCGCCAGCGCATGGAACTCATCCTCGGTGTGCCGACCCTCCAGGCCGACGCCACCCTGCGGTACGCGTCGTGGCGGGCGGTCATCACCGACTTCGTGGCCGCGCGTGCGGGCGTCCCGTCCTCGGCGGCGGTCCCCCGCCTCGCCGGTCACCTCGTGCTCGCCGCCGCGATGTCGGCCTACGAGCACTGGCTCGCGAGCGAGGGACGGGCGGCGCTGTCCGACCTGCTGGACGAGGCGATCCGGCACCTGGGCGACGGCCTGGCGGCCGTCCTGGACGACACGCCGCCCGCATCCTGAGGAGCCGGTTCTCCGGCCCGCTCAGGGCTCCCGCCCGCTCATGGCGCGGGCGACGACCTCGCCGACGAGGACGGCCGTGGCGGCCGGGCCGCGCAGCGGGGCCGTCGGCAGGATCGAGGTGTCGGCCACCCGGAGCCCCGCCAGCCCGAGCACGGCGCCGCGGGCATCGACGGCGGACCCCAGCGGGACGGTGCCGCAGGTGTGCTGGGACGTACCGAGCCGGGCGCGTATCCAGCGGTCGAGCGCGTGATCGTCGTCCAGGGTCCCCGCGTCCGGTCCGGCGGGCTCCCGGGCCACCTCGGCGAAGGCCGCGGTGGCCGCCACGGCCGCCGCCGCCCGCACCGCCTCGCGCATCCGGCGCCGGTCGGCCCCGGTCTCCAGGTACCCGTACTCGACGCGCGGCGGGACGGCGGGATCGGCCGACAGGGTCCGCAGCCCGCCGGTCCTGCGCGGTGCCTGCACCGAGGCGAAGAAGGGCAGGGGCGCGCCGGGGGCCGTGGTCGTCCCCGCGACCAGTCCCGTCATCGGCACCAGGGACTGGAGGATCTCCAGGTCGCCCGCGCCGCGGAAGCCGGTGGACGACAGGTGCAGTGCCCCGCCCAGCCAGGAGCCGGACGGTCCGGGCAGCAGCCGCCTGGGCGCCCACTCCACGATCACCTGCGGGTGGTCGCTCAGCGCGGCGCCCACGGAGGGCAGGTCGTGGACGACCCGGATGCCGGCGCGCTCCAGGTCCGCGGCGGGGCCGATCCCCGACAGGTGCAGCAGGTGCGGTGAGGCGAGGGCTCCCGCGCACAGGACGACCTCCCCCGCTTCCAGGACGGTGCGCCGCCCGTCCCGTTCGGCCACGACCCCCGTCGCCCTGCCGCGCTCGATGACCAGCGACCGCGCCGTGCAGCCGCCGAGCACGGTGAGGTTGGGGCGGTGCGCCGCGCCGAGCAGGTAGGCGAGCCCGGTGTTGACGCGGCGGCCGTCCCGCGTGTTCGACGGCACCGGGCCGAATCCGGGCGCGTCCTGCGCGTTCTTGTCGGGCTCGCCCGGGTGGCCGAGCTCGCGGGCGGCGGCCTCGAACGCCGCCGCGGCGGGATGGTCCAGGCCGGCCCGGCGGACCGGCACCGGACCCCGGTCACCGTGCTCGGGGGCGTCCCCGAAGTCGAGGTCCGTCTCCAGCGCGCGGAGGAGCGGCAGCACCCGCTCGTAGGACCAGCGGCCGTCGCCCGCCGCGGCCGACCAGCGGTCGAAGTCCGCGCGCCGCGCCCGGACGAAGTAGCCGCCGTTGACGGTGGTCGACCCGCCGAGGAAGCGCCCCCTGGGCGCCATGTAGGGCATGCCGGGCGCGAGCATGGCGGGGACCATCCGGACGGCGGCGCTCCCCCGCCGGGCGCCGGGGACGAGGCGGGCGTCCAGCAGGTCCGCCGGGAACTCCGCCGGGGCGCGCGGCACCGGCCCGGCCTCCACGACGGCGACCGCGCGGCCGGGGTCCTCGCTGAGCCGCGCGGCCAGCACGGCGCCGCTGCCGCCCGCCCCCACGACGAGCACGTCGGCACGCGGAATCATGACCGGACCCTATCTTTTGGCACTCGATGCATTTAGTATCCGTGCCAAGTCGGACAAGGAGGCCCCTGATGGACACCAACGCGCCGGAGAACCAGGTGACGGACCCGGTTGACGACGCCGCCCGGGAACCCGACGTCGCCGAGTCCCTGATCGAGGAGGTCTCGATCGACGGCATGTGCGGCGTCTACTAGCCGATGCCGGGCATCGACCTCGACCGCGCCTGGGACCTGCATCCGCAGGTCTCGGTGCGGCCCGAGCCCTTCGGCGCGCTCCTCTACCACTTCGGCACGCGCAAGCTGTCGTTCCTCAAGGACCGCCGGCTCCTCGACGTCGTCCGCTCCCTGGGCGACGCGCCGACCGCCCGGGAAGCCTGCGCGGCGGCCGGCGTCCCGGAGTCCGACCTGGCCCGGTACCGCGCCGCGCTCGGCACGCTCGTCCGGTCCTCGATGCTCGTCGAAAGGACCCCATGACCGCCTCTGCGACGCCCTTCCCCGCGACGGCCGGCCCCACCGGGGCGGCC
>NZ_SMLC01000327.1 GCF_004349245.1 Actinomadura sp. 6K520 | reverse complement strand
AGCTGTGTATAAGAGACAGGGTCGAGGACGTCCAGGCGGGCGTGCAGCGCGGCCCGCAGCCAGGGCGCGCCGGCGGCGCAGTGCCCGAACATCCACGGCAGCAGTTCGGCGAAGTCGTCCTGGTGCCAGAACCCGCGGTGCGGCAGGGACGGGGCGGGGCGCCGCAGCGTCAGGTCGTCGCTGCCGGTGAACAGGGCGTGGCAGAACACCACCGGGGTGGTGACGCCGGCGCGGGGCAGGGTCGCCGCGACGCGGGCCAGGTCGCCGGGGAACTGGTTCTCGTACCCGTCGGACACGACCGCGACCAGGTCGGGGGCGGTGCCGAGGGCGTCCAGGACGCCGGTGGCCAGGTCGGTCGCGCCGCGGGGGGCGCGTTCGTCGCCGCCGGCCTCGATGACCTCCAGCCGCGCGCACAGCTGCGTCAGGACCATCCGCAGCGCGGCGGCCTGCGACAGCACGGCCCATTCGCGGTCGCCGTAGCCGCGCATGGACGCCGAGGCGTCCAGCACGAGCGCGACGGTCCCCTCGAAGCGGGGGAACGCGGCCGCGGCGGCGCCGACGTAGCGGCCGAGCGCGGCGTACAGGTCCTCGGAGGGGCCGCCCCGGTACAGGTGGACCAGGGTCGCGGCGATGTCGCCGCGGTTGGTGGCGGTGATGGTCTGCGGCCGCTCGCGCGGGGGGTCGACCGGCAGCGGCGCCTCGTGCGGCGCGGCCGGCGGCGGGCCGTCCCGCCCGCCGGGCCGGCCCGCCCGGGGCGCGGCGTAGAGGGCGCGGACGCGGGCGGGCGCGGACGCGGGCGCGGTGAGGAACCGCAGCAGCCGCCGCCGCAGGTACTCCGAGGCGGTGTCGCCGGCGTCGATGCGGCGGGCGCAGCCGCGGGCGGCGGCCTTGCCGAGGGCGTGCTCGAAGCAGTCGAGCAGGGCGGGGCGGCGCGCGGCGATGAGCGCGTCGGCGTCGGGGTGCTCCAGGACGAACCGCAGCGTGGTGCGGGTGGTGTGCTTGTGGTTGGCGCGCAGCCGCCGCAGCGCGAGCAGGACGGTGATGACGTGCGCGGGCGGCAGGCCGAGGGTCAGCACGCGGGCGACGCGGGCCGGCATGGCGCGGGCCTGCTCGTCCAGCCCGGCCTGGGAGGCGGCGAGGATCTGCAGCAGCACGCGGGCGCGCTGCCAGGGCCGCACGCCCGGCGCGAGGCCGGCCAGGGCGTAGCCCTCGGGGTCCAGGGTGTGCGCGGCGCGGTGCAGGTCCGCGTCGTCCCAGCGCAGGGTCCCTCCCCGGGGCAGGGTGAGGGGGGTGTCGTGGTTCTGCAGGTGGGCAAGGAGCGTGGGGGTGTCCATGATTGTTCGCCTCCGCAATCATGGAGTGTAGGAATGATCGTGAGCGCCCCGACACTGATTTTCCGCGGGGCGGCCCGCCGCCGGTGCTTTCCGCCGGGGCCTTTCCGCGGGGGCCGCGGCGGGTTCAGTGTCCCAGGGCGGGCGCGGCCGGGCCCGCCCCGGGGCCGGTCCCCGCGGCGGCGGCCGGGACGGTGAGCGCCGCGGCGGCGACGGCGGTGCCGGACGCGGTGATGACCAGCGGGTCGACCTGCCCGGCGAGGCGGTCGACGATGAGGAAGTAGGCGGCCTGGCAGGCGGCGGCGCCGAGCCCGGCGCACCAGCCGCAGCCACGCCAGCACGATCACCGGGCCGCTGAACTCCAGCAGGATCGCCACGCCGACCGGCAGCCGGGACGCGGCGACGAAGTAGCACGCCTGGCAGCCTGCCACGCCCGTCAGCCCGTAGACGGCCAGGAGCCGCGTGTGGGGGCGCAGGGCGCGGGCCGCGGCCCGTCCCCGCAGGAGCACCGCGACCGGGACCAGGACCAGCGCCGCCGTCGCGAGCCGCAGCCACACCGCCTGCAGCGGGCCGAGCCCGGCCTCGATGAGGGCCTTGCCGAACGGGCCGAACGCGCCGAAGCACACCGAGGCCGCCAGGACCAGGCCCACGCCCCAGGCGCGTGTGCGCGCCGCACCGCCCGCCGGCCCCACGCCCGCCGCGCCGCCCGTTCCCGACTAAGGAGCATCCTGCCATAACACTCCTTACACGTCGATCTTCGGCCGGGACCCGCTCCGGTGCCCGCTCCGGTGCCCGGTCCGGCGCGCGGGCGGCGATACAGGGACGTGACTGCGGCGATGCCGGACCGGCCATCCGGTGGGACTACTATTCGCCGGATGAGCTGGCAGGCGGCCGGGGCGGGGCCCGGCGGAACCGGAGGCGGGCCGAGCGGGGACCTGTTCGCATCGGTCGAGGGCAACGTGCGCGAGCTGGTGGCCTCTCCCTGGTGGCAGACCGCGCGGCCGGCCGACCGCGCCGGCCAGATCGCCGCGCGGATGCTGTGGGGCGCGGGCGAGTGGTGGCTGTTCGGGGCGTGGGGCCGCTGGTACCGGTGCGGCCTGGACGGCACCTGGCACCCCTGCCCCCCGCCCGCCGAGTTCGAGGACCGCCGCGTCGCGGTGCCCGCACCGTCCGGCGCGGGGACGCCGCCCGTCCCGCCGCAGCTGTTCCCCACCGGCCCGGACCTGGCCGCCGGGCGGGTCGCGCCGCTGGGGTTCCTCGGCCCGGTGCCCGACACCGCGGTGGTGGCGCGCATCTCCCAGGCCCTGACCACCGCGCTCGCGGTCGACCCGAACCAGTTCACCCAGCGCGACCCCATGTTCCAGCCCGGGACGCCCAGCACCGTCGCCGCCGCGTGGGGTGCGCTGCTGTGGTGCGCCGGGTCCCCGGTGGTGCTGACCGAGAACCCGCTGATCGAGTCGTTCATCCCGTTCCTGACGACCTCGGCCGAGCAGCTGCACTGGATGATGCCGCCCGACTTCGCCACCCTGGCCGGCTACTACATCCACCGCCTGGGCGCCGGTGACGGCGGCGGCGCCGCGCACGTCGCCCGCGTCATGTACGAGGTCGCCGCGGGCCTGCAGGCCGACGCCCGGTTCCGTCCCGGCGCCGACGCGCTGGCCGCGGTGACGGCGGCGTCGCTGCGGATGGTCAACCAGGACATGGCCACCGTCCGGTACGGGCCGCAGGCGATCGTGCAGGAGTGGCGCCGGCGGTGCCCCGCCGAGTACGCCACGCCGATGCTCCGGGACACCGCGCCCGGCGAGTTCCTGCGCCTGGCCCTGTACGACCTGCAGCAGATCGTCGCCGGGCTGACCGGCCCGCGGCCCGCCCCGCCGGGCCGCAGCCACGACGAGGTCCGCCGCGCCGGCATCGCGGTGCTGGCCGCCGACCTGCAGGCGGCGCCGGCCGCGCTGCCGGCGCTGCAGCGGTGGCTGGACCCCGACAGCGCCCGCACCCTGCAGGCGGTGCTGAACGACCCGGCCGGCCCGCTGCGGTCGCTGTGGCCGCGCGACGGGCGGCTGCCGGACGAGCTGCGCACCGGCGACGCCGACGCGCTGGCCGCGCTGCTGGCCACCACTTACACGCTGGGGCTGACGTGGTGCCGGCTGGCGCAGGTGGCGCCGCCGGCGGCGGGGTTCGCGGTGCCGCAGGCGGTCGCGGCGGAGCTGACGTCCCCGGCGATGCACACCCCGCCGTCGACCGACGAGCTGTCGGCGTGGGACATCATCAAGGCCGCCCGCGCCCACATGGCCGCCGAGCGCGCCGCGGGCGGCGGCGACCGGCCGGTGGCGCCGGTGCCCGAGCCGACGCAGGACGCGCCGGGCCCGCCGCCCGCGGTCGCGCCCGCCCCGCCGCCGGCGCCGCCCGAGCCGCCCGTCCCGGCGGCGTCCCCAC
>NZ_SMLC01000326.1 GCF_004349245.1 Actinomadura sp. 6K520 | reverse complement strand
TTGGCCTGCTAGGGCTTCAAGCCACCTGGCGCAGACTCAGACCAGCGGCTTGACGAACCGCCGGATGCGGGCCCGCATGTCCGGTGGTGTGAGAGGAGGGCCGGGCGACCCGGCCCTCCTACTCGATCCTCGCGCGTGCCTCGCGCGTGCTTCCCGCGTGTCTTCCGCGTGTTTTGCGCGTGCGCCCGCCGGCCGCTCGGCCGGCGGGCGCGCCGGGCGGTCACTCGGTCGAGATGGCCTTCAGCACGTCCATCCGCCCGGCCCGCCACGCCGGCCACAGCGCCGCCAGCACACCGATCACCGCGGCCACCACCAGATAGACCGCGAGCGTCCCGTACGGGATCGACAGGACACCGAGACCGTCGTCGGCGAGCGCGTTCTGCAGCGCCGCGCCGAACGCGATCCCGATGCCCATGCCGAGCACCGCCCCGAACACCGCGATCATGATGGACTCCAGCCGGATCATGCGGCGCAGCTGCCGCCGGGATATCCCGATCGCGCGGAGCAGCCCGATCTCCCGGGTCCGCTCGATCACCGACAGCGCCAGGGTGTTGATCACCCCGACCGCCGCGATGACCACCGACATGATCAGCAGGATCGTCAGGAACGTCACGAACCCGTCGACCTCGCCGCGGGCGTCCTCCTTCAGCGACGCCTGGTCGGCGACCTCGAGGTTCGGGTAGCCCCGCAGCGCCGACTCCAGCGCCGACCTCGTCGCCGCGTCCGCCCGCTCGGTGTCCACCACCATGACCCCGACGGTCGGGTTCAGCGTGTGCCGCAGATGCATCTCCAGCGACATCAGCCGCGGCCCGATCAGGTCGCTCCTGGTGTACACGCCGCTGAGGGTCAGCCGCTCGGTCTTCCCGTCCGGGAACTGGACGGGCACCGCCGCCCCGACCTCCCAGCCGCGGTCCTTCGCGGTGTCCTCGTCCACCATGAGGTCGGACGGCCCGGCCGCCGCGCTCCCCGACACGATGTTCAGCCGCGCCGCGTCGGTGATGACCCGCGCGTCGCCCGCGACGTAGAACACGTCCTTGCCGCCGACCTTGACCTCGCCGTCGTAGGTGGGGGACGCGGCCACCACTCCCGGCGTCTCCTTCACCTTCTGCTGCGCCTCGGCGTTCACGCCTCCGGCGCCCTGCGCCTGCACCAGGTAGTCCGCGCCGAACTGCGCGTTGATCTGCTCGTCGATCGACGCCCGCATCGTCGCGCCCAGCACGTTCACCGTGGTGATCAGCGCCAGCCCGATCATCAGCGCGGCGGCGGTCGCGGCGGTGCGGCGCGGGTTCCGCAGCGCGTTCTGCCGCGCCAGCCGGCCCGGCGCCCCCAGCAGCCGCGCCGCCGGCGCCCCCAGCAGCCGCAGCACCGGCACGCTGATCACCGGCGCGAGCATCGCCACGCCGATGAACACCCCGAACGCGCCCGCACCGACGGGCACCGCCGGGTTGCCGCCGGCCCCGGCGAGACCCACCGCGATCAGCGCCGCGCCGATCGCGGTGAGCAGCGACCCCAGCGCGATCCGGATCCGCATCGACCGCTGCGGCAGCGCCACGTCGTCGCGCATCGCCGCCACCGGCGGGATCTTCGCGGCGCGGCGCGCCGGGAAGTACGCCGACACGACCGTCACCACGATCCCGACCGCGTACGACCAGATCACCGCGTTCGCGGTGAGGGTGAGGCCGCCCTCACCGGCGTCGCCCATCTGCGTCTGCAGCAGCGACGCCAGCCCGGCCCCGGCCGCCAGCCCGAGCGTGGACCCCACGATCCCGACCGCGACGGCCTCGCCGATCACCGCCCGCGTCACCTGGGCGCGGGCCGCGCCGACCGCGCGCAGCAGCGCCAGCTCACGGGTCCGCTGCGCCACCAGCATCGAGAACGTGTTGAAGATGATGAACGCCCCGACGAAGATCGAGATCAGCGCGAACGCGAGCAGGAACGTCCGGAAGAACCCCATCATCTCCGCGATGTCGCTCTGCGCCTCCTCCCGCAGCTCGGTCCCGGTGATCGCCTCCAGTTCCGGCGGCAGCACCTTCGCGACGCGGTCGCGCAGCTCCTCCTCCGACGGGCCCGCCGACTTCATCTCGATGTCGGTGAAGTAGCCGGGCTTGAGCAGCAGCCGCTGCGCCGTCGGGGTGTCGAACGCGGTGACCGTCGCGCCCATCATGTTCCCGGTGTCGACCAGCCCGACGATCTTCATCCGCTGCGGCGGGCCCGCCGTGACGACCTGCGTGGTGTCGCCGATCGCGAGCTCGCCGTTCTCGGCGGTCGCCTCGTCGATGACGACCTCCGCCGGGCCCTGCGGCGCCCGCCCGGACGTCAGGTCGTAGAACGCGCTCTCGGTCAGGTTCACCCCGAGCTGCGGCGGGCCGTTCTGCGGCGTCCCGACGATCTTCCCGTCCTTGCCGACGACCGCCGCGTACCCGGTGACGTTCCCGATCGGGTTCTCGACCCCGTCCACGCCCCGGACGGTCTCCAGCACCGACGCCGGCACCGGCTGCGCCGACATGCCGTCGTCGTCGCCGCCCACGACCTTCTTCGCCCGGACGTCGACGGCGATGTCCTGGCTGATGGTGCTGAACAGGTCGTCGAACCGCTTGTTCATGCTGTCGGTGAACATCAGCGTCCCGGCGACGAACGCCACGCCGAGGATCACCGCGACGGCCGTCAGCACCAGCCTGATCTTGTGCGCCGCGAGGTTGCGGAGCGTGACCTTGCCCATCATCGCGCCGCGACCCCCGGCCCCTGCGCGTCCGGCCCCTGCGCGCCCAGGACCGGCGACTCGGCGGGCCCGGAGTCGAAGCCCTTCATCCGCTCCAGCACCCGCTCGGCCGTCGGCTCCGGCATCGTGTCGACGATCTGCCCGTCGGACAGGAACAGCACCTGGTCGGCGTACGCCGCCGCGCTCGGGTCATGCGTCACCATCACGATCGTCTGGCCCATCCGCCGCACCGAGTCCCGCAGGAACCCCAGCACCTCCGCGCCGGACCGCGAGTCCAGGTTCCCCGTCGGCTCGTCCGCGAAGATGATCTCCGGGCGGGCCGCCAGCGCACGCGCGCACGCCACCCGCTGCTGCTGCCCGCCCGACAGCTCCGACGGGCGGTGCTTCAGCCGCGGCCGCAGCCCCACCGTGTCGATCACCGTGTCCAGCCACTCCCGGTCCGGCTTCCGGCCCGCGATGTCCATCGGCAGCGTGATGTTCTCCAGCGCCGTCAGCGTCGGCACCAGGTTGAACGCCTGGAAGACGAAACCGACCTTGTCGCGCCGCAGCCTCGTCAGCTGCTTGTCCTTCAGCCGGGTCAGCTCGGTGTCGCCGATGTAGACCTCCCCCGAGTCCACCGAGTCCAGACCCGCCATGCAGTGCATGAGGGTCGACTTCCCCGACCCCGACGGGCCCATGATCGCCGTATACCGGCCCCGGGGGATGCCGACGGTGACCCCGTCGAGCGCGACGACCCGGGCGTCGCCGTGCCCGTACACCTTCGCGATCCCCTGGGTCCGTGCGGCGAAGTCGCCCTCCCCGGGCACGGTGTGCGCGCCGGCGGTCGATGGGGCGGTGTTCGTCACGTGAAACTCCCGTAGTCGAGTGAGCAGGTCGAGTGAGCAAATGCGTATGGCCGGACCGTGCTCGGCCCCCGACGATCCGACGTACAAAACAGTAGAAGGCCGGAGACCTCCTTTGATGGACCCCAGGAACGGACTTGCCCGTCCCCCCGAGGCAGGAGAAGCGCCGTGGGGGTCGTCCTACCGGAGTAGTCCCGCCCGCCCGGAAGGCAGGGGCGAACCAGGGTCCGACCCTGAGACCGCGCCCGGGGCCCGCCCCGGCCCCGTCG
>NZ_SMLC01000325.1 GCF_004349245.1 Actinomadura sp. 6K520 | reverse complement strand
CCACACACCCCCCACACCACACCCCTCCCCACCTACCCCTTCCAGCATCGGACCCACTGGCTCCACACGAGACGCGGCACCAGCGCTGAGAGCCTCGGGCTCGGCTCCAGCGGACATGAGCTTCTCAAGACCGAAACAGAGCTCTCCAGCTCAGGGACTCTTCTCTTCACCGGACGCCTGTCAGCGCAGGACCTTCCTTGGCTCGCCGACCACGTGGTGCGCGACACCGTCCTGCTCCCGGGCGCCGCGTTCGTCGAACTCGCGCTCCATGCCGGGAGGCAGGCAGGACTGCCGCACGTCGAGGAACTCACGCTCGAGAGCCCCTTGCTCCTGCCCGAACAAGGTGGCGTCGATCTCCAAGTGACCGTCGAACCCACCGACGACGATGGCCGCCGGGCCATCACCATCCACTCGCGTCCGGTCACCGCCGATGCCGCAGTCTCCTGGACCCGGCACGCCACGGGCAGCCTCACTCCGCTTCCGGTCTCCACCGGGGAGGATGAGAAGGCGAGACAGTGGCCGCCACCGGGCGCCTCCCCCATCGACCTCACCGGCTTCTACTTCCGGCTGGCCGGGCACGGTTACCAGTACGGTCCCGTGTTCCAGGGCGTCACCCGGGCATGGCATGGCCCCGACGGCCGCTACGCCGAGATCGCCCTCCCAGGCGACACCGACACCACCGGATACGGCATCCACCCCGCACTCCTCGACGCCGCCCTGCACACGCTCCTCCCCGACGCGCAGAACGAGGACGAGTCGATCCAGCTCCCGTTCACCTGGCGGAACGTCACTCTTCACGCCGTCGGGGCGTCCGTCCTCCGTGTCGAACTCCGGTCCGAGCAGGACCAGGCCGCGATCACGGCGCATGACCCTGACGGCAATGTCGTCATGACCGTGGGCACCGTGACACTTCGCCCCATTCCCGCGAAGCGCCTCGCCTCCGCGAACAGCACGAGCGACCGCTTCCTCTTCCGGCAGGAGTGGAGGACGACGCCTGTCCGGGTTTCGGGTGGGCGACTCCCGGCCTACACGCTCATCGGCGACGGCGATGACGCGGAGCCTGCGGCCACCGCCGAGGCTCATCACCCCGATCTGCCCAGCCTGCTTCGGGCGATCGACGCCGGAGGCCCGGTACCGGCGTTCGTCCTCTGGCGCTGTCCGGTCCCATCAACGGCCGATGTCGTGGGCCACACGCACAGCCTCATCGCGAGCGTTCTGGATCTGCTGAGGACCTGGGTCGAGGACGACCGGCTGCGTTCGTCGCGGCTGGTCGTCCTCAGCCGTCAGGCCGTGTCCGCCGACCCAGACGACGTCATCGAGGTTCCGTCTCTCGGGGCGGTGTGGGGGCTGGTGCGCACCGCCCAGACCGAGCACCCCGATCGATACGTCCTGGTCGACGTGGACGACGATCCCGCCAGCCTGGCCGCGCTGCCCACCGCGCTCGGCAGCGGCCATCCTCAGCTGGCAGTGCGCCGCGGAGACCTCCGCACTCCTCACATCGCACAGACCGCACCGCTGACAGAGGACCTCGCTCCGGAGCCGCCCGACCCGGACGGGACCGTTCTGATCACGGGAGGCACCGGAACGCTGGGCGCGATCGTCGCTCGTCACCTCGCCGCCGAGCACGGCGTCCGGCATGTCTTGCTCGCCAGCCGTTCCGGGCCCGACGCGCCGGGCGCCACCGAACTGCGCGCCGAGCTAGCCGATCTGGGCACCGAGGTGGTCGTCGCGGCCTGCGACATCACCGACCGGGAGGCGCTGTCCGACCTGCTGTCAGCGATTCCCGCCCGGCATCCGCTCACCGCGGTCGTTCACACGGCGGGGGTCCTCGACGACGGCACCCTTGCCAATCTGAGCCGCGACCAGGTCGGCAAGGTCCTGGCGCCCAAGGCCGACGCCGCCTGGCACCTGCACGAACTGACCAAGGACAGGAACCTCAAGGCGTTCATCCTCTTCTCGTCGATCGTCGGCGTTCTCGGTTCCCCCGGCCAGGGCAACTACGCCGCCGCCAACGCCTTCCTCGACGCCCTCGCCCACCACCGGCATGACCGGGGCCTTCCCGCCACCAGCCTCGCGTGGGGCCTCTGGGACCAGGCGAGCGGAATGACCCGCCACCTCAGGGAGGGCGACCACGCGCGGCTCACCCACGCCGGGCTCAGCCCGCTGAGCACCCGGCAAGCCCTCCAGCTCTTCGACACCGCCTTCACCCACCCTGGCGCCTCACTCATTCCCGCCAAGCTGGACACCACGGCACTTCATGAGCGGCGCCCGGAAACCTCCGGCACCGCCCATCCCTCCTCGGAGGAGGAATTCGCGGAGTTGGTGCGCGCCACCGCCGCGGTCGTCCTGGGCTACCCGGGTCCTGAAGCCATCGAATCGGGGAGCACCTTCAAGGAGCTGGGGTTCGATTCCCTCACCGCCATCCAGATCCGCAACCGACTCGCTGATGTCACGGGGCTGCGACTGCCCGCCACGCTCATCTTCGACCACCCCACCCCGGCGGGCCTCAGTGCCTACCTTCACCAACTGGCGGCGGGAGAGCCGACAGAGGCCCCGGCAGGGAACTTCCGTGAATCGGTCGACGAGCCGATCGCGATAGTGGGGATGGGGTGCCGGTACCCGGGTGGTGTGTCGTCTCCCGAGGATTTGTGGGAGCTGGTCGAGCAGGGCCGCGACGCCATCACCCCGTTCCCCGACAACCGGGGCTGGGACCTGGACGCCCTCTTCGACCCCGACCCCGATACACCCGGGAAGTCCTACGCGCGTGAGGGCGGGTTCCTGCACGACGCCGACCAGTTCGACGCCGCGTTCTTCGGGCTCTCCCCCCGCGAGGCTACGGCGATGGACCCCCAGCAGCGGCTCCTGCTCGAAGTCGCCTGGGAAACCATCGAACGCGCCGGCATCGACCCCACCACACTCAAAGACACCTCCACCGGCGTCTACACCGGCGTCATGTACAACGACTACGCCGGCCGTCTCCGCGAGGCCCCACACGATCTCGAAGGGCATCTCGGCAACGGCAGCGCGGGCAGTGTCGCGTCGGGCCGAGTCTCCTTCATCCTGGGCCTGCAGGGACCTGCGGTCACCGTCGACACCGCATGCTCGTCCTCCCTCGTCGCACTTCACCTTGCCGTCCAGGCCATCCGTACCGGTGAATGCGATCTGGCATTGGCCGGCGGCGTCACTGTCATGTCGTCCCCCACGATGTTCGTCGAGTTCAGCAGGCAACGTGGCCTCGCCTTCGACGGCCGATGTAAGCCCTTTTCGGCGGCGGCCGACGGCTTCGCAGGCGCGGAGGGCGTCGGTCTGGTGCTGCTGGAACGGTTGTCGCACGCCCAGCGCAACGGCCGGCACATCCTGGCCGTGATCAAGGGGTCGGCGGTCAACCAGGACGGCGCCAGCAACGGCCTCACCGCACCCAACGGACCCTCACAAGAACGCGTCATCCGCCAAGCACTCGCCGGTGCTCAGCTTGACCCCGGTGATGTGGACGCCGTCGAGGCCCACGGCACGGGCACCGCACTGGGCGACCCCATCGAGGCCAACGCGCTACTCGCGACCTACGGCACCCACCACACGCAGGACCGGCCGCTCTACCTGGGCTCTCTGAAATCCAACATCGGTCACACGCAGGCCGCCGCAGGGGTCGCCGGGGTCATCAAGATGGTCCAGGCCATCAACCACAGCCACCTCCCCCCAAGCCTGCACGCCGACGAGCCCTCCCCCCACATCAACTGGGATTCGGGAACCGTCTCCCTGCTCAGCCAGGCTCAGCCCTGGCCCGAGGTCGACCGGCCCCGCCGTGCCGCTGTGTCCTCCTTCGGAGTCAGCGGCACCAACG
>NZ_SMLC01000324.1 GCF_004349245.1 Actinomadura sp. 6K520 | reverse complement strand
GGTCGTCGTAGTAGCGGTCGTAGGAGACGTGCTGGAGGCCGCGCAGGCCGGACCCCCGCACCCTCGCCGCCGCCGCGGCCGACCGCCTCGTGGCCGCGCAGCCCGCGGAGTTCAAGAAGGCCCCCGAAGAGAAGATCGTCCGGCGCGGGGTCACCTCCGGCCTGCGCGGCCTCCAGCACGTCTCCTACGACCGCTACTACGACGACCTGCCCGTGTACGGCGGCGACTTCGTCGTCACCACCGACGCCGCCGGCGGGGTGCTCAGCACGTCCCTCGGCCAGACGCGGCAGCTCGACGTCTCGACCGAGGCGGCGGTTCCGGCGGCGCGGGCGGCGAAGACGTCCCGCGCCCGCGTGTCCGAGGTCGAGAGCGCGTCCGCGCCCCGCCTGATGGTCCTCGCCGAGGGTACGGGACGCCTCGTCTACGAGACGGTCGTCACCGGCACCCACGAGAAGGCGCCGACGAAGCTGCACGTGTACGTGGACGCCGAGACCGGCAAGGTCGTCGAGACCTGGGACGAGGTCCGCGACGCCGCCGCGGCCGACGACCAGAGCCACTACCACGGCACCGTCGACATCAGCACCGCCGCGACCTCGATGACCGACCCGCTGCGTTCCGGCGTCCGGTGCGGCGGCCAGAACGGCTCCACCTACACCGGCACCGACAGCGCCTGGGGCAACGGCAGCGGCACCAACCTGGAGACCGCCTGCGTCGACGCCATGTACGCCGTCCAGAAGCAGTGGGACATGCTGGGCGGCTGGCTCGGCCGCAACGGCATCAACGGCAGCGGCGGCGGCTTCCCCATGCGCGTCGGCCTGAACCAGGCCAACGCGTACTGGAACGGCAGCTACACCAACTACGGCCGCAACTCGGCCGGCACCCGCCAGGCCACGGGCGCCGACGTCGTCGCGCACGAGAACGGCCACGCCGTGTTCAGCACCACGCCCGGCGGCGCCGGCGGCGGCAACGGCAACGAGAAGGGCGGCATCAACGAGTCGGCCGGCGACATCTTCGGCGCGCTGACCGAGCACTACATGAACGAGCCCGCCAACCTCGACCCGCCGGACTACCTGGTGGGCGAGGAGGTCGACCTGGTCGGCAACGGCCCCATCCGGAACATGTACAACCCGGCCGCGCTGGGGGACCCGAACTGCTACTCGTCCTCGATCCCGCGCACCGAGGTGCACGCCGCCGCGGGCCCGCAGAACCACTGGTTCTACCTGCTCGCCGAAGGGTCGAACCCCTCCGACGGCCCGGCCAGCCCGACGTGCGACGGCTCGACCGTCACCGGCATCGGGATCCAGAAGGCCGGCCAGATCTTCATGGGCGGCCTGAACCGCAAGGTGACGAACTGGAGCCACGCCAGGGCGCGGGTGGAGACGGTCAACGCCGCGCTGGAGCTGTTCCCCGGCTCCGCCACCGAGTGCAACGCGGTGAAGGCGGCCTGGAGCGCGGTCAGCGTCCCGGCGCAGAGCGGCGAGCAGCCCTGCGGCGGCGGCCAGGAGCCGCCGGACACGGTCTTCTCGGACGGCTTCGAGTCCGCGCAGGGCTGGACGACCGACCCTGACGGCACCGACACCGCGACGGCGGGCGCCTGGGAACGCGGCACCCCGCAGCCGACCAGCTGGTCCGGGACGAGCCTGCAGCTCGCCGCCGCCGGCGGCAGCGCCGGCCTGGCCACCGGCGCCGCGGCCGGGTCGGCCGCGGGCGGCAACGACCTGGACGGCGGCGTGACGACCGCCCGGTCACCGGCGATCGCCCTTCCGGCCGGGTCCCTGTCGCTGCGCTTCTCCTGGTACCTCGCCCACCTCAACAACAGCTCGGCGGACGACTACCTGCGGGTCCGCGTCGTCGGGCCGAACGGGTCGAGCACCGCGCTGAGCGCGGGCGGGGCCGCCACCAACCGGGCCGGATCGTGGCAGACGGCCACGTACGACCTGTCGGCGTACGCGGGCCAGAGCGTCCGCCTCGTCGTCGAGGCGGCCGACGCCGGAACGGCCAGCCTCGTCGAGACCGGCCTCGACAACGTCCAGATCACCGCTTCCTGACCGCCCCCCGCCCGCGGCCCGTGACGGGGCCCGCTCCCCCGTCACGGGCCGCGTCCCCACCTGGAGGAAACACCATGAGATCGCGCAAGATGGCCACCCTGGGGGCGGCCGCCCTGCTTGTCGCCGCCTTCCTGCCGGGCGCCGCGTCGGCCGCGCCCCCGGCCGCGGCGCTGGCCGCGCCCGACATCCCGATCGCGAACGTCAAAACACACCTGACGCAGTTCCAGAACATCGCGAACGCCAACGGCGGCAACCGCGCCCACGGCCGCCCCGGCTACCGCGCCTCCCTCGACTACGTGAAGGCGAGGCTGGACGCGGCCGGATACCAGACCGCCATCCAGTCGTTCACCTACCGCAGCGCCACCGGCTACAACCTGATCGCCGACTGGCCGGGCGGCGACACCAACGACACCCTGATGGTCGGCGGCCACCTCGACGGCGTCACCGCGGGCCCCGGCATCAACGACAACGGCTCCGGCTCCGCGGCGATCCTGGAGACCGCGCTCGCCGTCGCCCGGACGGGCTACCAGCCGGACCGGCACCTGCGGTTCGCCTGGTGGGGCGCCGAGGAGCTCGGCCTGATCGGCTCGACGCACTACGTCAACAACCTGTCGTCCAGCGAGCGGTCGAGGATCGGCGGCTACCTCAACTTCGACATGGTCGGCTCGCCCAACGCGGGCTACTTCGCCTACGACGGCGACGGCTCCAGCGGCAGCGGCGGCCCCGCCGGCTCCGCCGAGATCGAGCGGGTGCTGCGCGGCCACTTCGCGACGATCAACGTGCCCGTCCAGGACACCGCGTTCGACGGACGCTCCGACTACGGCCCGTTCATCCGCGTCGGCATCCCCGCCGGCGGGCTCTTCACGGGCGCGGAGGGACGCAAGACGACCCAGCAGGCACAGCTCTGGGGCGGCCAGGCCGGGGTGGCGTTCGACCGGTGCTACCACGCCTCCTGCGACACCACCGCCAACATCAACGACACCGCGCTGGACCGCAACTCCGACGCCATCGCCCACGCCGTCTGGACGCTGGGCGGGGAGGGCGGCACGCAGGAACCGCCTGGGGACGTCGTCTACTCCGACGACCTTGAGACCAACACGGGCTGGACGGCCGACCCGGGCGGCACCGACACCGCGACGGCGGGCACCTGGGAGCGCGGCGCACCGCAGCCGACGAGCTACTCGGGCACCGCCCTCCAGCTCGCCGCGGCGAACGGCAGCGGCGCGCTGACCACCGGCGCGTCCGCGGGCGCGTCCGCCGGGGCGAACGACCTCGACGGCGGCACCAGCACCATCCGGTCGGGCCAGATCGCCCTCCCCGCCGGGACGCGGACCCTGTCGTTCTCCTGGTACCTCGGCCACCTGGACAACAGCTCGTCGTCCGACTACCTGCGGGTGTCGATCGTGGGGCCGAACGGGTCCACGACCGTCCTGAACCAGCCGGGCGCCGCGACCAACCGGGCGGGCTCCTGGCGGACGCACGAGGCCGACGTCACCGCGTACGCCGGGCAGACCGTCCGCATCCTCGTGGAGGCCGCCGACGCCGGCACCGCAAGCCTCGTCGAGGCCGGCGTCGACGGCATCGCGTTCCGCAGCTGATCGCCCCGACGGCGCAGCTCAGAGGCCGGTTTCAGAATTTTGAACGGCTCCGTTCAGCGCCGTTGAAAATCCAGTGGCGGCTTGATCCGTTGACACTGCCCGGCCGCCACGATGCAATTTTGGACAGCCCCTCTCCACCCCCAGGGCTGACCGCAGGCGGCCGCACGGGACGAATCTCGGCCCGGCCCGTGCGCCCGCCCCGCACCGGGGACCCCGCCC
>NZ_SMLC01000323.1 GCF_004349245.1 Actinomadura sp. 6K520 | reverse complement strand
TGGGTGTGGGGGGTTGTTCGAGGATGAGGTGGGCGTTGGTGCCGCTGATGCCGAAGGAGGAGATGGCGGCGCGGCGGGGCCGGTCCAGTTCGGGCCAGGGTTGAGTTTGGGTCAATAGTGTGACGGCCGCTGAGTTCCAGTTGATGTGGGGGGAAGGCTTATCGATGTGCAGGGTTTGGGGGAGTTGGCGGTGGTTGATGGCTTGGACCATTTTGATGACGCCTGCGACGCCGGCGGCGGCCTGGGTGTGGCCGATGTTGGATTTCAAAGAGCCCAGATAGAGGGGTTGGTTTTCGGGGCGATCGTGGCCATAAGTGGCGAGGAGAGCGTTGGCCTCGATCGGGTCGCCAAGTGCGGTACCCGTGCCATGTGCCTCGACGACGTCGATCTGGTCGGGGGTGAGGTGTGCTTTGGTGAGGGCTTGGCGGATGACGCGTTCTTGGGCGGGGCCGTTGGGGGCGGTGAGTCCGTTGGAGGCGCCGTCCTGGTTGATGGCTGAGCCGGGGATGACGGCCAGGATGTGGCGGTTGTTGCGCTGGGCGTCCGGCAGGCGTTCCAGTAGGACCAGGCCGACGCCTTCGGCGCCGACCGTGCCGTCGGCTGAGGCGGCGAAGGGCTTGCAGCGGCCATCGGGTGCCAGTCCGCGTTGGCGGCTGAACTCGATGAACAGTCCTGGTGTGGACATGACGGTGACGCCGCCGGCCAGTGCGAGGTCGCATTCGCCGCCGCGCAGGGCCTGTGCGGCGAGGTGCAACGCGACCAGTGACGACGAGCACGCGGTGTCCACCGTCACCGCCGGGCCCTGCAGCCCGAGCGAGTAGGAGATCCGGCCGGAGATGACACTGGCCGCACTCCCGTTGCCGATGTATCCCTCGTACTCTTTCGGTGCTTGGAGAAAACGGGCACCGTAGTCGTGGTACATGACGCCGGCGAAGACCCCGGTCCGGCTCGCTTGGAGGCTGGTCGGGTCGATGTCGGCGCGCTCGATGGTTTCCCAGGCGACTTCGAGCAGGAGCCGCTGCTGCGGATCCATCGCGGTCGCTTCGCGGGGCGAGATTCCGAAGAACGCGGCGTCGAACTGGTCGGCGTCGTGCAGGAACCCGCCCTCACGCGCATAGGACTTCCCGGAGGCATCGGGGTCGGGATCGAAAAGGGCGTCCAGGTCCCAGCCCCGGCCGTCAGGGAAGGGGGTGATGGCGTCGCGGCCCTGCTGCACCAGCGTCCACAGGTCCTCGGGCGATGAGACTCCGCCTGGGAACCGGCACCCCATGCTGACGATGGCTATCGGCTCGTCGCGTGCGACCGCGGTGGCGGCCGCGGCGCCGGTCCCGTATTCCCCCTGGAGCCGCTGGTGGAGGTGGAGGGCCAGGGCTCCGGGTGTCGGGTGGTCGAACACCAGCGTGGCGGGCAGTCGCAGGCCGGTCGCCTCGGCGAGCCGATTGCGGATCTGTATGGCGGTCAGCGAGTCGATCCCGAGATCCTTGAAAGCCTGCGCGGTCTCGATCTGTTCGGGTCGCTCATGACCCAAGACCGCCGCGGTGGTGGCGTGCACCAAATCCTGGAGGCCCTCCTGGTCGAGGACGGGCGAGCCCGGCGTGTGCGCTGCGGGACGTGCGGCGGTGCTCTGCCTCCGGAGTTTCCTTATGTTGATGTTGGCGGGGACCAGCACGGGTTCGGTAAGCGCGAGGGCGCTGTCGAAGAGTCCGAGGGCCTGGTCGACGGTGAGCGGAGCCAGACCGGACCGGGCCATGAGGTGGTGGTCTGTTTCGGTCAGATGAGCGGTCATCCCGCTTGCCTGACTCCAGAGCCCCCAGGCGAGACTGACCGCGGGCAGGTCGAGGACACGGCGGTGGTGTGCCAGCCCGTCCAGGAAGGCGTTGGCCGCCGCATAGTTCCCCTGCCCGGGAGAACCGAGGGTTCCGGCCAGCGACGAGAACAGGATGAACGCGCTGAGGTCCTCGTCCTTGGTGAGGTCGTGCAGATGCCACGCCGCGTCGACTTTGGGGGTGAGCACACGATCGAGCTGGGCGGAGTTGAGAGCGGTGACGGTGGCATCGTCGATCGTCCCGGCCGCGTGGACGACGGCCGTAAGGGGATGCTCGGCCGGGATGTCCGCGAGCAGCATGGCGAGTGCGTCACGGTCTGAGGCGTCGCAGGCGGCGATGGTGACGGAGGCGCCCAGGGCGGTGAGCTCGGCCTCCAGCGCGCCGGCCTCCGGAGCGTCGGGGCCGGAACGGCTGGTGAGCAGAAGCCGGCGCACACCGTGGCGTTCGGCCAGGTGCCGGGCGATGATGGCGCCCAGTGTCCCGGTGCCGCCGGTGATCAGGACGGTGCCGTCTGGATCGAGCCCGCGGCCTGCCGCGCCCTCGCGGGCCTGGACGTGGACGAGGTTCGGGGCCGATACCTGCCCCTTGCGGATCGCCAGCTCGGGTTCGTCCGTGCGGAGCGCCGTGTGCAGCGAGGCGGAAGAGGCGCGCTCTTCGTCGATGTCGATCAGGACGATGCGGCCCGGATGCTCGGCCTGGGCGCTGCGGATCAGACCGCGGGCCGCGGCCCCCGCGAGATCCTCGATCCTGTCGCCGGCCCCGGTGGCCACAGCCCCGCGTGTGACGATCGCCAGTCGTTGATCGACCAGCCGGTCGTCCGACAGGAATTCCTGGAGGAAGGCCAAGGTCTGGTGGACCACACGACGGGTCTCCCCGACGGTGTCAACGGCGGAGCCATGAGGGCACGGCCAAACAACGAGGTCGGACGCGGGAGCGCGGTCATCAAGGGAGGAGACGAAAGTCGCAAGGTCGGGGACTGACCTCGCGTTGGCGGCACCATCCGGACCAAAGGGCTCCGGCTCTTGCGCGCCGACCAGAACGTAAGGACGGGCCTTCGTTGACGTGGCACCAAGCTTGAGAGGCTCCCACAGTCGTCTGAACAGAGGCCCTCGCGCGCCGGTGTCGGATATAGAAAGCTCGGCTGGATCGATCGACCGGGTACCAAGTAGGCCGACGCTGGCAACGAGCTGACCCTGTACGTCCGTGACGGTGATCCGGTACTGGCCGTCTCCGGTAGTCCGCAGGTGCGCCCGGACGGCGGTCGCACCAGTGGCATGGAGGGAGACGTCCTGCCAGACGAACGGAAGTTGGACCGGCTCGTCCCCCGGGGCCGCCGGGATCAGGGCGTGGAGTGCGGCGTCGAGGAGTGCGGGGTGGATGCCGTATCCGGTGGTGTCGGTGTCGTCGGGGAGGGCGATCTCGGCGTAGATGCCGTCGCCGTTCTGCCAGGCGTGGGTGAGGCCCTGGAAGGTGGGGCCGTAGTCGTAGCCGCGTTCGGCGAGCCGGTCATAGAGACCCGCGAGGTCTCGGGGCGTTGAGCCGGCCGGAGGTGACGAGTCGGCCGCGGCCGCCTCGGCAACCGCCCGCCGCCTCAGCGTGCCGAATGCGTGCTGCGTCCATGAGCCCTGACCAGCGGCAGGCCGCGAATGGACGGTGATGGCGCGCCGGTCGTCGTCGGCCGGGTCGAGGGTGACCTGGAGGTCGACGGCGCCCTGCTCAGGCAGGTACAGCGGACTCTGAAGGGTGAGCTCCTCGACGTGCGGCAGACCCGCCTGCTCGCCACAGTGAAGCGCGAGATCGACGAACGCGGTGCCGGGGAACAGAACCGTGCCGTGCACCGCATGGTCGGCCAGCCAAGGATGACTCTGGAGCGAAACGCGGCCCGAGAACAGGACGACACCGCTGTTCGAGATTTCGGTGGCCGCCCCGAGAAGAGCGTGCTCTGGGGATTCAAGTCCAAGGTCACCAGCATCACTGACCTCGCGTTTGGTGTGGAGCCAGTGGGTGTGGTGTTGGAAGGGGTAGGTGGGGAGGGGTGTGGTG
>NZ_SMLC01000322.1 GCF_004349245.1 Actinomadura sp. 6K520 | reverse complement strand
GAGACAGGGGCGGTGCCCCCGGGCTGCGTCGGCGGCGGGGAGGCGGGAGGCGTCGTGCCGCCACCGCTGCGCTGGCTCGGGTCGAGGTTGTGGTAGCTCCGGTAGTGCGTGGTGGTGACCGGCGGGGTCTGGGAGTTGTCGGTCTCCGTCCAGCGGGTGTGGACGATCTCCGGTGTGATCCTCGGATCGTTCGGTTCCGGGAAGAAGTCGATCCGCTCGATCGTGACGTCGGGGTTGCGGGTGTGCCGCTGTTCGAGAAGGCTCTCGAAGGACTGCCGCCAGGTGTCGCTGGGCAGGAGGCCCGGGCCCGAGTTCCCGCGGTTCGTGGGGCTCCACTGCGGGAAGTAGTTGATCCGCTCTCCCGGCCCCCGCGCCTCGTGCGGGAAGATGTGGCCGCCGTCGAAACGGCCGCCCGGGTACTCACCGGTGCCCTTGCCGATATGGCCGACCTTCTTCTGGACCGCGTCGTTCCGCTGCTCTTCGTCCGAGTGGGGCGTGTCGTACTCGGGACGTCCGCTGGCCGTGTCCGTCTGCCCGCGGTCGTCGGTGTGGAAGAGGAACGTGCCGGGCTCGACGCCGTCGTCGCCGAAGTCGCCGCTGCGGGCGGCGTCCGGCGGGTCGAGCGGCGGGTTGGGGTCGGCGGTCTGGAAGCGGTCGTGCGGCTCGACCAGGTAGTGGGTGTCGGGCCGCGGGACGCCGAACTTCTTGACGGTGGCGTTGCTGTCGCCCAGCTCCGGGTTGTAGCCGTGCTCCCGGTCGCCGTACCACGTCCGGACGTGCGTGACCTGCCGGTTCGCGTCCGTCCAGAAGACGCCGTGGAGCCTGCCGCCCGGGCCGCGCACCTCGATCCGCGAGTTCGGCGGGAGGTCCCGCCGGGCCGAGAACGGGCCGTCCGACCCGACGTCGTAGACACCCGGCCACCGCACCGGCGTCGCGTCCGGGGGGTCGAACCTCGCGGCGGGGGGCGCCATGCCCTCGTCGCCGCCGGTGTGGGGTTCGCCCGTGAAGATGTGCGGCTCGTCGAACCCGAGTTCGACCTTGTGGGTGACGCCCGGATCGGGACGGGTCAGGTCGGCGTTCTCGTTCGGGTCGACGGTCGGGGCGCCGGGTTCCGCCGGTGTGACGTTGGTGATGTGGGTGACGTTGCCGTCGCCGTCCGTGTAGGCCTCGCTTCGGGGGACCTGGTTCCCCGACGGGTCGGTCTCGTAGACGGTGTACTTGGTGTTCGGCTCAAGCGGCGCCTGGTCGACCACCCGGTCGCCGGGCTGGAGGCTGATGTTCTCTTCGCGGGTGTACGACGGCGGCGCCCAGTCGGCCTGCTGATGAGGCAGCCCGCGCCCGGCCGGAGGATCGGTACGGGCCTCCGGTTCGCCGTCACCTGGCCGCGTGTCATCGCCGGCGCCTTCGTCGGTGCTTCCCCGCCGGAAACGAGGGTCGTCCGCTCCCGGCCGGGGTTCGTCGCCGGTGCGCTGAGGGCCGTCGTCCGTGCGGGGCGGTGCGCTGTCCGACCGTGGCTGCGTGTCGGTCGGGGACGGCTGCGTTTCACTCGTCCGGGGCGGTTCACTCGTCCGGGGCGGTGTCGCGTCGCCCTCGGAAGTCCGCCCCTGGTCGGTGGGTGCACCCTCCGCGGGGTTCTCACCGACCCGGTTCTGCGACGGCGGCGTGTTCGGGTCGGGCGGCGGCGTGTTGGGACCGGGTGCCGTGTTGGGGCCGGGTGCCGTGTTCGGGGCGGGGTTCGCCGGCCCGCCGGTCGCCTGGGGGGTGTTGGCGGGGGCCTGCGCGCCGAGGTGGCGGTCCATGACCTCGCCGATGGCGCGCGCCAGGTCGCGGGGGTCGTCGGAGAGGCGGTACTCGGTGAACGCCTCCGCCAGCATCTCGTGCGGGTCGCCGGAACCGTACTCCGACAGCCCGTCCGCGACTCGCTGCTGCGTGGCGGGGTCATGCGGCTGCGTCGCGTCGTACGGGATGCCCAGGGCGTTGGACACGGCCCGGTTCAGGTCGGCCAGCATCCGCGGGTCGTTCAGGAGCTGCTCGCCGAGGTGGTGCCCGAACTCGTGCGTGAACACGCCTTCCGTCGAACCGCCGCCGGGCACGGTGAACCCGGTCTGTTCCTCGCCCGCGCCGTCCTGCGCGCGTTGCGCGTTGTCGGCGAAGGCGTCGTGGTTGATGTAGATGCCCGGGTCGCCGGCACCGGGCGTGGCGTAGGCGAGGACGTCCTCGTTGCCCGGGCCGAGGGACTGGGCGAAGTCCTCGGAGCCGATGTGGGACAGGCCCCGCATCGTCTCGGGATAGTCGGCGGCGAGCTGCCGGATGGCGTTGTTGATCTCCTGCGCGGCGGCAGGGTCGAGCGGGCTCGACGAGAAGTCGACGGTGGGCGCGTCATTGCCGAACTGGGCGAGGGCGTCGCGCGCCTGCTGCGCGGCGTCCGCGAGCTGCTGCGCCCGGTCCGGCCCGTCCGCGCCGTCGGACCCGTCACCCGGTGCGGTGCCGTCGGACTCCTTGTTGTGCGGTGCGTCCCCCTCCTGGGGGGAGGCGTCGTCCTGCCGGGCCGGCGGCTCGTTGCGGACGACGCCGTTGTCGTCGACGTTCTCGATCGGCGGCGGCTTGGGACGTCCGCCGGGGTCGTCGCCGCCGCCCGCGGGCCGCGACTCCGGGCCGGACGGCTGCCTCGGCCCGGGGGTGCCCGCTCCGGGAGTCGACGGTGCGGGGGAACTCGCCGGGGGCGAGGGCCTCGGGGTGCCCCCGCCGGACGGTGCGGACGCGCCGCCCGGGGACGCCGTTCCCGCCGGGCCGCCCATCCCCATCGGCACAGGTGCGACGAAGGCGGACGGTCCGCCGGAACCACCCTGCTCAGGCGGCTGCATGGCGTCCTGCGTCTCGGGGTTTCCGTCCGGGCTGCGCGGATTCGGGTCGGCGGCGGTCTCGGCGGTCTCGCCGCCGGGCGCGGAGTCGCGGTCGGTCCCCGGGTCGGCCGCGGGGTCACCGGGCGTCGGGTCGCCGGGTGCGGTGCCCTCGGTGCCGGAGCCGGGGGCGGACGAGTCGCCGTCGCGGGTGGGCGAGCCTCCGCCGCTCTCGTTCCCGGGCGCGGGGGAGCCGGTGCCGGTCGTGGACCCGGGGGCGGGAGGGCCTTCGGCCGGCCGAGAGGTGCTTCCGTCGCCGGGAGTCTGCGTGCCGCCCGGAGCCGGTGTGGTGTTCGAGGGCGTGCCGCTGTCGGGCGTCCCCGGAGCGGGGGAGCCTGCGGTGGGCTGAGGCGTGCTGCCGTTGCCCGGCGTCGTGTTTCCGTCGCCGGGAGTCGGTGCGCTGCCCGGGGGAGACGTCCCCGTGCCCGGCGTGTGCACCGCGCCGCGGGTGGACGAACCGTCGCCGGACGGGGAGCCGCCCCGGGAACCGGTACCGCTCCCCGGCGCGGGCGAGGACGACGACGAAGAAGATGACGGGGAGGAGGAAGACGTGCCGGGAGACGAGCCGCCACCGGCAGGCGCCGAGCCGCCGCCAGCCGCCGGTGCGCCACCGCCCACCGGGGCCGCGCCGCCGCCGACGACGCCTCCGCCCGCGGGAGCGGCGCCGCCGCTGGACGGGCCGGCGCCGCCGAAGGAGCCGGAGCCGGACGGGCTCGCGACCGAGCCGGCGCCGCCGGGGCCGGACGGGCTGCCGCCCAGGTTCCCCCCGGAGGGGGATCCGCCGTCGGGAGCCGAGGAGGCCAGCGAGGACCCGCCGCCGCCCCCGCCGCCGGTGTCGCCCAGCAGCGTGGCGATCCGGTTGCCGCCGCCACCGCCGCCGGAAGAGGATCCGCCGCCGCCGGAATCGCCGCCGCCCGAGTAGCCACCGCCGCCCGAGGGGCCGCCCCCGCCGGATGAGCCGCCGCCACCGCCGGTCGA
>NZ_SMLC01000321.1 GCF_004349245.1 Actinomadura sp. 6K520 | reverse complement strand
GTGGCGCCGGTGGTGGGGTGTGGCAGGTGGCCGGCCAAGGCCGTGGTGGGTGAGACGGTCGAGGTGTCGGCGACGGTGTTCCGTGAGGGGCACGAGATGCTGGGCGCGGCGGTGGTGCTGCGCACGCCGGAGGGTGAGGAGCTGCCCGGTCAGCGGATGGCCGAGGTGGGTGAGGGGCTGGACCGGTGGGCGGCGGAGGTGACGCCGACGCGGACGGGTTCGTGGTCGTTCCGGGTGGAGGCGTGGGGCGATCCGATCGCGCACTGGTGGCACGACGCGCAGATCAAGGTCCCGCGCGGCCAGGACGCCGAGCTGATGCTCACGGAAGGCGTGGCGTTGTTCCGGCGCGCCGCGCGGGGCGCATCCCCCGAGGACCGGCGCACGCTGGCCCGCCTCGTCCGGGTCGTGTCGGACGAGGACGTGGACGTCCTCGAACGGCTCGCCGCCGCCGGGGACCCGGATGTGTGGGATGTGCTGGAACGGCACCCGCTGCGGGACCTGCTGACCCTCGGCGACTGGCACCCGCTCACCTACACCTGGCACCGCTCCAACTACGTCCACCTCGACCCACACACCCAACCCGCGCACATCCTCACGTTCCAGAGGAACGAAGGACGTGCGCGGGCAGATGGGAACTGAAGAGGCGCGAGCGGCCGCCCGCGCGCCGGTGTCAGGCCGGCCCGGTGCTCAGCAGGCCGGTGCCCGGCAGGCGGTCCTCGAAGGGGCGGCAGCCGGTGAAGGCGGAGGCGAGGCCCTCCCGGTCGATGACCCGGCGGAGCTTGGCGGGCACCGCCGGCAGCGAGAGGCAGCCGCCCTCGGCGGCGACCCGCCAGCGGATGCCGAGCAGGATCGGCAGCGGGTCGGACCGCACGCCGAGCCGGTCGTGCATCCGCACCATGAGATGCCGCAGGTTGCCCTCGACCAGCTCGGTCAGCGTGTCCCCGAGCCGCGGCACCGTGACCGCGTCGAGGACGCCGGACAGGTGGACCACCGTGTGGTCGCCGTCCCCGGCGGCCGTCGTGGTGATCATCAGCTCGGACGGGGCGGGCGGCGTGGGCGTGAGCCCCGCGTCCCCCGGGTGCAGGGCCCGGATGGCGTCCAGCACGTGGGTGGTGTCCACGTCCCGCGCGCCGCCGGCCGGGACGGGCGCGGCCGTGGCGGACGCGACGTCCGCGTGCACCGGGACGAGCCGGCTGAGGCCGGTGAGCTGCAGCGCCCGCCGCACATGGGCCGACGGTTCCGGGACGACGGCGCGCAGCGGGCAGCCGAGCAGCTGCGCCCGCGTCTCCGCGCGGGCCAGCAGGACCAGGCCCGCCGCGTCCAGCAGGACCGCGTCACCGAAGTCCACGACGACCCCGCCGCCGGCCCCCGAGGCGAGGGACAGGGCCTTGCTCACCTCCTCCCGGATCCCGGCGTAGTTCTGCCAGCTGATCTGCGCGGGCATGCTCAGCACGACGAACCCTCGCCGGGTCTCGACGGCCAGGCCCGGCACGGCGGTGTCCTTCATCAGTCACATCCCGATCGGGGTTCGCGCGCCCGCGGGGCGCTCGGCGGTGGCATGGGCGGTGGCATGGGCGGTGGCCTGGGAGCCGGGCGGCAGCGGCGCGGGGCGTCCGTCCGGATACGGCGGGCGCCCGCCCCGGACGACGCCCGTCAGTCGGGACGCCGCGAGGCGTTCGATGGTCCGTTCCTCGGGCCGCACCCCGAGGTGGGTGCAGCAGCACCACAGGTCGTCCACGCAACGGCGCACGTTCTCCGCCGGAACATCGGCGAAGCGGACGCGCAGCCGCGCCACGAGGTCATCGCGCGTCGGTACGACCGATGGCGACATCTCCCAGCGCTCCACTGTCCCTCCGATCGCTTTGGACGAAGTCTTCTCGTCCGGATTCGTCAACGGCCCTGCCACCGGCCGCGCGGGCGCCGGGTGAACGGGCGCCGACTGCGCGGCCGCCGATTGCGCGGCAGGTTCTGAGCTTGGAAATGGCCTACCCCCGGCATGCGACAGAAAAAGTGACGAAGCTAAAAACACGGACATGACACAACCGTCGCGAAGCAAGTATTCGAAGGCCCGGACGCCAGCGGCCGGGCCGTGAATCGACGTGTTTTTGCGCTGCTTTCCCGCGCCATGCCGGGCGGCTACCGGGCGTTGACCCGGCGGTGCGGGGCGCGGCGGCCACGGCGCCGCCGCGCCCCGCACGATCTTCCCCGCGCTGGGCTCCGCTCGCCCCGCCCGGACGGGCCCCCGGCGCCCGAAACCGCCCGGATGGTCACGGAGCGTGCGGAGATTTTTACGGATGGTTGCCTGTCGTGAACGTCCCCGGAGGCGGTGGCGGGAATTGCTGATCTAGATGTCTCCAACACAACCGGGGTGACCCATGCACGGACAGCCGAAGAACCTCACCAGCAGCACGTCCGACCAGGTCACCGGGCCGGAGACGGGGGTGCCGCCGCGCCGGGACGCCGGGGCGCCGGGCACCCGGGCGCTGCCCGACGCGTTCGATCCCGAGACGCCCCGCGACCCGCACTGGTTCAAAACCGCGGTGTTCTACGAGGTGTCGGTCCGCGGATTCGCCGACTCCAACGGCGACGGCTACGGCGACCTACGCGGCCTGATCAGCAAACTCGACCACCTGCACTGGCTGGGCATCGACTGCCTGTGGCTCCTGCCCATCTACCAGTCACCCCTGCGCGACGGCGGCTACGACATCGCCGAATACACCCGCATCCTCCCCGAATTCGGCGAACTCGGCGACTTCGTCGAACTCATCGACCAAGCCCACGCCCGCGGCATCAGAGTCATCGCCGACCTGGTCATGAACCACACCTCCGACCAGCACCCCTGGTTCCACGCCTCCCGCACCGACCCCCACGGCCCCTTCGGCGACTTCTACATGTGGGCCGACCACGACACCGGCTACCCCGACGCCCGCATCATCTTCATCGACACCGAAACCTCCAACTGGACCTACGACCCCGTCCGCGGCCAGTACTACTGGCACCGCTTCTTCTCCCACCAACCCGACCTCAACTACGACAACCCCGACGTCCAAGACGCCATGCTGGAAAACCTGCGCTTCTGGCTCGACCTGGGCATCGACGGCTTCCGCCTCGACGCCGTCCCCTACCTCTACGCCCGCGAAGGCACCAACTGCGAAAACCTCCCCGAAACCCACACCTACCTCAAACGCGTCCGCGCCGAAGTCGACCGCCTCTACCCCGACCGCGTCCTGCTCGCCGAAGCCAACCAATGGCCCGCCGACGTCGTCGAATACTTCGGCGACCCCGCCGCCGGCGGCGACGAATGCCACATGGCCTTCCACTTCCCCGTCATGCCCCGCATCTTCATGGCCGTCCGCCGCGAACAGCGCTACCCCATCTCCGAAATCATGGCCCAAACCCCCAAAATCCCCGACTCCTGCCAATGGGGCATCTTCCTCCGCAACCACGACGAACTCACCCTGGAGATGGTCACCGACGAAGAACGCGACTACATGT
This sequence comes from Actinomadura sp. 6K520, assembly GCF_004349245.1. Taxonomy (GTDB): domain Bacteria; phylum Actinomycetota; class Actinomycetes; order Streptosporangiales; family Streptosporangiaceae; genus Spirillospora. Next base: position 464 of record NZ_SMLC01000321.1, on the reverse strand, counting down.
ACACCGAATACGCCAAAGACCCCCGCATGAAAGCCAACATCGGCATCCGCCGCCGCCTGGCCCCCCTCCTGGACAACGACCGCAACCAACTCGAACTGTTCACCGCCCTCCTGCTCTCCCTCCCCGGCTCCCCCGTCCTGTACTACGGCGACGAAATCGGCATGGGCGACAACATCTGGCTCGGCGACCGCGACGCCGTCCGCACCCCCATGCAATGGACCCCCGACCGCAACGCCGGCTTCTCCAAATGCGACCCCGCCCGCCTCTACCTCCCCGTCATCATGGACCCCATCTACGGCTACCAAGCCGTCAACGTCGAAGCACAGGCCAACAACCCCGGATCACTCCTGCACTGGACCCGCAAAATGATCGAGATCCGGCAACGCCACCCCGTCTTCGGCGTCGGCTCCTACGTCGAACTGTCCGCCTCCAACCCCTCCGTCCTCGCCTTCACCCGCGAGATC
>NZ_SMLC01000320.1 GCF_004349245.1 Actinomadura sp. 6K520 | reverse complement strand
CTTCCCCGCCCGTTTCCCCGCCCGTCGCGGCCGCCGCCGCGGGCGCGCGGTCCGGGGCGGGCGCGGGCCGGGCGAACTCGGCGCGCGGCGCGCCGTCCATGAGGTCGCCGCACACGTCGCAGTAGTCGGCGGCCTCGGATGTGTGCCCGCTGGGGCAGACCGGCATGGGCCTCAGCCTCCCCCAGCCACGTCGCCGTGCCGGGTCCGCACGGTCCGGACGGACCGTGTGTCGAGCGACATCTCGTCCGCCTTCGACACCTCGCGCTTCAGCCGGACCGTCCCCCGCACCGGGTCGACGACGTCGACGATCCGGTCCAACAGGCCGGAGATCTGCTCGTTGCCGACCTCCCGCGCCAGCACCACCGCTCGGCCGAGCCTGGCGGTCGCGGTGTCCGCGTCGCCCAGCCGCCTCGCCTCCAGGCCCTCCTGGATCGCCTCGGCCAGCTCCGACTGCCCGGTGTGGATCGTGACCCGCTCGTTCATCAGCGTCGCCCTGGCCTCGTCGTCGGTCCACTCGGCCAGGACGTTCCCGGACGCGAGGGCCTGCTCGCCGGCCATGACCTTCACCCACGCGGCCCGCATCTGCCGTCCGACGTCACCGGGCCGCACCTCGACGCACAGGTGGTACTCGCGGGTCTCGCTCCCCCAGGCACCCAGCGGGTAGTCGCCGATCTGCGTCCCGCACTCGACCCGCCTGCCGGTAAGGTCGTCCACGGTCGGCACCATCTGCTTGACGAAGCGCAGTTCCGCCAGCTGCGGCGTCCACACGCGCAGCGCCACGTCCGCGACCTCCTTGCTCATCGCGGCCTGCGTCATCGCGAGGAAGTCGGCCTCCAGGTCCGCCGGGTCGGGGACGTCCAGGAAGCCGCCCAGCAGCGCCGAGGTGATCCTGCGGACCTCGGCGACCTCCCAGTCGGTGCCGACCCCGCGCGCGTCGCACTGGAAACGGCCCGCGCACTGCCGGAGCGCCGCGTCCAGCTCCTCCTCCGACTCGTGCTGGTTCTTGCCGTCGGTCAGCAGGATCGCGTGCTTGACGGCGTCGTCGTAGCCGGTGAACAGCCGCTCGGCGAGCCGCAGCCACGACCCGATCGCCGTCCCGCCCGCCGCCTCCAGCCGCGACACGGCCTGCGCGGCGCTCCGCCGGGACGTCTCGTTCGCCTCGGCGAGCCGCTCCCCCTGCGGGTAGATCATCCGGGGCTGGTTGGCGCCCGCGACCACGGCGAAGCGGACCCCGTCGCGCAGCACGTGCACCGCCGCCCGCGCGGCCCGCTTCGCGGCGGCCATCTTCCCCCGGTAGGACATCGATCCCGAGGTGTCGATGATGATGACCTCCGCGGCGGGCGCCCGGCCGCCGCCCGGTCCGGCGGCGCCGGACGAGCGCGCCTCCACGGTCACGATCGCGTGCACCTCCCGTCCGCCCTCCGGGAGGTAGGGATTCTGGTCCACGCGGATCGTGAACTCGGGAAATATGCTCATCTGCCCGGCTCCCTGCTCGTGTCCGGCGGCGCGTGTTCGTGGCCGGGCCCGCCGCGGGGGCGGCACGGCCCGGCGTGGAGTTCCTGGTCCGCGGCCATCGTCAGAACAGCGTCCTCGGGCGTACCGCGTTGGCCCGTCTGACCATCGCGTGCCGGTGCGCCGCGCCGTCGGCGAGCTTGGCGAGGACGCGGTAGGTCTCCTCCAGCTTCGCCCGGAGGGACGCCTCGTCGAGTTCGGTGCCGAGGATCCGGGGGCGGGAGCCGCCCGGCGCCGGCGCCCGGCCGGTGCGGACCCAGCCGAGGGCGGCCTCCAGGACCTCGGCGGCGAACGCGGCGGCGCGCTCGGTGTCGAGGCGCAGGGACGCGAGGCGCCGCCCGGCCTCGACCAGCGTGCCGGCGTCCAGCTCGGCCGGGCGGCGGCCGCGGACGGCGGTGGTGACGGCCGCGAGCTGCGCGGCGAGGTAGTCGCTGGAGACGCGCGGGACCGAGTCCAGCACCTGTTCGGCCGCCTGGCGGTCGCCCGCGGCGAGGCGGGCGCGGGCCAGGCCGAACGCGGCGCTCACGTGGGTGGGGTCGGTGCGCCAGACCGTCTCGTAGAAGCGGGCGGCCTGCGCCATGTCGCCCCGGATCTCGTGGCAGAACGCGAGCGCCAGCTTGGGCGCCTGCTCACCCGGCGCGAGGTCGTACAGGTCGTTGAAGACGGCCACGGCCTCCGCTACGCGCCCGCCCGCCAGGGCCCGGACGCCGCGGTACCAGTCGACGCGCCAGTCGTCGGGGGCCTCGGCGGCGATCTCCTCCAGGAGCCGCCTTGCGCCGTCCAGGTCGTCCATCTCGATCCGGACGCGGGCCAGCGCGAGGCGGACCTCCCGCGACGGGACCGGCGCGGCGCTCAGCGCGGCGGCCAGGTCAGCGGGGTCGCGGGCGGTGAGCCCGGTCAGGAACGCGGCGGCCGGGTCCGACCCGTACACGAGCGGGACGGGCAGCGCGGCCGCGGCGGCGGACGGCTCCAGCGGCGCGAGGATCGGCGGGGGCGCGGCGCCGTCCCGGTCGGCCAGCGCGGCGATCTCGGCGCCCGCGGTGTGCTGCCCGGCGCCGAACAGCGGGGACGGCGCTGGCCGCGGCCGCCCGTCCTCGGCCGACAGGACCTCGCGCAGCACGCCGGTGAGCTGCTCGGCCATCTCCGCGGCGCTCTGGAAGCGGCGGGCCGGGTCCGGGTGCGTCGCGCGGCGCAGCAGCCGGTGGTAGGACTCGTGCCGCTGGAACAGCGGGACCTCGTCGCGGGGCGGCAGGCTGCGCAGATGCCGCCCGGTGTAGCCGCGGAACGGAAAGCTCAGCACCGCCAGCGTCCGGCCCACCGTGTACAGGTCGGACGTGATCGACGGGCCCTGCGAGCCGATCTCGGGCGCCTGGTAGCCGGGGGTGCCGAAGATCGGGCTGTCCACGTCGAACGCGCGGCGCACCCCGCCGAGGTCGATCAGCTTGAGCTGCTCCTCGGACTGGATGGCGTTGTCCGGCTTGAAGTCGCAGTACAGCAGCCCGACGCCGTGCAGGTAGCCGAGCGCGCTCAGCACCTCCAGCCCGTACGCGATGACCTGCGGCAGCGGCAGCGCCGCCTCGTCGCCGTGGTCGCGGCGGAGGCCGAGCAGGATGTCCTTCAGCGACCGGCCGCCGACGTACTCCATCACGATGTAGCCGGAGTCGCCGTGCCGCACGAAGTTGTAGATCTTGACGATGTTGGGGTGCTCGACCTCGGCGAGGAACGCGCGCTCGGCGGTCGCGGCGGCCAGCGAGTCGGCGTTCCCGGTGTCCAGCAGCCCCTTGAGCACCACCCAGCGCTCGCTCACGTTGTGGTCGCGGGCCAGGTACACCCAGCCGAGGCCGCCGTGCGCCAGGCAGCCGAGCACCTCGTACTGCCCGCCGATCATCTCGCCGGGGTGGAGCTTCGGCGTGAACGAGAACGGGTGCCCGCAGTTGCGGCAGAAGCCCTCGGTCCGGCCGGGGCGGCCGCCCCGGCTCCGCCCGACCTTCTCGTCGCACCGGCTGCAGTAGCGCCGGTTCTCCGGCACCTCGGGCGTCTCCATGATCGCCGAGGCCGGGTCGCGGGCCGGGACGGGCGGCACCTCCACCAGCCCGGCGCCGAGCATCCCGCGCCTGGTGGACCCGCTGGAGCCGGTGCCGCGGGTGCCGCCGCGCGACGCCGTCCGCCCGGACCCCACGGTCCCGGACCCGCTGGACGCGGAGGGACCGGACGTGGAGGGACCGGACGCGGAGCCCGCGCCGCTCCGGCCGCTCGGCCGGGACGGGCCGGACGAGCCCTGCCCTCCGGTGGTCGGGGAGGCGGTCGCCGGGGGAGCGGCGGGCGACCGCGTCGTCACCGCGGCTCCGGCCGGTGCGTGCGGGGCCGGTGCGTGCGGGGCCGGCCTCGCGGGTGCCGCCGGTGGCTGGACGGGACGCGGGGCCGGATGTCCGGACGGCGGGGCCTGCGGGGACGG